>PLJQ01000185.1:0-378 GCA_003140275.1 Limisphaerales bacterium
AGATAGACGTAAATGGCGAAGGCAACGGCGGCAATGCCGGCGGCGGCCGCCAGGGTCCAGAGCAGATTTCGTTTCCGCGCGGCCATGGCGAAGGTGGAAACAATGACACCAGCCTGCGCGGCGAGCATGCCAAAGAAAAATTTCTGGCTGCGGCGGTGGTGCCGGTCTGCCGAGAGGTTCGCCTTGCGGACCTGCAATTCCAGCAGATAGCCGATGTTCTGGTTGAGCGCGGCCTCGGCATCGTAACGCGCGCCGGAGAAACGCATTTTTGCGGCGGCCAGATCCCGGGCGGCGGATTTATCGCCGGCGGGCAGCGACTTTTCAAGTTGCGCGAGGACTTGATTGGCCGGGGCCAGCGCGACATCGAAGGCCCGCGCC
>PLJQ01000185.1:400-7844 GCA_003140275.1 Limisphaerales bacterium
GCCTGGAGGAGTTCAAGCGAGTTGCGCTGCATGGCGCCGCGGAGTTTCTTGGCCTGGAAATAACCCCATTGGTCCCCGGCTTTGGACTGAAGTTGCGCGCCCAAGGCACGGTCGTATTGGGCGTGGGTCATCTCGCTGGATGCGAGTCCGGCCAGCAACGTCGCGATGACGGTCATCACGATGGGTGTGGCCGAGAGGATTTTGCCCCACTGGGTTTGCGGCATGTCCCTTTTCAACTCTTCAGGTATGGTGACTTTCATGGCGTGAGGTTAACGGGAATTATTTTGCCGGGACGGCGTTGGTCACGGTGAAGCCGGCGGCCCCGTTTGATGGATTGGTTTGTCCTGTGTCCGTCTTTTTGCCTGCCTGTTCATCCAGGGCTTTTTGGACAGTGGCCGGAACTTTGGCCATTTTATGAATTGCGGTGAGGCTGTCATTGCCGTCAGTCCAGCGCCACAGGCGGCCTTCGCTGTCATTGAGAAACGCCCAGACGAACCAGATTAAAAACGCGGCCAGCAGCAATTTCGGCCACACGGAAGGCTTCTCGGCAAATTTATCCGCCCCCCCAAAAGTGGCTCCGGGCGGCAGCGCCGCCACGCCGGTCAACGCGCCGCCGAACGGCACATTCATTCGGGCCTTGGCGTTCACCGCCCAGCCGTTCGCGTCAAGAATCGGGCCGAGGTTGCGCTTGCGCAGCTTGAGCCACGCGATGGCCATGGACGGCGCGGAAATTACCAGCATGATCCCGATGACAACCAGCGGAACTTGCCATGCTTCAAATTTGCCGAGGAAAGCCAGAACGCCCGCAAAGGCAGCAGCCAAACTCCCCAACGCCAAACTGATCAGGGCGATGACGCTCGGATCAAACGCCGGTTTTTTTGGGGCCGCCGGAGCTCCCGGGCTGGCTTGAGCAATGGGCGCATTGGCGACGGCCACCAATTGCGCGGTGGCGGTGGCATCCGCCTCGGCGGCCTGCTTGGCGGCGCGTTCTTCAATCAGGCGGACCAATTTCTTATAGGGCGACCAGAACGCCTGCCGAATGCTGATCGGGTTGTCCACGATCTTGGTGATTGTAGCGTCCCAATCGCGGCATTTGCGGTCGTAGAAAATACCGTTGCGCCCGACNNTCGCAATACGCGAGATAAGTGCCGGCCATGCCCGCCATGGCGGCGTGTTTGCCGGCGTCATCCACGGTGAGGCACAAATCGCAACTGCGTTGGTCGAGATAAAGCGTGCCCGCCTGGAAGATGGCTTTGTCTTTCCGCCCGTAAAAATCGCCGAAGTTTACGAAGTTGCGGCACAACTTGGCCAGATCACGATGATAATGAATCAGGCGGTGCAAGCCGATCACGGCAACGGAATTGCCTTCCTCGGCTTTGTCCTTGGTGATCAGCATGGTCAGCGTTTCCTTGGCCTTGGTGGCGAGGATTTCCCGGGCGCGCTGCAGTCCGATTTTTTCGACCGCGCCGCCAGTCTTGCTGGCGTTCCACGCGTCGAAGGCCGCGAGTTTGCCGACGAGCGCATTCCAATCCGCCTCGGTCAAAACCGTTCGCGCGCCGAGCAGCGGGATGGTGGCGTGGGTTTGCAGCGCGGCAATCGCGCCGGCCCACGCCGGATTGATGCCCTGGGTCAGCGGCAGCGGCGTCGTGGCTCCGACCTGTGCCAGCGGCAGGCTGGCGATGTCGGCATGATTGCTGGTCAAATCCTTGGCTCCCAATGCGGCGTATTCCTTCTCGTCGCGGTTCAGGGCATTGACGGAGCGGGGGTCAAAAGCCGCGAGCCGACCGCGCGCATAGTAATCCTCCACCTTGGCCTTCACCGCCTTGACAGTGGCGGCGGCGACCTCAGTGTTCAATCCCAGCGGCAGCACGGAAGCGTCACCTTCAGCGTTTTTCCACCAGTCCGAATAGGCCGCTGCAGCGACAAAAAACTGATCCACTTTGGCCTGGCTCACGCCGGGCTTGCCACTCGCATCCGTATCGGCACCGAGACAGTTGATAATGTCGGCAATGACAGCTTTCGTCGCTTCATCGCTCGCCGAATCAGCGGGCACAATACCATCGCCATTAAAAGTTTTCGCGGCAAACGTCTGGGCCGCGGAGGCGGCTTCGTCAAACGTAACTTCCGCCGTGTCGGCTTTGCCCAGAACCTGGCGGGCAAAGTTGGCGATCAACTTGCCTTCCGGCGTGGCGTCATTAATGGCCGAGGGCCGCAAAGTAGCGCTGCCTTTAAGCAAGTCGTCCGGATTTTTCATTAGCCCACCCGCCCACTTGGCGACAGCGATGAGTTCCGGCGCGCGGACGCGTCCGTCCTTGTCGGTGTCAATCAGTGCGAGGGTAGTCTTGTCAAATTCAACGCCCGTGGTGGGACACGCCAGTGCGACCCAAAGTTTCTGATCAAGCTGGTCAAGATTCAGGAGGTCGTCACCTGAACCGATGATGACCTGGTTGAATCCGCCGGCGCGGAAGAATTTCCATGTGTGAGTTGATTTCATAATTATGCAGGATTCAAATTTCGCGGAGAAAATTAGCAAGCAACACGGTTTTGTAAAACCATGAAGTTCCGCAAGCAAACTGCAACACGGGCGGGCTCACTATCGGATCGCTCGGTAGAAGTCTGACCCAGCAGGTAGATTGGTATCTTGGAACAGCCTGAGGCCGTTTGTGCCAATTATGGCGGAGTCGATATCTGCCCTGTGGTTTTGTCCCGAAAATCGTGTAGATACCAATAGCGCTGACCGGCTGCGCTACGCCAATTCCGGCACGCTGAAGTTTTCCGAGGCTTTGTACTGCGGCGCACCGTTGGCACCTTCAACATACTCGAAGACCTTGCCTTCGTAGTTGCGCAGGACGACGCGGTCGGCGTTGTGGCTCAAAACATATTCAGGATTGATCGGTACCTTGCCACCGCCGCCGGGCGCATCAATCACATACTGCGGCACCGCATAACCGGTCGTGTGGCCGCGCAGACCATCCATAAGCTCAAGGCCCTTGCGGATGCTGGCGCGTAGGTGAGCGGAGCCGGAAATCGGATCGCATTGGTAGATGTAATACGGTTTCACGCGGCACATCAGGAGCTTTTGCGCGAGCGCTTTCATGACCGTGACGTCGTCGTTGACGTGGCGGAGCAGCACGGACTGGTTCCCCAGCGGAATGCCGGCGTCGGCCAGCCGACCGAGGGCGTCGCGCACTTCAGTTGTGAGTTCGCGCGGATGGTTCGTGTGAATGCTGATGAACAGCGGATGAAACTTTTTCAGCCTCGCGCACAGTTCCGGCGTGATGCGCTGCGGCAAGAAAATCGGGATGCGCGTGCCGATGCGAAGAAACTCGACATGTTTGATGGCACGCAACTGGCTTAGAAGGTGTTCCAGTTTCTCATCGCTTAACAGCAGCGGATCGCCACCGCTCAAGAGCACGTCCCGCACCTCCGGGTGTTGCCGGATATATTCAATCTGCCGGTTGAACTCAGGATGGAAATCGTAGCCGGCCGCATTGCTCACGAGCCGCGAGCGGGTGCAGTAGCGGCAGTAGGCGGCGCAGCGGTCAGTGACGAGAAACAGCACCCGGTCGGGATACCGGTGAACGAGGCCGGGCACCGGCGAATGCGAATCTTCGCCACATGGGTCGGTCATTTCCCACCTTGCGGTGTTGGTTTCTTCAATGCGCGGGATGACCTGCCAACGGATCGGACAATTCTCGTCCGCCGGTTCGATGAGATTGAAGAAATACGGCGTGATGGCCAGGGCGAGTTTGGTGTTCGCCAGAATGGTGCCGGCGCGTTCCTCCGGTGTGAGGGTTGGCATGATCCTTTCCAGTTGCTCCACAGTGGTGATGCGATTCTTAAGCTGCCAGCGCCAGTCATTCCAGTTGGCCTCCGACACGTCGTTCCAAAACCCGCGTCCAGCCGATCGAAATTCCTTGAACCGGCTTAAGCTCGAACCTGCTGGCGGCTCCTCGCCGCTACCCGATGCATCATCACGCATTGTGCGTGAACTATATTTTGAGTTGCCCGCCTGTCAAGTGACGGAGTTTTACAGCTTTCGTCTCACGCAGTAAGTGGTTGAATGTGAAGCAAGAGCCTGCCAAAGCCGCCCAAATTAATTCCTCCCAACAAGCGACCGAAGCGAAGTCGAAATTATACAACTATCAGCCTGATTTCTGCGCCGACACGGTTGAAGAATTCCAGCTAATTTGGCACCAGGAGGATTACCGCAAATCAGGCGGCCGCGGAACATCGCTGATTTTTTGGGTCGCTGACGCGAGCGGGTTTTTAGTTGGACGCACCGCTTCCCGTTGCGCATCGAGCGCGTCCAGTTGTGCGACCGTTGCTTGCACGAGGCGTCTATGATCCGTACGATTTTTTGGGGTTGAGTTAAGAATCAGACCGGCCTTGTCCGCCCGCTGCAAATAGATTTCCAGGGCCTGGCGATAATCGTCCACGAGAATGACAAGGCCTTGTGCCATCCGCAATCGCAGCAACTGCAACTGGTTGATCTTGTCCCGCAACACCTGGTTCTGCCGGAGATAATCCCATTCCCTGATAATCGTCTGCAATGACGCCTCGGCGTGCATGGGAAGTTCAGTTGTGTGGCCACGGACTTCCACTGGCGAGCGCACAATCTCGTCCAGCTTTTTCCAGCTTTCTTCGCTCGGCCAGGTTTGCGCCAGATCGCGTCCCGTAAAATGAACGAGCTGGAGCGCCCACCATTTTTCCACGTCAAGCTGGCGTTTGAAGTGGGAACGAAACGCCCGCAGAAAGGTGGTTTGCCAGTTAAGATCCTGCGGCAACTGCTCGACCATCGTCCGCAAATCGGCGCGCCCGTTCTTCAGCCGCAACAATTCATGCACGAACAACTGCGCGCCGCTGCGATAGACCTCGCCAGCCCGGCCTGACAACTGTTCATCGGTCGGCCAGCTCAATTGTCCCAAGGTTAGCGGTGGACGGGAACGTAAACGTTCGTGCGCCGCGGTGAGCGGATCAGTCTTGCGTGCATTGCGCAACATCTGGCTGATGTTGACGCTGTTGATCATCTGCCGGGGTGGTTGCACGACGAGATCGATTTCGCTGGCGGCCCGCAATTCCTGCGACAAACCCTCTGTCAGCCAGATTGGTAATTCGGTCGGGTGCGTGCCGGCTTTGCGGTTGGTCATTTCCAACAACAAGACCCGCACCATCGTGCTGACCAGAGGCGACGACTCCACCGCATCCGGCAAATCGATTTGATACATCCAGCCGTCGGTGAACCGCGAAGAATTGACCGCGATGGGTTCATCGACTCTCTGAATCGGACGCAACACCAGATAAACTTTTCCGCGCCACGCTGTCGGCGCGTCCAATTCGCTCAACAGGGCTTGTTTAATGCGTTCACAAGAAACAGCCAGAAACGTCGGCTCCAGCCGCACCAGATTGGTTGCATTGTTCAAGCCGGGAGGCAGCGGATTGGCGCGGCGCGGGCCGTAAACAATGAATTGCCCGGAACTGCTGTGGGTCGTGACGGGATCGGGGTAATAGGCCTGAGCGACGGCATTGAACTTGAGGCAACAAACAAAAATTATGATGGCAATTATTTTCATCAATGGTCACCGACGCAAGCCGGAGTGGTTGGCTCAGGTTTTGGCCGTCGGGGCTTTAGCCGCCTTGCTTTCCGATTTGCCTTCTGTTTTTGCCGGTTTGCTGTCGCCGGAAGCTTTGCTGTCCCCGGCCGGGGCGGCGGCGGGAGCGGAATCTTTCTTGGCAGCTTCCTTGTACTTATCACTGCGATAATCGGTGATGTAGAAACCGCTGCCCTTGAAAATCAAACCCGCGCCCGAGACAATGGCGCGTTTCACTTTGCCTTTGCCCCATTTTTTCTGGCCGCAAAGTACTTTTGGGCAAACCGTCAATGGTTTGTCGGCGATGGACTGAATTATTTCAAACTGATGATCGCACTTCTCACAGACGTATTCGTAAGTCGGCATGGTGTCTAATTAACCATCTGGAGGGCGATCTGGTCAAGCTGACAGACTTCTCGGGAGTGATACAGTTTGAAGTCTCACAAAAAACTAAACCGTGTTCTAAAAGCCCTCCTCGCTTGATCATGCCATACATTTGCAAAGGAAATTTGTTTTGGCTCGCCCTCATCCTAATCTTCTCCCCCGGGAAGAAGGCCGGGATTGGTAAAACAATTCAAGGTCAACCCAAGAACCTACCCGCCGTTGAAGCTGATATTTCGTAGCCAATAGAGCTTCTCCTTCAGCAATCAGCCGTTTGTTAAACTCTTTGATTTTTTTCTCAGCGTTCACGCCAACTTCCTCGCAATTTCCTCGTCCAAAATCTCGCGCACGGTTAACGGGATGATGACTTTACCGCTTTGTTTGAAGAACCGGCCTACTTCCGTCATGGCGTCGCTGGAATAATCAAAGGCGACGAAGAAGCCTTTGTCACATTCTTCGCGCATCATCATGGCCTCAAAGGAATCAATGTCGGGACGACCGACTTTGTCGCGTTGCTTGACTTGAATGGGATACCAGCGTTCTTTCAGCGCGAGTTCGCCTTCCCGTTTCTTGCGCGGCGTGGCGCTGGCTGAAACGGGATAGATGCGGCCATCCACGCCCATGTCGCCGACCTGCACTTTGTTTGGAATGCCGCCGAGGGCGATGACCGCCCAATTCTCAAATTCAAACGGCGGGATGGCGCGCAACTTTTCCTCGCTCCATGGGAGGTCGCGGACGACGAAGCCGCGTCCGGCTTTCCAAAGCGGCTCGCTTTCCGGCAAACCGCAAACGTCGCGCAGCCGTTTGGCCATGACGCGGCAGGCGGTGGGCGAAATATCAATACCGATCCATTGCCGCCCTGATTTCTGCGCCGCTACCATCGCCGTAGCGCAGCCTGCAAATGCGTCCAACACGATGTCGTTTGGGTTGCTGCTGGTTTTGACAATTCGATCAAGAAGTGCGAGCGGCTTTTGTGTTGGGTAGCCAAGTCGCTCTTTGGCCTGGGAGTTAATTGGCGGAATATCCGTCCAAACTGTATCAATCGGGCGTCCTTCTTGTTCGTCGAGGTATCGCTTCATTTGAGGAACAGCACCGGGCTTCGTCTGGACAACAATCCCGTTCTCGTATGCTTCCTCCATCCGCTCTTTCGTCCAACGCCAAACGCGCTTCACGCCTAGAAATTCGTAGGTCAAATTCGGTCGGTTAGGATTTGGATTAATCAAGTTGTCGAGTCGATAAATCCTTCCGTCCGGGTCGCGATGCGAATACTTGCCAGCAGTTTTCGCATCAAGATTATCCGGGTCGTAAGGATCGTAGGGTCGGTTGAAAGTAATTTCACCACCGCCGCCGTAGAGGAAAACCGTGTCGTGGTTATTCGGAAAGCCGGTGAAGGCCAAACCTTTTGCAAGCGTTCGATGCCAAATGATTTCACTTTGGAAATTGTTCTCCCCGAAAATCTGGTCGAGCATGAC
>PLJQ01000185.1:7919-8049 GCA_003140275.1 Limisphaerales bacterium
CGTAGTTGCGGTTGGAGTTGAAGGGCGGGTCAATGTAAATGAGATCAATGCAAGCGTCAGGCAGCTTGGCGAGTTGTTCCAGATTGTCGCCGCAGTAAATGACGCGAGTGTCCAGGAGGACGGAGGGTTT
>PLJQ01000035.1:0-4859 GCA_003140275.1 Limisphaerales bacterium
TTTTCTTCATCCATTACTTAACTGTTTGAGCCGATGTTCGGGCATGTTCCCGCAACAGTTGTCATCGCATTGGCGCGGGCGTTGTGCGCGTGGAGAATTGCCTGGCAAATAAGGAGGGCATCTGGCCGGTCTTTCATTTTCCCTACAGCCGATGCTGAATGCGACGGCGGGTTATTTCCTGCGGCGTTGCCTGAGGTAAGAAGGAACTTTTTTGGCTTGTGAAGCTGGCAATCGCAGGGTTTCCACTTTCGGGAAACGGAAAGAGATGCCCGACCGCAGCCGCCGCTTTAAGACTCCCTTAACACTGCGCTTTAGATGTTTGGCAACTTCAGCGTCAGGCATCGTCCCCAACAAATGATCCTCTTTTGCTGTCCAACGACGCCTGGGCTTGATGGATGAAGGGATTCTCAAAGAACGACGTTTGTACGCCACCATCTCGAAATTTCTGTCAAGTCGCCGCGCCACTTCCTTATCTGACATTGTTCCCAGCAGTTGCACTTCTTCAGATGTCCAACGGCGGACGGGTCTGGTTGGCGAAGGAATTTTTAATAAGGAACGTCTGGCTGACACGCTGGCGACAGACCTTCCAATGCGCCGTGCCACTTCCTTGTCTGAATATCGTCCGAGCAGTTTTTTTTCAGCGGGAGTCCATTTGGGACTGTTGAACAAAATACGCAGTTTCAAACGCCGCATTTGCAAACTCTTAATCCCTCGCTTCAAAACCGGAGCCAATTGTGCGTCCGGCATCGTTCCCAACCGCCGTTCCTCTTCGGGCGTCCAACGGCGTGAATAATCTCCCTTGGCATGAATGTGTAATGCACGTCGTTTCCATGTCACGGTGCCGCGCGAACGTCCCAGCTTTCGTGCCAGTTGCGTATCCGTGTATTTCCCCAGCAAAGCAGTCTCCTGGGCCGGCCATTTCCGCGCCGGTATTCCCACATTGCCCGCTCGCAACGACCTTCGCCGCGATTCAATGGCATGTTGTGGAAGATTCAACCGCCACACCGCTTCCTTGCAGGAATAACCCATGACAATTTTGTCCTCGGCTTTTGTCCAAAAATGCAACTGCCGAAATGCCGGAACGCCTTTCTTATCGCGCTGGTATTTGATCGCTTCCGTCGTGCAATTCAATTTTTTAGCAATGACCGAATCCATCGCCGTGCCCAGTAACGCCAAATCTTCCTTGCTCCATTTCCGTCCGGGAGAAACATTTGGCAGCTTGTAGTAATTCCGTCCCAAGTTGCGCCGTTTGATGCCGACCGCCTCGATTTTCCGCCCCGTCCGCCGCGCCACTTCCTTGTCCGGGATTTTTCCCAGGAATTTAATCTCCCATTCCTGCCAAAGATTGGATGCGCGCAGCCGACGCCCCTGGCGTGGTTTCAGGCGCGCTTCACGCCTGTCCAACAGCCGTTCAAGTTCCCGCTGGGATTTCGCGGCGAGATATTCCGCCGCCGTTTCAACCAATGGTTTTTTGGAAGCGCGACTCATGCCCCGAAGCTATTCAAAAAGGTAAAGCCATTCCAGCCAAAGACGGTGCCGCCGCACCGTATCCATGCGCAAATCGAATATTTTATGGGCGGCTCTTAGTGGCAGCTTGCAAGGTGCTGGCCGCATTGGCGGATTGTTGGCTCGTACCGATCACGGTTCCCAGCTTGCGGCTTCCCACCTGGCCAACGCCGGCGTTGCGGAAGAAATTCGCATGAAACTGACGGGCCATTCCTCGAAGGCCATGAACACGCGCCAGACCCACCTGGAAGTCGCCACCCTGAAAAATGCGATGACCGTGCTGCCTTTGTTCGGATCAAAATCAGAAGCGCCGAAATAAAACTTCATCGAACGTATTGGCCCACATTCACGCAAGATGACCAACGAGTTGCCCGGCCATCCTCGACCGCGCCTTTAACGCAGGATTTTGAACTGACAAGCGGGCTGATATCGTGAATGATTTCCGCGATGAACATCCAGCAGGCGACCCGGCAGTATGAAACGTGGCTGGCGGGTCACGTCCGCGTGGTCAAGAGCGACCTTGGCACCAAGCACGAGTTGATGGCGCAGGATGCATTTTTGTTTCTGCGCGCCACGTTCTATCGCTGGATGCAGCTTTTCCCGGCGCTTTGTCCGAAGGCGGCCAGCGCACCCACGGTGCTGGCCGTTGGCGATTTGCACGTGGAAAATTACGGCACCTGGCGCGATGTCGAGGGACGGCTGGTGTGGGGCATCAATGATTTCGACGAGGCGTTTCCGTTGCCGTACACGATTGATCTGGTGCGGCTGGCCACCAGCGCCTGGCTGGCCATTGAGCTGGGTCATTTGTCGCTTGTCCCGGCCAATGCTTGCGCGGCGATTCTGGAGGGTTACACGAAAGGCTTGGAGGATGGCGGTGAACCTTTTGTGCTTGCCGAGAAGCGTCCCTTGCTGCGCGAGGCGGTCACCAGCCGGCTGCGCGATCCGACCCTCTTCTGGGATAAATTCACGGCCCTGCCAACGATCAGACCTGTGCCGGCGAAGGTGAGGTTGATGCTCAAACGGGCCATGCCGGAACGCGGCCTCGCGTTCCGCGTGGCGCACCGCCGGGCCGGGCTGGGGAGCCGGGGTCGGCAACGGTTCACCGCCATTGCCGATTGGCGCGGCGGCAAAATCGCGCGTGAGGCGAAAACGTTGCTGCCTTCGGCCTGTGTCTGGGCGGGTGGATTATCAAACAACGAAATTTATTATTCGCGGATTCTGTCAAACGCCGTCCGCATGCCCGATCCGTTTCTCGGGGTGAATGATGGATGGGTGTTGCGGCGGTTGTCGCCCTATTGCAGTCGGATTGAGTTGTGGCAGTTGCCGCGCGGCCATGATGAAGAAAAATTGTTCCGGGCAATGGGACGGGAACTGGCCAATGTCCATTTAGGCACGCGCCGGGCCGTGGCGGCGGTGCGGCGGGATTTGCCGCAGCGGAAATCGAAATGGCTGCGCCAGGCCACCGAGGTCATGGCCGAGGCCACGCTCGAAGATTGGAAGGAATGGCAAAAATGGACGCGCTGAAGTGCCTGCAAACCGGGACCGCCGCCGAGTTGGATGCCCTTGCTCCTCGGTCGCTTTCCCCACGCCGTGAAGGGACCGAATTGGCAACGGACCCAGCAAAGCCACCTTCTCCCGTTCAGGGTTCGGTGTGAGGCTTGGGGAGGGACGCCGTCTCGCCTGTCAATACACCAACACCAGCACCGCCGCCTGCTCCGCCGACTTCACGACCTCCTCAAACTTCTGCTCCTTCGTCTCAGGCTCTTTGAGCTTGGCGGAAACTTCTGGTACGGATTCCAGAAAACTCAAAAGATAACTGCTCTTAAGCGCGTAATTCACGTTCTCCGGCAATGCCCCGCTCGTGGCTGGCGCCGCCCGCACGCTCAACTTGGCCGATACCACGCCCACCACGTTGCCGCGCTCGTCCAGCAACGCCCCGCCCGAATTGCCCGGCTGCACCGACACGCTGATCTGAAAATACCGCGCGTCATCTCCCGCACCGGACAGCGACGCGATCTCGCCCTTGGCCAGCTTGGGCGCGAATCCTTGCAAGCCGATGTTGGGAAAACCGACCGTGACCACCGTGCCACCCAACTCCACTGCGCGACTGGCCGCCACCGGCAACGCGGAAAACTTTCCTTCCGCCTTAAGCAACGCCAAGTCATCGGCCGCATCCACCTTGACCACTTTGGCAGAGATGAGACCGGCCGCCGTGACCAACCGCACCTGCGCCCCATTCCCGGCCCCATGTTGGCTGGCAATCAGATAACCATCGTTCGTGATGAAGAATCCGGTGTTAGAAGATTCTGGGTAAGTCCGTGCACTACCCGTGCTTGAACCACCGCTCCCGGCGGATGTCGTCTCGCCCGGCTTGAAATCTGGGTTCGTCTTTGCACTACCCGTGCCTGAAGCACCGCTCCCGGCGGATGTCGTCTCGCCCGGCTTGGAATCTGGGTTCGTCTTTGCGCAACCCGTGCCTGAAGCACCGCTCCCGGTGGATGTTGCCTCGCCCGGCTTGAAATTGCGCGCGAGCTTTTTGCTCTCCGCTATTTGATCTCGCGACATCTTGTTTTCCAGTAAAGTAATAAATGTCTTTGCGTCCTTATCGCCTTGCGCCGCAGCGAGGAATTCCCACTTGTAAGCCTCCAAATTATCCTTCGCCACGCCTTGGCCATTGGCGCAGCAAACGCCCAGATTGAACTGAGCCGAGGCGAAGTTCTGCTCAGCAGCTTTGCGAAACCACTTCACCGCTTCCACCTCATTCTTCGCCAAGTTGTCGCCATTGGCGTAGCAGGCGCCCAGCATGTATTGCGCCACCGCATGGCCCTGTTCCGCCGCCTTGCGATACCACCTGAGTGCTTCAACTGGATCCTTCGCCACGCCTTCACCATTATCGTAGTGGAGACCCAGATCTAATTGAGCCTCGGCGAGATTCTGCTGGGCGGCTTTGCGAAACCATTTCACCGCCTCCACATCGTCCTTCGCCATGCCTTTACCGTTCTCGTAGCAAACCCCGAGATTGTATTGTGCCTTCGCATCGCCTTTTTCCGCCTTGGCCCGGATTTGGGCTACCAACGCGCGCTCAATCTTACTTTGCTGAGCGATCAGTTGAAAGACAGCGGCACTCAGCAGTAGCAACAGAAGTGTGAACACCAACCGATTTGCCTTCATATAGCTAGTTTAGTTGGTTATCGTCGGCCTGCAAAGCCAATTCAAAACCTCCTCTTACCACCAACGCTTTGCAATCGGCCACAGAACCTGAAAAGTCTGCGCACTGTGATGTATTTAATGATGACTGATGAGAATTTGAAATAATTTACATTTCACACCAGTTTCTTCGCAATGTGCTCGTC
>PLJQ01000035.1:4915-5530 GCA_003140275.1 Limisphaerales bacterium
TCGCGCATCATCATGGCTTCAAAGGAATCTATGTCGGGGCGACCGACTTTGTCTTTCTGTTTCACTTGGATGGGATACCAGCGTTCTTTCAGGGCGAGTTCGCCTTCCTGTTTCTTGCGCGGCGTGGCGCTGGCTGAAACGGGATAGATGCGGCCATCCACGCCCATGTCGCCGACCTGCACCTTGTTCGGGATGCCGCCGAGGGCGATGACCGCCCAGTTCTCAAATTCAAATGGCGGAATGGCGCGCAACTTTGCTTCGCTCCACGGCAAATCGCGGACGACGAAGCCGCGTCCGGCCTTCCAAAGCGGCTCGCTTTCCGGCAGCCCGCAAACGTCCCGCAGCCGTTTGGCCATGACGCGGCAGGCCGTGGGCGAAATATCAATGCCAATCCATTGGCGCTTCGAATTCTGCGCCGCGACGAGTGCTGTGCCACAACCGCAAAACGCATCGAGCACGATGTCGTTTTCATTGCTGCTGGCTTGAACAATTCGGTCAAGCAAAGCGAGGGGCTTTTGAGTTGGATAGCCGAGGCGTTCGTTTGAGGCACTGAAGCCGCGTAACATTGAAATATCATCCCACCAACTTGAGAGTGAGACTCCTTTGCTTTCATCC
>PLJQ01000373.1 GCA_003140275.1 Limisphaerales bacterium
TTGAGCGAATTTGAACGGATGCGCACCAAGTTCGCGGAAATGTCCAAGACCATTGAGCCGGTGATGGCCAAGGCATAACCGGAGGAAATCACATGAACTTGAATCCTAAAGTGCTCGACCCGGTGTTCCATTTTCTCGATGGGATCATCGCGGAGTATGGAGACTATCTTTTTCTCGCGTTCGTCTGGCTGTCGGTGTTGGTATTGGCCCGGGTGTTCAGCGGTGGGTTGCGCCGGAAATTCCCTAATCAACCACACGTCAGCGCCAGCATCGGCATTATTATTCCGCCACACACACCACCGCCGCCACCAGTCATCATCCACCAATATGACCCGCCGAATGGCTGAAAACCTCCCGGACGTTTAATCATTAGCTCCAAAAATAACCGTTATGCCGAGCTCGGCATAACAGCCATTGTGCCGAGTTCTGAATAATGCCGAGTTCAACGGAGTGATTCCTTTAAAATCGAAGGAATCACTCCTTTTTTATCTTTGGAACTCGGCATAATTCGAATGTGATCCGGCCGCAGAACAAGCGGTGTTTATCCAAGAGTAAGGGGGAGGTCAGTTTTCAATGCTCCTGGTCACGGGTGGGTAATTCTTCCCTGAAGTGTTGAATCACCGGGAAATTTGGCCAGTCCAAGCCGCCAGGTTTGCACCGCATAATCGGGTTGGCCTGCCTTTTGATATTGATCACCCAACAACACGTAGGTTTGCGCGAATTGCGGCTGCGTTGACATCGCTTCCTGCTGATCAATGAGGTTGGAAAATTGTTGGATCACTTCCGGACCTTTGTTCATTTCCGGCGGCCAACGGGACAAAGCGGCTGCCTTGAAGAATTTCGCTTCCCAGTTGGCCGGGTCGAGGCCCAACGCCGTGTTGAAACTCTGGTCGGCCTGCAACGCCAGAATGCTCACCTCATTGAAATCCCGGATAGTCTGCAATTTGTAAACATAGCCCTCGCCGAGAGCCGTTGGATATTCCGCTGAAGACGGATTGTTCGTGGCGCCCTGCTTCAAGGTCGCGAGGGCCTTGTCCAATTCCCCGGCATCCCGCAATTGTTTCCAGGCGGCCTGCCTTTGCTGGAAACTGGTTTGCGGGGACACCAAAATATCTATGGCTTGGCGGAACGCAGTAGGTGGAGTGGAGTTGGTGGAGTTATCGGGCTTCACCTCATTTAAAACCGGCGATGCAAGCGGCGTTTGTTTTGAATCGGCTGCGGCTGCTGAAACTTGCGGTTCCGTTTGTTGCATGGCAACGGCCTTCACGGACCGCGTGTCTTCCATCGTCCGGCTCGGAGCCGTTTCGGCCACCGGTTCTGCTGGAGAAACCGGCGCTGTCTTTTGCCGATTCAAATACAGGGTCGCTCCACCAATAACCCCGACGCTAACGACTGCCAATATCAATCGTTTCATAGTTGTTATTTCGATTTGGTGCCGCCGGTTCGCAGCGGCGTGTTGTTACCCTTTTGAATCGTGAAGCAGATAGAAAACATCCGTGCGTATCTTTGACGAATCGGTATTCCAACTCTCCTCCCAGTGGCCGTAAATCTCCCAGGCAACACCCGAACACCGGTGCCCATGCGTGGCGCACCACTCGCGAATGGCTGAATGTGCGTCCGAAAGGCGGCCGTAGGGGCCGAAGTGGACCGCAGTGACCACGTGGCCAGCGGGCAACTGTGAGCAATGAATCCGCTCGTTGCCGGCGAATGGTTCCGATACTTCGGCTCCAACTTCGACTGATCCCTGCGCATCCAAATACAATGCCAAATGGCGTCCTGGTCGCGGAAGACCGGCAGATCGAATGAAAGACCATACTTCGCCACACGCGACGGGCACAAACCGCGCCAATTCTTTTGCTGGAACGCGGCTTCGAACGACAGCGGTAGCAATCGGTTTCGAATGCGTTAGTTCGATCTGATAGCGCATAATATGTTTTGACTAGCGTCCCAGGGCCCGTCGGCGACGACTGGAGGCTACGACTCGCCACCGGGCAAGCAGCGGAATGACCCAAAGCAGATTCAGCCAGGCCAGATAGCGCACGGGCAGGCGTGCATGCTGGAAAAACAAGTTCGACTGAAGATAAGATTGTGCGGCATCGTTGTTGGCCTGCAACGCATGCGCGATGCCGCCAATTGCAAAATTACGGGCAATGGCTATGCCACCATCCGCCGCATTCCACGCGATGGCGCAGCCGCCAAACACCTGCCAGCCGAATGCCAATGCGCCCAACGACCAGATCCCCAAACTGAACCCGCCCAGCGAAAGCAATCCAACCGCACAGCCGCCGAAGGACAATAATCCAATCGCCAACCCGCCAATGCTCACTGGCGCAATCGCGAGGTTGCCAAAAGCAAACAACAAGCCCACCGCATAATCACCCGAGGCAATCCAGGCTTTAACTGGCGTTACCGGCACGCTGAGGCTGCCGCTCACACGAACGTGGATGAAGGGCAATCCCAACAAAACAAATTTGCTGCGATATTCCCACGCCGGCATTGTCGGGTTCACGGTCACGCCTTTCGCCCTGAGTTTGGCCAGGAATTTGCGCGGGGCTCGCAGCCAAAAAATCCCACTCACAAAAACCATGAAGGTGAAAGGAAGCACCAACCCGATAATCAAACTGCCATAAACCAAATGACGATCCCGAATGAATTGTTTTGCCCAGATCATCAGCAGGCAGTACGCGGCAAGAAACCCGAGAATGCACGCGCTGAGTTTGCGGTAAAAGCTCCTGATGTGCTCACGCTCGTGATCTGATTGCGCGCCGGCCATGCCGGTACGATAGCCGATATAATTGCCCAAGAAGCCGAGGACCGGGGCCAGCATCGCGCTGAACAATCCGCTGGCGGCGGCCGCTTTGGCGGTTGTCCCGCCTTTGGCCGCCGCCACTCCAACCGCCGCTGCTTTGGCTGAAATAGTGAACGCGGGCAGGGCCGCGAGCACGCCAATCGTGAATGCTTTGCCCGGGCTCGTCCGCTCCAGCGCCCCTTCCACAAAAGCCAAAACCTGTTCGTGAAGCAGCTTTCGTCCGCGAGACAACCGCTGTTTCACAGCGTCTTCGCTCAAGTACAGAGCCGCCGCCACGTTTTCGACGGATTGATGTTCGCGATAATACAGAACGAGTGGTTCACGGTAACCTTCCGGGACGCGCTCAATCGAACGCCACAGGATTGCCTCCTCCTCCCGGCTGATCGTGTAGTCCGAGGGCAGCGGTTCGGGTGCGGGCGATTCCTGGATCTCTTCCAGCGATTTGGCTTTGTGAATGGGTTCCCGCCCTTGTCGGCGCAGCGCATCATAGGTGAGGTTGCGCGAGATCCGGCACAGCCACGAACGCAGTTTTTCCGGCTCGCGCAAATCGGCGAGTTGCTTCCAGGCAGTGACAAAGGTTTCCTGCGCCAGGTCTTCGCTCTGGCTGAGACTGCCGGTGGCGCTGTAAGCGAGGGAACAAAGCAGTGATTGATAGCGGGCTACAATCCAGCCGAACGCATCGCGGTGCCCCGCCAGACTCTGCGTCACCAGTTCAGAATCGCTGGAATCTGTCGTTTTCATTGCTTGTATCATCGTCATGTCAATAAATCAGTCTGGAAACAAGCCAAAGAGGTGACAAAGAAAAGAAGCCATCTGACGATGAATGTTTCAATCCGTCTGCCAACGCCGCGCACGGCCTTTACTCAGACCTTCCAATTATGCCGAGTCGCAAAGATCAAAAAAGGGGTGACTCCTCGAAAATCTGAAGAATCACCCCGTTGACTCGGCATTATCCGTTACGCGGCACAATAACCAAGGGCGCGCAGAGATTGATGGCCCGGGCGGGCGGCGGTGGCGGTGCCGATAATGACATGGTCGAGGAGTTCGATTTTCAAAAGCTGGCCGGCGCGGATGAGGTCGCGAGTTACTTTGATGTCTGCCTCGCTGGGCGTTGCGTCACCCGACGGATGATTGTGCATGACAACGATGGCGGCGGCGTTGGCGACAATGGCGGGGCGAAACACCTCGCGGGGGTGGCAAAGAATCGTGTCCAGCAAACCAGTGGCGACGATGAAGTGGCCCAAGATGTCGCGGCGGGTGTTCAATACGATGCAAACCAGCGTTTCCACGTCGGGATTGTAGCGGAGATCGGTATCAATGTTTTTGCGCCAATAACCGGCGGAATGTTCAGGGTTCTCGGCTTTGCCGAAAGCGGGAGTTTCACGCAATGTCAAAATCCGAAATTCGCCCAGCTTCGCCATTCTGTCGGTGACTGCTTTTGAATCTGGGGCGACCCTTGGGCGAAGGCGTCACCGATGGGGAAGGTCATTGCGACCTGCCGCAACTGACCAACGCCGGCAAAGATTTCTACCTCAAATTGCGAAGCGAATATAATGGGTATGCTTCAATGAACGTAAGTTGGTCACGGTTTCAGCGCGATGAACCGGAAGACATTCCAGGGACGTTTGAACTCAAATTGCCGCAGGGTATTCGCATAGGCGGACTCATCACCGATGAGAACGGTCATCGTTTGCCAAGTATCCCGCTATGGATTCAGTCATATTACCGAAGTGGCGGCCCGCCACCACGAACACGCCCCGTGCTGAACGATGGGTCTTCCGAACAGACTAGCAGCGATCTGGAAGGGCGATGGTCGTTCGATCGATTGCCGCCGGATTGGGACGACGTGGTCTTCAAACTTAGGAGCCGAGATTTTTTGCCCGCCGAGTATGTGTGCGATGCCAACCACTACTCCATGACCGGTCAAGTCACGATGCCCAAAGCCGATTTGCTCGCTTTGCGCGCCCTAATTGTCCTGCGGCACGGTCCGCCGATCTCTGGGGTGGTTTTGGATCAAAACCAGAATCCGATTCCCGGAGTTCGTGTGGTTCAAAACTCCAACTGGTCGGACGACTATGCGAGTTTCAAGACCGGGACTGATGGCGTCTATCGAATCCAGAACGCGCCCACCGGAGCCCTGACGTTATCCTTTCAAGCTGACAATTACTCCCCACTAACTGCGAGTTTCGTCATTGCTGGTCCGGCTTCGAACCCGCCGGTTATCCTCGCCCCCGGCCACCCGCTTCGCGGGCGTGTGCTCGACCCCGCTGGTCAGCCACTCGAAGGCGTGACCGTCAGTACGGGGCCGGGTAGCGACCCGGATCCCAAGTTTCAATGGCGTACAATGACGGATGTCAACGGCTCGTTTCTCTGGAACGGAGCGCCGGACACACCGGTGAACCTTACTTTCACCAAACTCGGCTTTCGGCAGGAGCGCGCTTCCATAACCGCTAATGGAAATGAACAGACCGTCACGCTCGAGCGCGTGGAGGAATCCGGGGAAGGAATACGGATCCAAGGTCAGGTTCTGGATGCCGCAACAGGTCAACCCATTCCCGCCTTCAAATTCTCCCTCAACGAAAATTGGGGTCAGTCATACCAATTCTAGTTTGGAATTGCACTATTCTGTGAGGACAGGCAAAGGAAGTCATGCCGAAACGATTTCACTTGAATCGGCCGGACTTGGCGGAAGCGGTACGGGCCGCACTGGCCTGTTGTAGGGAGGTTCAATCCCAGCAACGCCTCTTGGCGATGCGCTTGGCTGCCAGCGGTCAGCTCACCGCCGCGCAGATTGCCGAGCAGGTTGGCATCAGTCGGCGTCAGTTTTTTCACTGGGTCAACGCGCTCAAAGCTGGAGGCATTGAGGGCTTATTAAAGCGCGCTCATGGCGGCGGTGTTGCCCCTCAAGTAGGCGGCAAAGTGCTGACGGAATTGCAGGCCGGTTTAAAAGAAGGTCGTTGGAAACGGGCCAAAGAAATTCAGCACTGGTTGCAACAGCGCCACCGGAAAAAGCTCACGATAAAGGGAGTATATTACTGGTTGGGAAAATTGGGCGGAGTCTTGAAGGTGCCGCGCAAGGCTCACGCACAAAAAGACGCGGCACAGGCCGCCGAGTTTCAGCGCAAGCTGTGCGACAGGCTCAAGAACTTGAACGTGACTGGTGGCAAGCCGGTACGCATCTGGGTAGCAGCCGTTCAACAGCGACAAGATGGCATCCGAGCCGGTAGATGTCGGCCATCTGAATATTTTGGCGCTACATCCTTCCACGCCCTTCTCAGTAAAGCATTTCAAAGCTTCCATGTACCGCGCCATCTTTTTGCCAGCCAGTGCCTTCGGCCCAAGATGAGCAAGGTTTCGCCGTTGACGCCAAGATCGAGCGTTATGGGCTTGATAAGAGTCTAATCACCTGTTGATAGTAAGACTATGCCCAAGCTGAAGTTGCTGAGGTTTCCACGCGCGGCTTTCGCGGTAGGACTGGCCGCTTTGGCGCAGTTGGCTTCCGGTGCCGCTACGCAGGACAACACGCCAATCCCAGCCAAAGTTCAGTTCAATCGCGACATCCGGCCAATCTTTTCTGACACCTGTTTCAAGTGTCACGGCCCGGATGCCAAGGCACGCAAGGCCAAGTTGCGCCTCGATCTACGGGAGGACGCTCTCGCCGAGCACGACGGCAAACTCCCGATTGTTCCCGGCAAGAGCACCAAGAGCGAAGCCTACCGGCGCCTCGCCACCACCGATCCCGACGAGCTGATGCCGCCGCCGAACAGCAACAAGAAACTCACCAAACGTCAGATTGACTTGATTCGTCGCTGGATAGATCAAGGGGCCGAGTACCAACCGCATTGGGCGTACATCCAACCCAAGCGACCGGAGTTGCCCAAGGTGAGGAACAAATCCTGGGTGCGTGACCCGATTGACCATTTCATCCTCGCCGAACTCGAAGCCCGAAAGATCAAACCTTCGGCGGAAGCGGACAAACGCACGCTACTCCGCCGGCTCAGTCTTGATTTGATCGGCCTGCCGCCCACGCCGCAGGAAGTTGAAGCATTTATGAATGACAAAAGCCGGAATGCGTATGAACGTCAAGTGGATCGTCTGCTCACATCCCCGCATTTTGGCGAACGCATGGCGGTGCCGTGGCTGGATGCGGTGCGCTTCGCGGATACCGTCGGGTATCACGGCGACCAGAACCAAAATGTTTTTCCTTATCGCGATTACGTCATCGACGCGTTCAATCATAACAAGCCATTCGACCAGTTCACGATCGAACAACTCGCAGGTGATCTTCTGCCGAACGCAACCACGGAGCAAGAAGTCGCCACCTGCTTCAACCGGCTCAACATGATGACGCGCGAAGGCGGCGCGCAGCCGAAGGAGTATATTGCCAAGTACCAGGCCGACCGCGTCCGCACTGTTTCAACCACGTGGCTTGGCTCAACGATGGCCTGTTGCGAATGCCACGACCACAAATACGATCCGTTTACGACGAAGGATTTTTATCAGATGGAAGCTTTCTTCGTGGATGTCAAACAGTGGGGTTACTACGCTGATGCATCGTACGCGCCGACTCCCGACCTGAAGGGCTTCGGCAACGATCATCCGTTCCCGCCGTTGCTGGAAGTGGAGAGTCCCTACTTGCAACAGCGGCAGGCGCAGTTGCAACAACGCATCAAAGAACTGCTGGCCGCGAATGCTGTCGCGATGAAATCGGATGCCAAACAAAACGCGGCCTTCGACGGCTGGCGTCGAACCAGCGAAAACTTTTTGCAGCAGTGGCCGGACGGCTGGGCGAGTCCGGCGCCGCAAGTCACTTTCAAGATGAAGGACACCAACGCCGCACCCGAAACCAATTTCGCCGTGCGGACTGACGCGACGATTTCATTCAGTGATCAAACGAAGGAGAACATCCGCGTCAGTTTGCCTCTTTCGAATTCCTGGATTGCCGCCATCCGCGTGCAACTCCTTCCGCAGGAAGCTGCAACCGAATCCACTGCCCAACGCAAAAAGGGTAAAGGCGGATCCATGGCATTGTCTGCTGCTCTCAAGTCTGGAGACGACGGCAGGGAAACCAAACTCGTCTTTTTCCATGCCGAGGCCGATCGCAAAGAGGACCGTTACTTCAACGGCGCTTCCATCATCGGGGTCAAGGATCTTTGGCAACTCTCGACCGAGCACGAATTACAGACCGCCGTTTGGCTGTTGGACAAACCCGTGCGGGTAAATAACGGCGACTCGCTGATTGTGAGTCTCGGCAACGTCGCCATCTCCTCCGCTCGGATTTCAGTAACACCATTTGCGGCAGAAGACCCATTGAAAGCTGGCGTCGGTGAACCGTTGGGCAAAGCATTAACTTCAGGCGACGACGCGAAAGCCAACAGCACCTTCGTGAACCAGACCTATCTTCTCAGCACGGGCTGGGACGCGGAGGCGTTTGCTCAATACAAGAAAATTGAACGAGATGTTTTGGAGTGTCGTCATGGTCGCGCGTTTGCTCAAGTCACGGTGGCTTGGGAGCCGCGCACGACGCGCGTGTTGCCCCGCGGCAACTGGCAAAATGAGAACGGCGAAATTGTCCAGCCGCTGCCGCCGCACTTCCTGCCGCAATCCGCCAACCCGGAGGGACGCCGGCTCAACCGCCTCGATCTGGCCAAGTGGCTGGTATCACCCGACAACCCGCTCACCGCCCGCACAATCATGAACCGGCTGTGGAAACAATTCTTCGGCGCGGGCCTCTGCACAACCGTCGATGACCTCGGAATGCAAGGCGACACACCGAGCCACCCGGAGTTGCTCGACTGGCTCGCCTGCGAATTCATGCAACCTTCCGTCCCTCAACCCTCTATCCTCAACCCTCAACCAGTTCACACCTGGGACTTGAAGCACGTGGTCAAATTGCTCGTCATGTCCGCAATCTACCGTCAGGATTCCAATGAGCGGCCGCAGTTGAAGGAGATTGATCCTGGCAACCGGCTGCTCGCCAGTCAAAATCCCCGCCGCCTCGAAGCCGAGTTCGTGCGCGACAACGCATTGTTCATCGCCGGCCTGCTCAATGAGGATCTCGGCGGGCCGAGCGCGCATCCTTACCAGCCCGCCGGCTACTACGCCAACTTGCAATTTCCCGACCGCGATTATTACCCGGACAAGGACGAGCGCCAATATCGCCGAGGTCTTTACACGCACTGGCAACGCACTTTTTTGCAACCGATGCTCGCGAACTTCGACGCCCCGGCGCGCGAGGAATGCACCGCGTTCCGCATCGTGTCCAACACGCCGCAACAGGCGCTAACGTTGCTCAACGATCCCACCTTTACCGAGTCGTCTCACGTGTTTGCTCAAAGAGTTCTCGCTGCCGGGAACACATCCGACGATGAACGGCTTGAGGAGATTTACAAACGCGCGTTGTGTCGCCCGGTCAAAGCGAAAGAGAAGGAGTCGTTGAAAATATTTCTCGCCGCGCAGCGCGATTATTTTCGCGCCAACTTGCGGGACGCCGACAAGTTGATTCATGTGGGCCTGGCGAAACCCACCGCGCAGATCGACGTCGCCGAAGCCGCAGCGTGGGCTCAAGTTTGCCGCGTTGTGTTGAATCTGCATGAAACCATTACCCGCTATTGAGGAAGTATGATTTTCCCATTTGATTCTCCCGAATATCAGTTGAACATCAGCCGCCGGACTTTCCTGGGGCGGGCGGCTTACGGGCTGGGCGGCCTCGCGCTCGCGAGTTTGCTCGACCCGAAGCTCATCGGTAGCGCACAAGCAGCGCCGGCCGCGGCGTCCGGACCCTGGCATGGCATCGTGAACCCGCCGCATTTTCCGATTCGCGCCAAACGTGTCATTCATCTCTGCATGGCGGGCGGGCCTTCGCACCTCGAAACATTCGATTATCGGCCGGAGTTGAAGAAGCTCGACGGTAAACCTTTTCCCGAGTCATTCACCAAAGGGCAGCAACTGGCCCAGCTTCAAAACGCCGAACTGAAAGCGCGCGGGCCATTCTGCGAATTCAAGAAATGGGGAAAGTCCGGCCAGGAAATTTCCGAGTTGTTCCCGCACATTGGCGGAATCGCCGACGACATCGGCATCGTCCGCTCGATGCAGACCGAGCAGATCAATCACGACCCGGCGCACGCCTTCATGAACTCCGGCTCGATCATCAAAGGCCGGCCCAGCATGGGCTCGTGGTTGGTGTATGGCCTCGGCGTGGAGGCGGATAATCTGCCGGGCTTCATTGTGCTCACCTCCGCCGGCAAGACCGGCCAGCAACCGGTTTCAGCGCGACAGTGGTCCAACGGATTCTTGCCGAGCAAGTTTCAGGGAATTCTTTTTCAATCAAAGGGCGACGCCGTTCATTACGTCGGCAATCCCGAAGGCGTGTGCCAGAGCACACAACGACAGGTCGTCGAAGAGATCAACCGGCTCAACGGCATGCTCGCCGAGGAACGCATCGACCCGGAGATTCAAACCCGCATCGCCCAGTACGAATTGGCCTTCAAGATGCAGACGAGTATCCCGGAACTGACCGATTTCGCTCACGAGCCAAAGCACATTCTTGAACAGTACGGCGTGGAGAAACCGGGCGACGGCAGTTTCGCTTCCAACTGTCTGCTCGCGCGTCGCCTGGCCGAACGCGGAGTGCGTTTCATTCAGCTTTACCATCGCGCATGGGATCATCACGGCGACATCGAATCAGGCATGAAAAGCGCCGCCAAAGACACCGACCAGTCCTCCGCCGCTCTGGTCAAAGATCTCAAACAACGCGGCATGCTCGACGATACACTGATACTTTGGGGCGGCGAATTCGGTCGCACGCCGATGGGC
Source organism: Limisphaerales bacterium (assembly GCA_003140275.1). GTDB lineage: Bacteria > Verrucomicrobiota > Verrucomicrobiia > Limisphaerales > PALSA-1396 > PALSA-1396. The sequence goes on from PLJQ01000373.1 coordinate 10,625, forward strand.
CAGGGCACGGGTCGCGACCACCACATGCTTGCCTTTTCCGTTTGGTTGGCGGGCGGCGGCATCAAAGGCGGTGTTACCTACGGCGAGACCGACGAACTGGGATATCGCGCCGTCGTCGATCCTGTGCATGTCCACGATCTGCACGCGACGATGCTCTACTTGTGCGGCGTCGATCACAAGCGGCTTACTTATCGCTCTCAGGGCCGCGACTTCCGACTTACCGATGTTTCCGGGGAGGTGGTCGACGCCATCGTGGCTTGAGTTTGGCGAGCCGTGCGAATGGGAGTTCGATCGATCTGTTCAACACCTGATGCGCGACCGAGATGGCGTTTGCACCGATCCACAGCTTTCGGAAATCAGTTCTTGCCTGCACCGGACAAAACAGCTCTTGCTATTACCGAAATAGAAAAAATGGGGTAGTATAGAAATACCCTTGAGCCAATGAATGCGTTCATCCTTAGGCAAAATTGGGGCTGCCCAGATTATTGCTCGTTGGCCGAATGGCGGGCTATTTAGCCAGGTTTCCTTCCTTGCTCTCAACCAATCAACGAGTTTATATCGTTTCGCGATTAATGCTGAGCCGCCCAGATGCGTAGTGCATGGGTCGTTTCTCTAGCCAAAATCCAAAGGACAAATTTATTTCCATATTCTTTGCAAGAATCCACCCCGACCTCCGTATTCTAAGAGTGAGCGCTCGGTCACAGGCACGGGATGTTAATCTCTTTTTAAAATATGGCAAGAATTCTCGTCATCGACGACGTTCCGGACATGCGGAAGCTCATTCAGAATACATTGGAAACGGCGGGCCATGAAGTCGCGTGCGCCGGCAACGGCAAGGAGGGTCTGGCGAAGTTCTCTGCACAGCCTGCCGACTTGGTGATCACCGATCTTATCATGCCGGGAACAGAAGGTATGGAAACCATCCTGAAACTTCGTGCGGCAGCCCCTGATGTCAAGATACTCGCCATTTCCGGGGCGCCGAAGGAATGGATGATACTGAAAATGGCAGAATATAATGGGGCGAACAAGACGCTCGCTAAACCTTTCAAACTGGACGAATTAACCGGTGCTGTGGAAACACTTTTAAGGCCGCAGTCACCATAAAAAAGCTCCACCGGAAAACGGCCTTGATTTAGTCTTCCTGGCGCACTTAGAGGAAGTGCGAACCTATGGACGTAAAGCGGAGCGTGCAGCCGCACTCATATACGCTCACTTCAAAAAGGAGTTTGGATTTTCTGTCCAGAGGTGAACCTTGGTTGTGACCTACTTACCCGACTGCCGGGCAATTTGCCGACCAATGATTTCAACTGAATCTTCAATGTCTTGAAGCTTCTCAAAAATCTTCTCCAAATAATCTTGTCGGTTCATCCAACTGGGAAACAACTGCCTGATGCAATATGACGGCGAGTTTCCCAAGCCCCCACAACGCTTCACCCCCAAGGATTTTCTGAAGTGGGTGGAGAAACAAATCGCCCAAGGTTGGCGGGTCGTCTCCTGCTACGAAGCCGGGCCGTTCGGCTACGTTCTGCATCGCCAGTTCACCGCACTGGGCGTGACCAATTACGTCATCCGCCCCCGCAACTGGGACGACCAGCACAAGCGTGTCAAGACCGATCGCACCGATGCGCTGGCCATGTTGACGGCGTTGGACCGTTTCGTCGCCGGCAATCCGCACGCGTTGGCCGTGGTGTGTGTGCCCACCGAGGCGCAGGAACGGCAACGCACGCAGACCCGGATTCGCCAAAGCCTGCACCGCGATCTCAAACTCCTGGCCCAACGCGGGCGCGGCATCGCCCTCCAATACGGTTACCGGCTCAAAGGCAAATGGTATGGCGTGCGCAACTGGCCCAAGCTTCCCGTACCCGCGTGGTTGGCAGAACTGCTCGCTCCGGTGCAAGCCGCGCTGGCCGCAGTGCATGCACGAACAGGTGCGCGTACAGAGCCAGCAGATCGAAGCGGTCAGCGCCACGCCCAAACCCAAAGGACTGGGTGCGTTGAGCCAACAGATTATCGAACGCGAAGTCGGCGACTGGGGGCGGTTCAAGAACCGGCGGCAGGTCTCCAGCTACTTCGGCTTGTGTCCGAGCGAGAATAGTTCCGGGTCCAGACAACAACTGGGGTCCATCAGGAACACATCGGCGGGTCGTAAGTCCTGAATCGTCGCGGATACAATGCTCCTCACTGACCCCACAAAGCGTTCGTCGTCGTTCTTGTTTAGCGCGATCGGCAGCATACGTGTGAGGCCGCGTAACGCTGGAACTGAGCGATCACGGGCAGCGCCGAGACGGCCTCGAATTCAGAACAAGCGTTCATTCTCCTATGGGTGGAATGCCACCTCTCCTCATACAGTTGTACCATTGGTGGTACGGATGAGAGCACGTCGGATTCGTACCAATCGGGTTGATGGAATAAGTCCCGCCGGAGGGACACTTAGGTAGGTAGTCAGGCGCAGTGCCAGGATAGCGGGTGTTGGCATAGTACGTGCCATTGGTAATGAAGGGAACGAGATCCTGCCATGTCACTGGGGCTCCCTTTCGCAACCCAGCGCTTTCTGCGAAACGCTTCTTCGCATCGGCAATGATTACATCACGATGCCACTGGCAATCATGATAGGTCCTATGATCCTCGCGACCGTAGCTTGGCCATCCCATTTTCACTCTGAACTCCTCCGATTTCCAGATGGGCGTATTCACCAGGATTAGGAGAGACGCAGCGAGAATCGAAACGATTGCGAAGATAAAAATGGTGCTTCGCTTTTTCATCTTCGTGCCCAACAGAAAGCTGAGCGACCGCCGCCGGAAAAGCAAGGTCGAGCGTGGAGAGGACGTCCAAACCTGCTCGGGACGCCGAGCGGAGAAGCGGGGCGGCGGTTCGTCTCCGGCGTCTGGTTGGGCGGAAGATGCGTGGTAAAATTCATAACGCGAACTCTGTCAGAAGCTCGACTTTCACCAGATACTCCGGTGAGTTCGGAGTCGCAGCAAACAGCTCCCGCCATTGCTGATTTTCGTTTTCAAAGGCGGCTCGAGCTCCATACGCAGCCATGTCTTCGTATTCTATTAGGAGGACCACGTAGCGCGTTTCCGGCCCGGGAACGGTGCTCCGAAAAAGCCGCACGGATTTGGGCATTACGGGGCTGATAAATTCCGCAGAGCGAGCGGTCACAAGTTTCGATAGGAAATCTTGAATGCGACCGGGCTTCACCTCGTAGGTAAACTTTGCGATGACTGCCATAGAGTAGGGATGTTATGCCGTCCAACCTTCAGGGTGAGCGACGGGAGGCAGCCGCCGATGACGTTCGATTT
>PLJQ01000501.1 GCA_003140275.1 Limisphaerales bacterium
GGCTGTGGTTTGCCAGTGAAAATATTAGTCAAAAGATTGAGGGCAAACTACCCAGAATTCGCATTGGTGATGGTACCTTGGCAAGGCTTCTGGAGAACCTTTACAGAAAAAATCCCGTCAAAGCGGAATCCATCACCAGTGAAGTTGCTAGTCTAGCATCTCGTTATACCCCTGACCGTTCTCTAGAAGTCTATCTCGCTTCCTTGCCTGTTGAGAGCGTGCTCTATCGCCCTAAAAATCCGAGGTTCCGTCGCAACTGGGTCTTTAGCCACTTTCGAAGTGCGTATCGTAAACTCGATAACAAAATCGTCCTCAGAGGCAGTCCCAACGATCTACCGGCCGACGAAGAAAAGCGCATCAGGAAACTCTTACAGCCCCACGCAAACGAGGTTGGCGCCATCGTCTTGAACTCCTTGAAAGACGGCCCATTGTTTCGGGCGGCATATTCCCTCTATAAAAGAGCCCACCATGCGGATAAAAAAGTGGTGGCGATCCTGGCGATGACAGAGCCAATGCAGAAATTCACAGGCTGGCTCCGAACGCACAGCAACGCGACTAGGAAACTGCTTCCCTTCATTCTTGTCTTCAACGAAACGGAGGCTCACAAGTTTGCGAAGAAACTCAAAAGTAAGACCAAGCCTTTTATGAAAGACGACGAATTGCCAGACATCCGGCTCTTCGCTCGGATGGCAGTTGATATACTGAGCCACTTTGATCCGAAAAGCGCGCCGCGGATTTATGTGACGCTCGGCTCTCGCGGCAGCTTGGGAGTGGATGGCTTCGGAAACGTGGTGTATGTGTCAAACTTCTCCAAGCGTGGCGCTACCATTTACGACACGAATGCATGTGGAGATGCATATTGCGCAGCCGTTGCACTGTTGGAATGGGCCTCGCGTCATGGTTATGAAAACATCGCGAAAATAAATTACGCGACCAACAACAACCCTGATGCCGATGAGATGCTTTACTTTATGGCTGTAGCTACTGCAGCCGCGTATTGCAAGGCAACGAACCGTCGTGGCCGTGTCTACGCAGCGGACGTAAGAGACTTGCTAGAGCACAACCATTTGGCAAGTGTCATCCTCCCGAAGGTAACCCAATTAACAAATCTAAGGAAGGACAATCGACCAGACGGCGTTGATGAGAACTTCCGCCTTAGGGAACCAGCGAAGGCGAGATTTGTCGGCGTAACGGAACAACTGAGCAGACTGATCACCTAAGGTGGCGGATTATTCCGGCATCGCCCCACAAAAAGTAACTCCTATGCCATTCGAGCAATACAAAGTGCGCCACTCAGAAATTAAACAGGCCTTGGAGCCCAAGGCCATCTTTGGTGATCGGAACATTTTTGGTCATCGAGTGACGACCGGTAATCCTGACGGCAAAAAGGCGGTCGCGTCTTACATTGCCTCCAGGTTTACCAAAGAGGGAGCGTCAGTGTTCGCAAGCGATGGCAGCAGCACATTCTTTGTTTGCCTCGCAATGGCTCAAAGCTCATTCGAGTTTCAGAGAGAGTTTGACTTACTCACGAACAACCTCGGCATCGCAACAGAACTTGAGGCGCAGCCTTACAGTCCGCCACCGAAAGTAAAGATTCAGATCGTCGGTGGAGAGTTTGACTACATCCTTAACGCCACGTTTCCTCCCAGCCGCGATTCAGCAACAAAGGACCAAATTCAAGGCGCGAAATTGACCATCGTCTCCGTGCGCCAGCTGTTTCTTGACGAAGGGCCGACTTCCCCTGAAAAGCGTTCATGTCTCATCAAGGAGTATGCCTTCCAGACAGACGGTGATTTGGTCATCCCACTCGATTGGACTAAACTTGCAGCGAAAGAGCCCGACAAGGGAACGTTAGTGTTCAACAACCGGAGGACGTGGAAAGAGATACTCCAAAACGAAGACCGACAGATAACGATTGTTTCCGATAAGCCCTTGGACAAGCCGGAGACCGACCATCCAGTCGAGATCGGAGAACGTTTGGAGCACGGCGTGGTCAGCAGGAATTCTCAGCGTCGCTGGAACGACGCTACTGACTATGAGCGATACTGCTGGCACGCTTATCACTTCAGCCTACATCGCCACATTACGTTTATTGAGATGCAATGTGACTACGAGTGCGATTGATGAGGAGACTTTGGACTGACCAATCTAAGCACCCGCCCACGTAATCCATTCCTTCTGGTCAATACCAGACTGGCGAATCATTATTTTCAGCGTTTTCGGTGGGTAGCTCTTGTGGGCGAAATTAACCTCGACGATTCTATCGGGCTCGCCGTTGTCCCCGAATTTGATCCAAGATTCGTGAGAGCCTTTTAACTGCTCAAAGAAACTAAAGCCTTTATCTTTGAGAAAATTTGTGACGTCCCGATACGTCCAGTTGTATAATCTGTTTACCATGCTCGGGGAACGGGACGATGTTCGCGCCTACCGATACAAAGCAAAGCGCGCAGCCATACTCATATACACTCACTTCAGAAAAGAGTACGGGTTTCCGATCAGACAAATTAGGGAACCAGTTAAGGATACCGGAAAGGAAATTTCATTGAAGGAGTGAGAGTTTGCCGTTTTGGGTAAACTCTTTTCTACAACACCCATACCCAATCTTATTATCCACAGCACTTGTCATTTATCCGCAGCACAGGCGCGGAGTGAAATTGGCAAAGAGTTCTTTGGATGGAGTCGCGGAGATAAGGTCAACACGTAAATGCCAGTTTTCACGCCAAAACTCGCGTTCTTAAACGTGGCTAAGACCGGACTACTTTCTGGATTCATAAAATCAATTATTTCCGTGTATTTAAGCCTCGACTGAATCGCGATCGTCGAGCGATTCACGCCCCGAAATTGAAGGTCAATTGCGTCTGAGTCGGAAGAACATCGCTGAATTGGTTGCAGGAAGAGTGACGCTGTAATTAGTGGCAAGAATTTGAGGGCGAAGTGAAATTGTTGTCTCGCCTGCAAACGATTGCAATGCAAATGCCGAGCCGAGGCTAAAAGTGGAAGCTGAATTTGGCCAGGCGAGTGTGATATTTGGACCACTTCCTGAGATGGAGAGTGGCGGGCTTGGGGAGCCGAGAAATGCTAGTCGGTCGATTGAAAATACCGGATCATAAGGCCGTTCGGTCGTTACAAAGCTGACGGTTCGGACATGCTCCGGGTCCAACGCGGCAGGCTGTCCCCAGCCTTCCTGCTGCAAATCCGAAAATGGAATTTCGATCATTGTCCAGTTTGCTGGCGCAATGAATGTGTAGCCATAATAGTCGCCGTCCGTTACAGACCTGCTTTCAACCTTTACGCGGTAATGCCTTCCATCGCCCTTTGTCCAAAACCCAACGCCCATAGCAGAGCGGACATCGACCGGATTATTGTCGGGATCGAGCGAATATCCGAGGCCAACGTATGACCATGATAAGGTACTGGTTACTTGTGCATGGATGTTGATCGCGGGAGGGTTGGCAAACCAATAGGCGGTTTCCAAAATCAACGGGTTGACGAGAGCTTGTTGCTGGAAGCTCACGGAAGAAGTTCCTCCTGCAGAAGAGTCATCGAAAGAAAACCAATACCCGCTTGAAATGTAAAATTTATCGCTGAGCGCACCGGGTTCCACATAGATGACAGCGTCGTGGAGACCGCCAACAGGCAAATCGATCATTTGTTCTCCTGATTGGAGAGTAACTGTATTGCTAAAAATACTTTCCGACATGAAATTTGGTTCGGTCCATAATGGGCCGGCAAAACTCGTATCAATCGAGTTCATGGTGCGGTTAATCACGTCGACGCGGATATACGGCGCAACATATTTGGCTGAACTGACGATGACAGGGGGATATGAATTCGTACCCGTATTATTGTACTGTACATTAAAGTGTTCAGAGACTTGGTGCAGTACCATATCCAAAAGCCCCGTGGCTTCAGACAATGACACGGCCCAAATCTGAAAATTGTATACCTTGTCGAAGCTTTTTGGCCCGTAAAGGTCAACCAAATATTGACTGTCGACAAACGCATTGCTGCCGCGCACATAAACAATGAACGGTATGGCTATTTCCGAGCAGCCATTGATATTATTGGTCGCCGATATCAGCCACCAGGAGGATCCTTGATAACCGAAGGGAGCAATCTCTAAGATTTGATAACCATGAACACGCCGGCAAACGACATAGTCATGTTCATAGATGTTGGTAACGGTCTCCGCCAGGAAGATGCCTGCCACGCTCGTGTCACTGTTCGTATCAATATAAGCCCGCCCGGTCGCGGCAGTTGCGGTAGTGATGCCTACGACCGGTGGTGAAGTGGCAATTGCGGATTCGCCATGCGGGCCATTCGTGGGCAAGAGATCGTTGAGACTCGTGAGGGGTGTCAGGTCGAGCGACCGTGTGCTGTTCGAGCTGGCTTGCGAAGCATTCTGAAAGGCCCATAGCGGATAAGATTCAGTTCCGCCTTGGCCCGAGTCGCCGATTGATCCCTGTGATTCTCCAGGCAGGCCCTGTTGACTGAGCGCGTTGGCGCGTGCCGCCATCATTAGAGTGTCAATTACTCCGAGGTTCTCCTGTAACCAATCGAGAAATGATGGAAACCCGGGCAGTGCGTGGAAGCTGAAAAAATAAAGGTCAAACTCGCTATATTTGACGCCTTCCGCAACCTGGTGAGACGTGCCATGAAGGAGAGGGTCGCCCGAAAGATAATTCATAACTACCGCAGCGGTTGAGCCCAAGTCGAGGCTAACGGGATAATCTCCAGAGCCAATTCCTTGTGTGCCGTCAACGGTGACGAGTAAATCTATAGACTTATTCAGTTGAATAAATGTATTAACGTTGTAGACGCCGTAACTCCAAGCGAACACGTACGTTGAGGTTCCGAGCGGTTGAGCTGCAATGTCTTCATCGAGCGTCCGGATAGGATCGTCTCGGCGTGTCAAATCGGAATTGTAAACGTTGACAACCATGCCGGGGGTTAAACCATATTTCAGCGCCGCGTCATCAAGCTCTACAGTCACAGCCGGGTCACCAGGGCGACCCCCATCAAGGACATAAACGTATGTCGTCGTTCCCGATGCGAAGCAGCGGAGTCCGAGCAGATCAGCCCAAGCAAAAACTAGCGCAACAACTCCAAAGCGAAGGATAGTAACTGGCATGCCCTTGGGCTTCATGTGACACCTAACAGCGTTAAAAAAATTCCACATAACAACCCGGTGTCAAAAACATAACCGCAAGAAACGAATACGCAAGTGACGATGGCAAACAATATGAGTAACCGCTTTTCGGTAATTTGCGCGAACTGAATGCCGAACGGAGTAAAGACCACTGTCAGTGAAAGCAGTGTGTAGTAATGGAAAATAATGACGAGTATTGGCGCCCTTAATTTTACAGGCGATTTGCCTCGGCGTGTTCTTTCCTATTCGACCGCGTACCCGATTTTTTATGACATTTTTTTCTCGACGCCTTTTATGTTTACTGCTGAATTTGCTGAAGATATGAGAATTTTCATCATTAACATTTCACTCGCAAATGCTGCGCATTTCTTTTCTCCTCTAAATGGCTCGGCTCTATGCCTCTTTAGAAGGAATCCGATATTTGAGCTTAGTCCATGGAGCGGCGTTCTTTGGGCGTTGGTCGCATGGCTGATCCTCTCGGCTCCTCATAAAGCGTTCGCGGAGGTGTACACAGATAAACAAGTTAACGACATTGCGATCATTGTGGATGGCAAGGTATCCGGCAAACTAAGCCGAGCAGCTTTCGAGAATGCAGTCTTGCCGCTGATCCAAGCCCAAGGAGTCAATTCAGAGCTTACCGTGAAGCTTCTTCAGCACACTTTCCCTCCAATGACCAGCAAGGGAATCGATGCCCTTATAGCTGTTTCTAAGAAAGCAGTCATGGCCAAGGCTAAACAAGAGAATGCCGCCACCAAGGCGAAAGCTATCGCCGACGCCCACGGTTCGACGATAATAGCTCACACCACCGCTAAGGACGCTGCCACTGCTGCCGAGGCCGCACACCGTGCTGCAGCGAGCGATCCCAGTAAGACTGCCGACGCAGTGGCGAAAGATCAAGTCGTTGCTACGGCGGCGCAAAAGAGTGCGGTAGCCGACACGGCGGCAGTCTTGAAAGTCGATACGACTTCCATAAGCAACACGATGTGGTCAGTTCTGCTCTGGTCTGGTGCCAAGTTACAGAATCCCTACTCAATCACCAATGGTGCCATAAAGCCGAACAACACAAAGACCGACGGGTTTCTCGACTTGGAATTGATTCATCGGTATGTTCTGTCGGGCGACACGTCAGGCGAGGATAATTTATTTTTTTCATTCTCCGGTATCCATTCGAGATCACATGGCGGCGGCGAATGGGATTGGTTCTTTCCGGGTCAGCTCTTCCCCGATCTTGAATTTAGGGTAGGATATGTCTTTGGTGGTCCGAGCACGCCCACCAACCTGACCGTTTCAACCATAACGGGTGGTAGCGACTTTTATTCAGACAACTCCATTGGACTACCATTCTGGCGCTGGAGCAAGGAGGGAAGCTGGAATCAACAGGCCACCATTGAATTAGGAGGCGGTTTTGTCACGGACAAGCAGTTTCTGGCTATTCACCCGAACTATTTTTTAGGCTTGGGGTATCAATTCAGCAACAAGGATTGGATGTGGCAAACGCGCTTTGGGCTTGGGGCTGCGGATGTTCCCCACCTGACAACCGGCAGCACGGTATCCACGAACAGCATCGGGCTTCCGTTGTTTGACCTCAAGCAAGCCCCTTCTTGGGGGACTGTCATCACATACAAACTCAGCCCGTCGGTAAATCTCCAGCTCGGCGCCAACGCATACTTCGACACACGATCAACATGGAATCTCTCCGCAGGTGTCAGCATCGATCCAGCGGTCGCTTTGAAAGGCTTGTCCAAGTGAGAGTAGTAGGACCTGCCAAGCGTCCCGCTTTAGATTCGTTGATGTGCCGCGTCGCCGTTGGAAAAGGCGGCGGTGATGCCAGCAGTGTGGTGGATGCTTGAACAGCTTCAGACGGCATAGGAGGAAGTAGGCGCGGCGGTTCTGACCACACTTCGTCATGGCCAAGCTTCGCGGTTGCAAAATTTGATTGCTGCAGGACTGGCGGTCACCACTTGCCACCGCAGTCGATATCGGCTGCGCGCAGATACTCGCCCAAGTTCAAAATCTTTGCAGTCCGGTGGGAGGAAACTTTTATTGGGGACGGGGCGAGACGCAAGACGCGCGATTCTCACATTGAAATTTTATTGCGCGTGGCCGGGAAGGGTGCGCTTAATGGTGAGATGCACGCCCTTTTCAAAAAGGTTGCCGAAGTTGCTGCGCTTGCAGCCATTTTTCTGACGGCTGGCTGCGCTTCCCTGCCGCGGTGCAATCCAAATAAAGGCATAATAAAGAACAGCAAGCCACCCGCGGGGGTCGAGAGTCAGCATGTGATCGAAATCAACGCGGATGGGTTTGTTCTGGACTTACGCCCCGACAAAAACTCCGCTGCCATCACGGATGGCCGGCAAGTGCGAGAATATTTCAATGGGACAATTTTTCCGGCGTTCGCGGCAAGCGGCAAGAAGAAGATAATGCTTTTTGTTCACGGGGGCTTGAATGATCGGAAGGCAGGGATGCAGCATTTTTGGGATGATTACGAGGAGATTTTGCAGGGGGATTATTATCCTGTGTTTGTGGTCTGGCCGTCGGGGTGGAGTTCGACTTATTTTGAGCACTTGTTGTGGGCGCGGCAGGGAATAAAGCCGGAGACGGCGGCCGGAAAGGCCTTTGGTCTGTTGACGAGTCCATTCATGCTGCTAGCGGACGTGGGACGCGCGTTGATGCGATTGCCGCTGGTAGTGGCGAACAATACGAGATCAGACATCGAGATGGTCATTCCGGTGAGGAATCGCGAAGAAGGCGCGGCGGCGGTGCATCAATTTCAGGAACTGACGCGGGGAGGATTCCAGGTGGAGATTGGCGATGATTATTCTAGGAACTCGGACCGGCTGACGCGGGGATTGTCGTATTGGTTGACGCTGCCGATCAAGTATTTTGGGGCGTCGCTGATTGACGGATTCGGCCAGGGAGCGTGGGACGACATGCTGCGGCGCACAGTCGAAACTTATCCGGCACGAATGGACACGGATGCAAAACAACGGCTGCAGGCGGAGCAAACCAAACAAAGCATCGCCAATACCAGTCAAACTACCAACGCAACGAACCATGCACTTTCCACGCGGCAGCAAAAACGCGCGAAGCGGTTTCTTGCCGCCGGACTGCCAATATTCGTCGATGCGCTCCGGCAACGGCAAGATAGCAACAGTGTGCAAGAAGTGACGGTGGTGGGGCACAGCATGGGCACGATCATTCTGAATCGCGTACTGCGGGACACGACCGCGAAGTTTGCGAATATTGTTTACATGGGCGCGGCGTGTTCAATTGATGATTTTACGACATCGGTCCTGCCGTACATGCAGAGGTATCCAAAGGCGCAGTTTTATAATCTGAGTATACATCCGGTGGCGGAGGTAGGTGAAATCGACATGGCGGATATGCCGCCGCGCGGGAGTTTGCTGGTGTGGCTTGACAATTTTTTGGCGCATCCGGTGACCGAGCAGGAACGAACGCTTGGGCGCTGGGAAAACCTGTTCCGGAGCAGTCCGACGGGAGAGCCGATGATCCGGAGTTTTTATGCGAACGACGAATCCGGGATATTGAAGAGCCAGCTGCATTTTCAGGCGTTTTCGGTTGGTTTCGGCAGCAGCAATCAAATGAGGAAATTGAAATACCAATGGAACCAGGACCCGAAGGCGGTGGATATAAGCCAACGCTGCGACACTCCGTTAAAGCACGGGGATTTCAGCGATATGCCGTATTGGCTGTCGGGATATTGGTGGAAGCCAGTAAATGCGGGGCCAGGGATTCGGTAAGGCGGGATTTGCGGCGGGCGGAATGCAGTCAGGGGTATCCGCCCGGCGGTCCAGGTCAGGTTCCAATTGTTGAGATACGTTGCTTCCAGCTTCTTAAGAATGCGTTACGTGGAAACTGGACGAATTGTTGACTTTGCCGCGATTTGATTTAATGGATGCCATTCGAGATGGCGGAGTTAGAGGAAGTCAGAACCTATGGACATAAAGCTGAACGCGTAGCCGCACTCATATACGCTCACTTCAAAAAGGAGTTTGGGTTTTCTGTCGAGCGGTGATTGTCGGCAGTAAAATTTACTGCATGGATTCAGTCTAAACGAACAAATGAGTGATAAAAGGAGGAAGAGTTTGTCACTGAAGGCAAGATTCATTTTTCCAGGAGATTGAGCTTTTCATACTCTCTCTGGAATACCCTGTAAAAACGCTGATGATGCTCTGTGAGTACAACACCCGCCGAGATAGAATCGCGAACCGCTGCCATGACTTTGGAAAGCAACCAAAATCCGTTTGCGTCCATATCAATTTGGAGCGGTTGAGGGGCACCCTTCGGCAACTTTACTACCCTCTGCCAAGAAAGATGAGCCGCCCACTGATTTACTGACTTACGAAAAACTTGAACCTTGTGGGGCAAGCTAATGGGCGACTGACCAAAGTCCGTAATCACAATATCATCCCGAGTGGGCGTGCGTGGCGAAATGAATTCCATCAGCGACCGACACTTCAATAGTATAACCTCGATGGCTATCTGCGGATCGCCCCAGGTGAGTTCCTCGTAATTCGGATACTGGAATCTTCTGCGGTTCACTGAAAGTGCGAATAGGAGCATGAGCATATCGTAAATTACAGAGCCAAGCCCTTTTCCAAGGTCATCTGCGGTGCGAACCGACATTCCGTACGGATTCCTTAAAAGGCCGGCCCTGTCAATAACTCCTGTCTCTCAATTCTTTTCCAATTCTTTGAGGCCTTCTCGAACTGTCAGTGTTCTCACATCGTTTTCACGCAAATAGTCAGCTATCCGCGATAGCGTTTGTGGACGCGCACTAAACTCCCTGCCCTCCTCATCAATTTGATGGAACATCAGAATAAGCCACTTGGCTTGACTTCTCGCAGATTCAATCCACGCGATCACTTCAGACACCGTAGTTGAGACTTTAACTGCTCGGCATTGAAGCAGAAATCTATCAGTTGTTTGGTCATTGAACCCCCGTTCGACGCTACGCGCTCCGAGAAATCCAGCGTCTTTGACTGTCCTGACTACACGACTGTCGTATTCTCCAAATGGATATGCGAACGTCTGTACAGACACTCCGAGTCCTCGGAGAAATTTTAGAGAAAGATTCACTTCGCTTTCAATAATGCTGTCAGTCTCTTTTGGTAAATTTTTGTGCGAAGCAGTGTGACAGCCGATCTCGTGCCCTTGCGCGTTAAGCTCGAATATTTGGGTGGTATTCATATACGCAGGAAATTGTTCGTCATCCAAATAGCCACTGACAACGTAGCATGTAGATTTTATCCCCGCCCTCTGGAGAATAGGCAGAGCGTTTTCATAAATAGATCGCCACCCATCATCAAAAGTCAGGGTGATTGCCCCTTTCCAGTCATTAGAAATGTTGTTGGTGTCATACGACAATTTTTTGACTGTCTAAAAACCTGATAATCCATGTCATTCTACCATAGATTTTTGCCTTCAATACCAACTGGAAAGTTTTCAACCTGATGCCTCTTTATCAATTATGACCAATTTCGCACTACAATCGGTCACATCCTCTCTCATGCAGATGTAACCATTTTCGTCCCGGTAAACGAGCCCGCGCTTCATGAGTAAATTGAGCGCCCTGAACCCTGACCGGGACGACCGTCGTTCAAGAGCCTGTGCGATGCCTCGGACGGTCGGCTGTTTGTTGTCGTGGTAAATGCAATGGTGGATGTATTTGAGCGCTTTGAATTCATCCATCGTCACTTTGATGCCGGTCGGCTCAGTCGCTGGACGATGTTAGAACCAACCGTGCTTATCCGGTTTGTTGACAATGCAGCCAAGACTGAGGTGACAGAGGCACGGCAAAGTTCGCCAGCCTCATGATCACTGCTACTCGGAGGCGGCCTGGCAGTCCTCAAAGCGTTCTTGTCAATGAACCGGATATGCACGGAACCAACCTCAAAAAAGCCCAGCGTTCAGCCGCACTTATCTACGCTCACTTCAAAAAGGAGATCAAAATCCGATCGTAAGTTCTTCCCTTAGACGCGCCAATATTAAGGGCGGAGAGATTCATTGTATCGCTCTGTTTGTTCCATCTCAGCACTACCGGCCTGTGGCGTGCAAAATATTCAACTACGTCATTCCTTTTGATCATGAATATCCCGTCATGCCCTGTTATGGTCACGTTCATCGATTTTGTTTTTTGAAAATCCGGAAACAACTCATCTGCAAAATCGCAATTTTCCCGACGACCGTTGCTGCTTTTCAAGCGTACACAAATACTCCGCCTCTTGCACTAATACGGCGAGATTTTCCGAGAAGTAAAAAACCTCCCGGAAGGGAGGGTTGGGGTGAGGGCGAGCGTTCGGAGTCTGCAACATTCTGTTTGCATTACGCGCCAATAACGTATGCGTCTGACGGAGCACGTCTGGTTTCCGGTGTCAGATGCGCTGCGTCCAGCGTTTACGGAGGATGGAAAAGCCGGAAAAAAGTCTGCTTGGTTGACGTTCCAAGAATCACCTGCTTCTGGTTGCCCACGAGGGTTGGCATGTTCGTGACACTGGTCCAGTTAGTGGTGCCCAGAGTGGAGTTTTGCTGAAGCCCAAAGCCAATCGCGAAGGTGGACCAGGTTAGGGCGACTTGATTGGTGCGCTTGGGAGCAATGTTCAAGCTTGGCTGGTTGGCAAACGCCAGGAGATCTTTCATTGAACCGTTGAATTTGTCCAGATCAACCGCGCCCACCGCGCCGCTGATCCCGTCAACGGTGCCAGTCGCCGAGTATTGCCAAATCGCCCAATTCGTCCAGCCTTCTGCCAGAGTGGGACAAGTAACTCCCCAGTTTGCGGCCCAGAGCGGATTCGCCGCAAAACCCGTGCTGCCCACCGAGACATTCCAGAACCCGGGTGTGGTATAGATAATGGGAACCCGGCCGGTGGCTGCATGAACGTGACTGACCCAAGAACTCACGTTGGCTGCGATCGTCGCGGCGGACTGACCGTCGGTGACCTCCACGTCCAGCATGGGCGGGAGATCGCCCGGCTGTAGTGTTCCCATTACACTTAAAAAGTGGTCCGCCTCAGCGATGGGGTCTGCATTCGCATGAAAAAACGAATAGGCACCGCGAACAATCCCGGCCGCCTTCATCCCCGGCCAGTTAACGGCAAAGGTAGGGTCAATATAGGTTGTCCCCTCGGTCGCCTTGGCGTAAGCGAAGGCTATGCCTGTCGCTTTCACGCTCGTCCAGATGATGGATCCGTCGTACTGGGAAACGTCAACGCCCGGCAAGGTTGCGCCGTATGGACACACGCCCGCCAGGCTTTGGGTGCTCAACGAAACCAGCGTTACCATCAGACCCACCGCGATGCCGAGGTGATTGGTGCGCGAAATGCCAGGCATAAAGACTAAAAAGTTAAATACGAACTCTTGAAAATTGACTTTATCCCGCTATTTCGAAATGTCAATCGTAATTTGTGTTTGAGTCGCGCCGGCGGTAACCGAAACAACAAAATTTGCGTGGCTTGGGCTGCTGTCACTCACGAAACGGGAAATTTCGACCACAGGACAGCGTTTGAAGACACGCCTTCATCGAGCGTGCCTGAAAGTGTTCCTGTGATGGAAAGTGAGACGAGAATATTTTCAAACGAGCGCGCAAAAGTTTTTTCCTCTTGGGGGAGGGTCAGGGTGAGGGCGAGTCAAAAACAACCGTCATCATTGCTGACGGCAGTTCGGTTTGGCCTTCAGCCATTGCACCCGCAGTTCCACGTCAAAGAATCCGAGGGATTGAGCCGACGGGTAAGTTTTCATGGCTCGCAGCGTGGAAACCGTTCGATTCCGCTGCCATCCTTTTTCTCAGCAACCCCAAACTTTTTTACCCGGTTTCCGGAGCTGCCCTTGGGATTATCGCAGGCAAGTTCATTGCACGAGATCAAATGCCCGGCATTCTTTAAAAAATCGCCAACGCCTCTAAGCAAGCGGCGGCCAAAACTGGCATGGTCGTTCCAATAAGCACGGTTGGCTGAAGCTGCAGAATGATCGGCTAGTTTTTCGAAGCGAGCCTCTTGTTCTTGCGCCATGATGAGCAACTTCTGCATGGCCGCTTGTCGAGGAAAATCAAGGTGGCGGCTCGCCAAAATTTTTATCAACCTCTCACGATCTCGAAGGTTTTCGGCAATCCGCATCAGTCGGCCAGAATCGTTTGCCAGGAAAACGCGGTAACAAGCAAGCTCTTGGGATCTCACGATCCCACCTTTGAGATAAACCACGCGCGCCCACATTTCCCAATCAGCCGTATGGAGCAAATCAGCGCGAAATCCTCCACATTCTTCGTAGCAGGACCGGCGCACCACCACTCCAGCGCACTGCAATGGAGTTCTCATGTAGAACCCGCTGACAACCTGGGTCGGCAGCGTCATTAATGGCATTAGCGGTGTGACGTCAGTTAAATTACCCTCTTCGTCGGCGAAAAAGCAGCGGGTCGCCAGNNTTCAATGCACTGATAGAATCCCGGCAGAACCCAATCATCCCCATGTAAAATGTGGATGAGATGGCCGTGGCTGCGTCGGATGCAGGTGTTGAAATTAGCCGTTGCACCTTCATTCTTGGGCTTGCGATAAAAGACCACGCGACCCTTTCCCACTTCGCGCACCACCGTTTCGGGATCGTCCTGGGTGGAACAATCATCCACCACCTCAATCTGCATTTGATCCGCACCCGGGTCTTGGGCCAACACGCTCTCCAGTGTCTGCCGCAGATGTTTCGCACAATTAAAAGTTGGAATCATCACCGACCACAATGGACGCTGAACGCCTTCTGGCACGGGATCAATCCGTGGCGCTTCAAAAATGGAGTGGTTCGCGCTCAATCTTCTGCCTTCACTTTCTGGCCGTTTAGAATGCGTTTGGCCAACAACTGCGCCCGCGCAATTGCTTGATCCATGTCGTAGTAACGATACTCACCCAGGCGTCCGCAAACCAGAAGATTGGGGATGGCTTGGGCACGCTCCCGATACGCCTGATACAATCGGCTGTTGGTTTCATCCGGGAAAGGATATTCAAAATCGTTCGGATCAGTCGGCGTGACCGTAACCTCGCGCGTGAGCACGGTGCCGCGAATTCGCCCGGCAAATTCGCGCTGCATCATGTGTTTCCATTCCAACGTGCGTATGTGCGGGCCGTTGGCAGGGTCGGGATTGTTCACCTGACCGCAGGGCTGGGCATATTCCACATCCGCCAGGTATTCATGCTGCCGACGCTGGCCGCGATATTTCAGCCGCCCCAGGTCGCAACCAAAATACTCATCAATCGGCCCGCTGAAAACAACCATTTTGGCGGACTTAAACTCGTCACGCTGCTTCAGATAATCACAGTTCAACAATACCGGAACTCCTTCAAACATCTTCCGCATCAATCCGGCATAACCATGCTCTGGAATTCCCTGATGCTTGTGACCCATCAGGCAAACTTCATCGTCTTCCCGCACATTGAAACGCTTCGCCAGGTTCGCTGAAAGGGTGTGTGCCGGAACGCCCCATTGCTTTTCATTGTAGCCCTTGACGAATTTCTCATAAACAACGCGCGGCATCATCGCCAGTGACGCCTCTTCAAAGTTGGCCGGCTGCCCTTTGAACTCCGGTTCCCATTTTTCACCGGCCATCCGGCGGATGTAGCTGCCCGTAATCGGCCAATTTTCAAATTGATCGTCCACCCATGATTTAAGCGCCGCCTTGTATTCGTAGAACGAAGCGAACCGGTTGACGAACCGCCACAACTCATCATCGTTCGTGCGGAAATAATGCGGTCCGTAAGTGTGAATACGAATGCCACTTTGATGGCCATGGTCGAAAACATTCCCGCCCAGATGTGAACGGCGATCCACTACCAGCACACGACGACCTGCATCCGTCAATGTTCGGGCAATGACCGCACCTGTAAGGCCAGA
This sequence comes from Limisphaerales bacterium, assembly GCA_003140275.1. Lineage (GTDB taxonomy): Bacteria > Verrucomicrobiota > Verrucomicrobiia > Limisphaerales > PALSA-1396 > PALSA-1396. The sequence goes on from PLJQ01000501.1 coordinate 15,041, forward strand.
ACCAACGATAACGCAATCAATTCTCATTCTCCCCATTCAGTCACGCTGACGGAAACACGAATTTCTGGCGTGGCCCCGGTGTGGGAAGGTTTCGCGACCAACTGGGCAATCCCAACCCGGTCATCGGTTCCAATCGGCTCAAGACCGAACGACGCGATTTGCGAAAACACTTCACGGATTTCCGCCCAAGCGGCATCCACATCGTCAAGAATCACGAAGCCACCGAGTCTCATGAGTGGTAGAACGGTTTGGATTTCGCCCGCCAAGTAGCTCGCCTCGTGGTGGCCATCCATCAGCACCAAGTCAAAAGCTTGCGGGCATAGCGCGCCAAGGTTTCGCAAAGACTCTTCGCAGGCACATTCTTTGGAGAACTCCTTTTCCGGATCGTAGCCGTCGAAGACCACGCCGTCGTTGCTAATGCTTTTTCGACCAGAGTAACCCGCAATGATCATGGTATTGCGCTGCACTCCGCAGGCTGCCAGCAAAGCGGAGACATGCGCCTGCGGATTACTAATTCCTCGATGCGTAAGATTTGGATCAACGGAGACAACCACAGAATCTGGGTGCCGTTGCCCTAGCGCAGCGGCCAGGAATGCCAGCGATACACCCACAAAATTTCCGATGTGGAGTGCGGTCAGAGGACGAGCCGGGTCCAAAGGCAGAATGGCGCGTTCACGAATATATTCCAGCGATTGCTGCGGAACGCTGCCCTCCAGCAGATGTTTTACGGCTATCCCTCGTTCTTTGAGAAAAGCAATCACCTGCTCACGGTCGTCTCCCTGAATTGCCCCTGTATCTCGCGAAAATTTGGCGGCTGCAATCCGTCGACGACGTTGAGCATGGAATGCAGATCTTTCCAGGTCAGGTTCCTCGTCCGTGCGTTTCGCCAGACGCGCACGCCGGAGTTCAATAAGACCGTGCGGCGTAATTGCCTTTAGAAACTGTTTGATTGCTTTCATCTATAACGAGAGCCGGCCGCCCGGCTACAGTCTTCTCAAATGAAATCCGCCATCCACATTGATCACTTCGCCCGTGCTGAACGGCAGCAGATTCTACGCGATGGCGGCGACGGCTTTACCGACGTCTTCCGGCGTTCCCCAACGTTCGATCGGGACCAGTCCGTCGCCGATCAGTTTGTCATATTTTTCCTTCACCGGCCTGGTCAGGTCCGTCGCCATGACACCCGGTCGAATTTCATAAACGTTGATGCCGTATTCAGCGAGTCGCGCGGCATAAAGCGGCGTGATCATGGAAAGCGCGGCCTTGGAAATACAGTAGTCGCCGCGATTCGTCGAGGCCGTGTAGGCGCTGATCGAGGAAATCGTCACGATCTTTGGCCGGTCACCGCCAACGTGCGGAGGCGGACAAGTTTGTTCGTCCGGTGAATCCGCCCCGTTGCCCCGGCGGCGGCTCACGTCTTCAATCATCCACTTTGCCGCCAGTTGGGTGAGCAAGTATGGGCCTTTGACGTTGATGTTCATGAGCCGGTCAAAGCTTTCTTCGCTCGCCTCCAGGAGGTCGGCGCGGACCTGGGGCGCCACCCCGGCGTTATTCACCAGCAAATCCAGCCGTGCGAATTTTGTTCTGGCAAAATCAATCAACTTCTGACGGTCTTCAGCCCTGCCAATGTCAGCCTGAAAAATCTCCACGCGTATCTTCCGTCCGGCGGCCGTTGCCCGCGACCCGCAGTCGGCCGCCGTTTGCGCGGCCGCCGCAAGGTTGCTGGCAAAGTTAATGATCAAATCGTAACCGAGCTTCGCCAGTTCCAGCGCGATGCCACGACCCAGGCCGCGCGAGGCGCCGGTGATGAGTGCCATTGGATTCATGCGCGCCCAGCATAGAATTCCACCCGGAATAATAAACCGATATTTTCAGCCGACCGGCAAATCTTTGACATGCTTCTGCCAATCCCTATGTTTGGGTCATGCGCAAAGTGAAGGTAGTGTTGGGCGACCGCAGCTATTCCATCCTCATTGAGAAACATTTGTTGTCCCGCCTGGGCACGGAATGTTCCCGTCTCAAGCTCGGTCAGCGATGCGCAATTATTTCCGACCGCAACGTGGCGCCTCGATACGGGAAAGCCGCTCAACAATCCCTCGTCCAGTCAGGCTTTGATCCGGTTCTGATTACAGTTCCGGCGGGCGAGACCGCCAAGAGCTTGAGAACCGTTCACGCCTGTTACGATCAACTCGCCGCTCATCGTCTTGAACGCAAATCGTTCATTGTCGCGCTGGGCGGTGGCGTGGTAGGCGACCTCGCCGGCTTCGTCGCCGCGACGTATCTGCGCGGCGTCGATTTCGTCCAGGTGCCGACGACGTTGCNNCCGGCAAGGTGGGCGTCAATTTGAAGGCCGGAAAGAATCTTGCCGGTGCATTCCACCAACCACGCCTCGTGCTCTGCGATCTCAACACTCTCAAAACGCTGCCGCCGCGCGAATACCGCGCCGGTCTTGCTGAAGTCATCAAATATGGCATCATTTACGACGCGGCCTTGTTCAAGAGTCTGGAACGCGACCTGCCTCAACTGCTGAAGCGGGATTCCAAAACCCTCGCCGGGGTGGTCGCGCGTTGTTGCCGGATCAAAGCCGAGATTGTCAGTCAGGACGAAATGGAACAGAACCGGCGCGCGATTCTGAATTTCGGTCACACCATCGGCCACGCGCTCGA
>PLJQ01000241.1:0-17860 GCA_003140275.1 Limisphaerales bacterium
AATTCGCATATTTTGCACCCACATTTCACCGAATCGTAAGCCAAGAAGACCCTTTCCAACAACCTTAAAGACGCTGAGCGACTAGCTTTTCACTGTGCATGCACCAAAACCGGAAGAATCCAGATTGCACTTTTGCCTGACGATTTCTGAAAGATTTGTTGTTTCCATCCGTATTAAAAGAGAGAGCCACCGTCGATTCAATCGGCTGGCTGGATGCTAATACAACCTATTATTCGGAGAGTTTATGTGGACGGTTTCGCTGGTTGAAGATGACGATGATTATAGGGAGTTGCTAAGGCGCGTCTTTCGCTCATCAAAGCAGTTTCGTCTTATCAGCGCTTACGCGACTGGCGAAGAAGCCCTGAGACGCCTTCCGAAAGAAAAACCCGCTGTGGCGTTAGTGGACATTAAACTGCCCCGTATGGATGGTATCGAATGTGTCCACCGACTCCGCGCGATTGTTCCCACTCTTGCCACCCAATTCATCATGTTGACCGGTCACGAGGACAACAATTTGATTTTTGAATCACTCAAAGCTGGCGCGCGCGGTTACCTTTTGAAAGGTAACACCACTGGCAAGAAGTTATGCGCGGCCATCAAAGAGCTGATTGGCGGCGGGGCTCCCATGACTTCTTCTATCGCCCGAAAAGTCATCGCTTATTTTGAAGATCAGCCGCGCCCGAAAGCTTCGCTCTCGATCAAAGAACAGGACCTCTTGCAGCATCTCGCGCATGGTTTGTTGTATAAAGAGATTGCCGACGAGCTTTCGGTTTCTCTCGATACGGTGCGCAAACGAGTCGGCGCGGTTTACCTTAAACTGGATGTTCATTCCCGATCCGACGCGGTGCGCGTTATTCAAAACTCGCCTTGACTTTGCCGCGCGGCTCACCAAGGAGTCCCCTTACTGCCAAAAGATGTAAGAATTAGATTACATCTTTATTACATCTTCAGGTAGTAGCGCGAGTGTCGCCAAGCAGATAAACTTCGCGCACTTGAACCCAATTGGTCGCCATACTAAACGGAAAAACCGCGTCACGGATCGCGTAATTCCGTCACCCTCATTCCTCCTCAGTTTATGAAGCAGGTGCTTTCCACTTTGTTGGTCATCGTTTCATTCGCGGCGTTTGCGCAACCGCCGAGGATTGAAACGTCGCCGTTCAGGTTGGCAAAACTTCCTTCGAATCCTTGAAGCAATAATGACTATGAACACTTCAAAAAGAGAAATCGGTTGGCGCTCGGGCCGTGTGTCATTGAGGATTGCGCTGGCCCTCGTGGTTTTCATTACCTGCCCTGGGCGGTCTCAGGAGGTGGGCAAAGGCGACGGACTATTGGGCAGTTATTTTGACAATCGTCTTTTGTCAGGAACACCCGTGACGAACCGGGTGGAGGCGCAGGTGGATTTTGATTGGGGCCTGGGCGCTCCGGCGGGTCTCACCAATGCGGACGAATTCAGCGCGCGTTGGACGGGCGAATTGGAGGCGCAATACACCGAACCCTATACCCTCTCCGTTGAGACGGATGACGGAGCGCGGGTTTGGTTGAACGAGCAGTTGATCATTGACAACTGGGTGGATGCGCCCACGCCCGAAGTCACCGCTCCCGTCAATTTCGTCGCCGGGCAGAGATACCTGTTGCGCATCGAGTATTATGAAAATCATTTTTATGCCGGGGCCCGGCTCAGATGGAGCAGTCCGTCCACGCCCAAACAGATCATACCGCAAAGCCAGTTGTATTCCGTGCCCACCGACACGGACCAGAACGGCATGGCGGACCTCTGGGAAATCGCACATTTTGGCCACATCGGCGTTGATCCCAACGGCGATGACGATGGGGATGGGCTGACGAATCTGGAGGAATACCGGCGCTATAGCGATCCGCGCGATCCGCTGGACTGGGGGGTGCCCAACGAGTGGGCGCACGGGAATCTGGGATCGGCAATCGGGGATGCGAACTACACCAACGGTGTGTTCACGGTGATCAGCACGGGTCGCGTGGGGAAGAACAACGTTGGGGGCGGCGCGGACGCGTTTCATTTCTTTTATCAACCCCTGGACGGGAACGGCCAGGTGGTGGCGCGCGTTTTGGGGACGAGCGGGTTTGGCGGCGTGGGCAGCCCGGCCAAGGTGGGGTTGATGATGCGCCTGAACCTCAACGACAATTCGCCGTATGCCGCCTTGATCGGGTCCGGCAGCAATGGTGTGGCATTTCAAGAACGTGGAGACGTGGTGAACAGTTACCTGCCCTCGCTCGCCGTTCAAAGCGCACCGTATTGGCTCAAGGCGGCGCGTTGGAGCGATGCCACCTCCGGCTACCATGGCATCGCGGGATACAGTTCGCCGGACGGGACGAACTGGACGCTGGCCGGCTTGGTGGAATTGCCGTCCTATTTCAAACTGCCGCGGCGGATTTATGTCGGGCTGGCAGTGGCGAGCCCCCAACCGGATTCCGTGGGCGTGGTGCAATTTGACCAGGCCAGTGTGACGCCGGTCAGCAAGCTGGATGTGCAGGCGGGGACACCGGTGGTGGGCACGGGCGACGGATTGACGGGCCGATATTACTCGAACCCCGATGTCGCCGGAACGCCAACGATGAGCCGGGTGGATCCGCTGGTGAACTTTATCTGGCATAAGGACGCTCCAAGCCCGGAACTGCCCGAGGATTTCTTCAGTGTGGCTTGGAGCGGGGAAATCCAGGCCCAATACACAGAGCCCTACACCTTCTATTTCATGAGCGATGACGGGGTGCGGCTGCGACTGGATGACCGGCTGATTATCGACAACTGGGTGGTGGGCGTCAGTGAATCAAGCGCCACCGTCAATTTAATCGCCGGGCAGAAATACCTGTTGCAGATCGAGTATTTTGATGCTCGCGGCGGCGCGCAGGCCCGGTTCCGTTGGAGCAGTCCTTCGACGCCGAAACGGATCGTTCCGCAAAGCCAGTTGTACTCCCAATTCACCGACACGGATGGCGACGGCCTGCCGGACATCTGGGAGAAGCTCTATTTCGGCGATTTGAGGTTCGGCCCCAACGACGACCCGGACGGCGATGGGTTGACCAACCTGCAGGAGTATCAACACCACACGAACCCCAATAAGGCGGACACCGATGGCGACGGCATGCCGGACGGCTGGGAGATAGCGCACGGTCTCAATCCTTTGGATCCCACCGATGCCGCACGGGACAACGATTTTGACGGTCTGAGCAACCTGCAGGAGTACCAACTTGGCACCGATCCAAACATGGCCTCCAGCGCCGGCGATGGCGTGCCGGACGGGCTGAAGGTAAATTACTTGCACATCGATCCCCTCACGGGCAATCCGGGGCTCGTGACCGAGGTCATGAAGGTCAACGGCGCGGACGGCACCAACTTCCTGGGCCGCTGGGTGGTGGACGGGAAGGACCTTTATGCGCTGGATCGCCGTGGCAGCGTTGACTTCATCTTGAGCAATGCGCGCACCAACAAATTCTTGTTGCAAATCGAGGGGACCCAAAATGATCCCTATAGCCGGGTCGAGACGCTTAACCTGGCGGTCTCGATTGATGACGAAAACCTGGGGCATCGACCCCTGGTGGCCGGGTATGTCACCGACGGCATGGTGGAATACGTGACGCCGTTTCTGAGCAACGGAAAACACACGGTACGCGTCTTCTGGGATGACGCGGCCAGTTTCAGCAGCCTGCGCATCAAACAGGTGCGGTTGGTAAGCGTTGCCGGGCCGGACAGCGACGGCGACGGAATCCAGGATTGGGTTGCGGCGATGCTCAATGGGGAATCGGGCAGCGACACCAACGCGCCGTCCTCCAGCTTTGTTTCGCCCCTGTGTCTGGAAGGCCGCGACCCGTATCTCTCGCTGATGAACCTCAAAGTCGAGTCGGGCGACGGGCAGACGGAATGGCCCGTTCAGCGCAATGCCGGCCAACGATGGTACGCCAATGTGCCGCTGCAAACCAACGGCAACACCACCGTGCGGATTTCCTACCAAAACGCCGCGGTGATCGAGCGGCACCAAGTTAAGTGGGAACCGTTTAACCTCCTTGCAACTAATTCCGTTCCGTCGCTGACGATCCGCAAGGACGACCGCTTGTTAATCACCGCCCGGCCACCGGCCCAGCCCGATGGGAATGTGTTTATCGCGATCGTCAATGGCAATCAGAGCGTGGCCCAATACGCGACGACCACCCAGGACCCCGCCCCGTTCCAGTTCACCAATGCCGGCGATTACACGGTGACCGCAACCTACACGCCCACCAACAGCGGCGCGCTGGTGAGGGGCAGCATGACCGTAAAGGTGATTGATTACCGATTCCCGGAAAATCCGGTTTGTTGGGCTGGCAAAGCTCGGGATTGGGCGCTGACCAATATTCCGTCCGAAATCGTATTGGAAAATGACCCCAGACTAAAGCTGACGCCAACCACCAACGACACGGCGAATGTCCGGGCGCTGAGTTTGCTCATTGATCAAAATGAGCCGCGCACCATGGTTTCGCGGCTGGGGACCAACGGGCCAATCGTGGCGGCGGTCCGCGCCGACGGCATGCGGCTTTTTGCCGCTCCCGACACCTACAACACGGTGATTGAACAATATCCAGACGGCAGCCAGTTGGCGGAAACGATGCAAGTCTTAAGTCCGGTGCTCACGAATGTCACGGTGCAGATCCACATCATCGTCGGCGGCGTCACCTTCGACGACGGGACGACTTACCGGGAATTGACGGCGCCCGATTTCGACGCCTTGGGCCAAAACAAATTGCATTTCCTCATGGCCGCCGGCGTTCAAACCGCCAATTGCCGTCGCATTTTTGTGATGCAGGGCAGCACCCAAGTGGGGAAAAACTGATGAAACCGTCCGTCAAAGTCACCGTCCTGCTGGGCGCGGTCGTCATGACGGTCACCGCCTATGTGTGGCTACATTATCAGCCCCGGCAGCAGCGTGAGATTGCGCCGACAGCGCCCCGCACCAGCCGCGCCCACGTTCTTCCATCCAGCACTCCGGCTACACCCGCTATGCCCGGCACGGCCCACTCCGCGCCGGACACCATTCCCGAATCAGTCCGGTCCATCGTGGCGGCGGTGCCGGCGCTCCCGTTTGCGGAACGGGTAAAAACCGTTCGCGCGTTGTCGGCGAACCTCACCGCCCAGGAGGTTCACGCGTTCTACGAGTATTTACTGGCACCTGCGGCGTCCGGCGGCGAAAATCGGCCGAACGAGAATTGGCTGCGGAATGGGATCATGGACAAACTGGCCGAGCAACGGGCGCTGCCTGCCGGGCTGGTTCAGGCGTTGGTGGCGATCTATCAGGACCCGGCGCAAGACATCGTGATGCGCGATTATGCGGTGCAGCACATGACGCCGGTTTATGCGCGGGCGAGCGCCGAGGAAAAAACCACTCTTCAGCAAACCCTGTGGCAGGCGGCGGAAGAGACGGACAGCAGCATTGCCGGAACGGCGCTGCTGGCGTTGCGTGATCTCGCGCAAGATCACCGCGAGTTTGAGCCGGACAAGCTGGGCGAGGTGGCCTTGAGACTGGCCGGTGATGAGCGCAGTGGCGAGTTGTCGCGCATCACAGCCCTCCAGATTTGCGGACGCTTGGGCCTCAACCAAGCCGCGCCGCTCCTGTTGCAACTGGCCCAACAGGGCGGCAGCGTTCCGTTGCAGATCTCGGCCATCGCGGCTTTGGGCGACGTGGGCAACGACGAGGCGCGGAATTACCTGCGGCAACTGGCTGCCCAACCCGAGCCGCGGCTCCGGCCTGCTCTGGAAACCGCTTTGAAGAAGTTAAATGGGCGATTGGGAATTTGAGCTAACGACCGAAGAAGGAACTACATGAAACGAACCTTAACGCTGTGCGCCACGATCGGCGTTCTCGCCTTGGGCGGCGTCCTTGCGCGGGCGCAGAATGACCCTCCTTGCACGGCGCCGTCCATCACTTCGCAGCCCGCCAGCAGGACCAACATCCAGGGTTCACTCGCCACCTTTTCAGTTACGAACTCGGGCACGGCTCCTTTTACTTATCACTGGCGTAAGGAAGGCACCAATCTCACCAACGGCGGCAACATCTCAGGCGCCACGAACTTTTCATTGACGGTCAGCAATGTCACGACCAGTGATACAACAAACTACACTGTGGTGGTTTCCAACCACTGCGGCAGCGTGACGAGTTCCGTGGCCACCTTGACCGTCATTGTCCCCCCTTCCATCATCCAGCAACCCACCAATCAAACCGTGGTCCAGGGTGATAACGCAACATTCAGCGTGACCGCCACCGGCACCGCCCCCTTGAGCTATCAATGGCAGCTTAACGGCACCAACATCCTCAACGCGACGGCAAACAGTTACACGATTATTGGTGTGCTGCCGGCGGATTGTGGAAACTATTCGGTCGTTGTCACGAACCTTGCGGGTTCGACCAACAGCGCCACCGCAGTGCTGTCGGCCACCACCCCTGCCTACGGGGTTCTTTCCGAAGCGCTCACTAATTTTACGTTCAAGGGCGATACCACCTATTACATCAATCAGTCGGTTCCTGTGCAACTCTACGGCACCACCACTTTCGAAGGCGGCACGGTGATCAAGTACGCAAATCAACCGGCGGCCGAACTCTCAGTCAACGGCCCCTTGGTCTGTCAAACCGGGCCCTATCGGCCGGCGGTGTTTACGTCGCAGAATGACAATACGGTTGGTCAGGCGATTTCCGGCAGCACTGGAAATCCGTTCGCCAATTCTTATTCCAATTCGGATTTGTATATCAATGCCGCAGCCGCCGGGACGAATGCCATTTTACAAAACCTGCGCATTGCCTATGCGCAGAGTGCCATTGCTTTCAATGGGAGCACCGGGCATGTCGTCATCCATTTGCAACTGCTCAACTGCGCCAACGGATTGTCGGCAACCAACACCGATTTCAGCCTGCGCAATGCCCTGTTTTATAATGTGCTCACCAATTTCAACGGCTCAAGCTCCACCGGTCGCTGCGAACATCTGACGGTCGATACGGCCAATTGGATGAACAACAACAACGCCCTCACGTTAAGTTTGACCAACAGCCTGCTGGTTTCCGTGACCAATACCGGAAATTTTACCAGCAACTCGGTGAGTACCGGGACTGCGAGCGCATTTCAAACGGTGGGAGCGGCTGGCCATTACCTGGCCGACGACACCTATCGCAACGCTGGCACGACCAACATCACCGCGAGTCTACTGGGCGACCTGAAAAAGAAGACCACCTATCCGCCCATCGAATTGACCAGTGATTTCACCGTGGACACCACGCTGTCGCCGCAAGCCCAACGCGACACCGACACGCCGGATTTGGGGTACCACTATGACCCACTCGATTATGTCGTCAGCGGGAGAGCGCTATCAGCGACAATGACACTCACCAATGGGGTCGCGCTGGGCACCTATGGCGCTTCCACCGTCACCGGGATTCAGATCAATTCGGGCGGTAATTTGTCTTCAGGCGGTTCGGCCACCAGTTTGAATCGAATCGTGCGTTACAATACGGTGCAGGAGCCGGCAACGACGAATTGGTCTTCCAGCACCGTGGCAACATCCGTGCGGTTCAGTACCAGTTCTGGAAGCCCGCGCTTCACGTTTACCCACTGGTCACTGCTGGCCGCAAATGGTTATCATTTTACGCACGACAACGCGGCTGGCACCGCGCTCCAGGACTGCCAAATTGGTGGGGGGATTTTCTATTCCTATAAGACGGATCTGGCATCGACCAACTGTCTTTGGGATCGGGTCAATCTTATTCTCGACGACTCGAATCAGACGCACACCCGCTCCTTTTACAATAATTTGTTTCGAGGCGGAATCCTGAATACGTACACAGAACAACCAGGCTGGACTCTAAAAGACAACCTCTTCGATCAGACTGCGATCACTCAGAGCGGAACGGTGATTCACAGCAACAACGCGTACGTTAGTGGCTCCAATCGTTTGACTCCGACCAATGCCAATGACGTGGTGTTGACCAACACCCCGATCTATCTGACCAGCTATTTGGGCAAATACTATTATCCAACTAATGACGGGATGCTGAGCTTGCTCATCGACGCCGGCAGCCGCAATGCCACCAATGCCGGACTCTATCACTACACGGTGTTGACCAATCAAGTGAAGGAAACCAATTCCATAGTGGATATTGGTTATCACTACGTGGCCACCGATACCAACGGCGTGCCTATCGACACCGATGGCGATAGTGTGCCCGATTATCTGGAAGACCGCAACGGTAATGGCACCGTCGATTCCGGCGAAACTGATTGGACTACTTACAACTCACCCAACGGCTTAACCGGAGCAACTGGATTACAGGTCTTCACCCCGCTGAAATAAACCATCTGACTTATGGGATTTGATCCACCCCACCGAAACCAACCCCAGCATAAACCAACGCCTATTTTATGAAACGGATAACTTGGCTTTGCCTACTGATCGGCCACTTCTACTTCGAAGCACAGGCGGGTACACAGTTGTATCTTAATGAGCCGGGAAAACAGCCAACGAGTCACCGGAGAAAAGAGCCATGGAAGCAGTGGGCGAATAATCCGCTCTTTATCCCGATTTCGGTCGGGATCACAAACGTATATGCGGCGACCAACACCACCATCGACATCAAACTGGCGGACGGCCTGACGACCGCTAACGGATATGATTGTTCGGCACCCACCAACGCAGCCACGTTAGTAGCCAACGTGAACGTGCGGAGGGAATACGTTCTTAGTGTTGTTGCCTCCAATCTTTCATCGGTTGATTTGAATCTACATGTCCATCCAACTTGGCAACCCCTCGACGCCAAAGGAAAAAGAGCCGCCCCAAAGGAATACACGATTTTTATTGACCACCAATTAGGGAGTGCCTTCACAGTAGGTGCCAGTTGCACCTATTATTCCAACTCCTGGGTGATTGAAGTCCGGGACAAACAAGGTGCGCATTGGTACGCCGACGATGGAAGTGATGATCCCGGTCCGGCGGCAGGAGACGGCGCATTCCCGATGTTGGGTCCTGGAAAGAGTTTAGCAACTAATAAGGCGGCAATCGACTGGAGTGTCAGTTTAGGCCGGTTATTCGACGGAACCGCGGCCGGCCGCTTGCGCCTTCGCCAACTTGGATTATCCCGGGAAACGTATACACCCACAAACATCTACTATACAGCAGATTCGCAGGCCGTTCGTGATCAAGTTGAATTGGTCGTGCCGGGCTTGGAAGGTGTATTGCGTCAAGTAAAGGCATATCAAGCATTCGTTGACATTGTTGCGGTCACCAACCAGACCACGCTGAACTTCTACAAGACCAGCCAGGTGGCGACGAACAAGGATGCCAACGGAGTTTACACCAACATCAGCGGCTCTCCTTTTGATGCCTGGATCATTCGAAATCCTGAACCTGCAACCACAAACAAGCTTCACATCATTGAGAGTCGAAACGGGCTGTCCTCTACAAATTCAGTGGTATACGACCCGACTGGTGCAACCAATACTTGGACACTCCGATATGGTACCGGCGCTGAGGAGCGGATGGAAACGCGCGGTGTTACATTTAGCTACAGCCCGTATACGAATCGTCTGGAAAGCGTGACGATCCAATATGCCTCATCGAACACACCAGCATACAAATGCATTGAAAAATACAGGATGTTTGATTGGGGTTGGGAGCTCACTGAAACCGACGGCGACCCGGACAATAATAATCTGGTGACAACCTTCGATTTCAACAACGACACCGGGGATCCGTTTAGCTATGGCAAGCCAAGCATCATCCGTTACCCGGATGGATATTGGGAGAACCGGCTGTACTTTAACGACCCTTACTCGGACTACTTCCCAGGCGCACTGAAATATGTGCTGCGCCCGGACAAGAATCAGCCGCCAAATCCAGAGGATGCGACACCGGACAATTGTTATGCGGTGCAATACAATTACGATAGTGACAGTGGAGACTTCACTGGCACTTACCACTTTCGCCAGGGGACAGATTACACCAACCGATTTCGAATAGAAGACAATTACACATTCCCGTATTCTGACGTGGATGTAACCACGGAAGTCCTGGACATGTGGACCGGGGATAATGCTTTGGGTGTACATTCAGCCAGCGCAGATGAATCGCAAGGTAATGGGCTGACAGGCCATTCTTTTTACTACCAGAACAACCGTGATGCACGGATGGCGATGTACTATCACACCGGCGTTTATAATCCGACTTCCGGTGTCTTCACCGTAAACACGAACATTGATGTTGGTACAAGCAAGATTGGCGACGGCCCCGACTGGCGCCAGTCCATTCTCTATTATGGTTATCCACTTCATCTCGAAGACGGTGAAGACCAGTCCGTCGAAGTGTATGCCGCTGAGGGACAATCGCTGACAGAGTACGCCGGTGACACCGGTCTGCCATTGGCTCCAATGCAGTCTCACAAGGAGGCGCGCATTTATCAGAATGGCAGTCTGGTGAGGCGGGAGTTGTCTGTTTTTACCGGTGTTGCAACCAATGAACCGCTCTTTGAAGTTTACCAAAGCTATGTTTATTCGAACGATTCTCTTGGACATCCCACAAATGTTACTGTGATCGATGGCGCGGACTCCAGTGTTACTCGCACCATTTACCAGGCCGACTATAAGGGAACCAATGTTTATGATTGCGAGCTTCGACTATGGGAGAGCGATGAAAACGGGATGCGAACGGAGTATCAATACGACTCACTCAAGCGAATGGTGCAGGTGAAGCAGGTGGGTGTCGCTGCTGTCGGCGGCTTTCCCGCCCAGGCGGATATAGTTGCAACCACCAGCTACGACGCATACGGCCGGCAAATTCGGCAGGTGTTGAGCTCCGGGTCGCTTGCTCTAACGAACACCTGGATCTATGACATCGCTGGGCGCTTGACCCAAAACACTGGCACAAATGGACTGACGTCGTCAGTTGCTTATCAGTTAGGCGGAATGTGTGTGGTGACGACGAATGCGAGTGGTGCGACGGACATCCGTACAAACTATTTAGATCGCAGACTTTACAGCAAAACCGGCACCGGGGTCGTGCAGGAGTTTCATGATTACTGGCAGAATTACACCCCTGAAGATGATCCGAACGTTCCGACGTTCCATGTGACTATGATGGAAAAAACCACCTTCGGATCTGAAGATTCGGCGCGCTGGAAGAAAACCGGTACCGACTGGCTGGATTTACCGGTACACTGGGAGACTCCGGATTACGTCACCACCAATAGTGTCATCGAATATCATTTCTACGAATCTTCACTCAACCAGCCTGATCTTATCCGTCGGTCTGGAAAAGCAAATCAATGGAGCTATATCGATTACGATGGGAGCGTCGGCAAAACGCGGACCGGTTCAGAGGGCTGGTTGGATACAATGGACCGCATTTCCAGAACATTAACGGGATTCGAGAAAGTAGGCAGCGCCTGGTTTCTGAAGCAAACGAATTTCGTGTACCTTTCCGACAATAGTGCTGCGCCCACAATCGCAAGTATCACTCAGCAGAGATTAAGCGGATTTAGTGCGACGAACATTCTGTCTGAATTGACAACGTGGGACGCAGACACCAATGCCACCCTGACGACGGCCTATGTTGATCGTGCCACCAAGAAGGTTACTGAGGTTATTGACCTGGCCCAATCCACGCTGAATGCCACCAACATTACCATCAATGGTCTATTGCAAACCGAGAGTACGTCCAGTGTCTCAACTCCGATCTGGCACTATTACGATGCGTTGGGATGTGAGACGACCGTGGTAAACTCGCTAGGCTTCACCTCCTCGAAGACTTACGATCAATTCGGGCGGCTAACGAGTGTGGTTAACTTCACGGGCAACCAGATTTCGTACGACTACTATCCCAACGGTGTCACGGGAGCTGGACAGGTCAAATCCGAAACACGAGGCAACAGCAGGAAAACGTACTACAGCTACACTGCCCGCGGCGAGCTCTACCGAAGCTGGGGCGACGTGCCATATCCGCAAGAGCGCGTTTATAGTGCCTACGGAGAATTGGTTGAGCTGCACACTTATCGCGGCGGCTCCGGGTGGAATGGCTCTTCTTGGCCGGGCAGTCCAGGTTCGGCAGATAAGACCACTTGGACTTATCAGCCAGCGAGCGGGCTGCTCCTTTCCAAGACGGACCACAATACCAATAGTGTTTCGTTCACCTACACCAATGGGATGCTTCTAACGCGCACCTGGGCACGTGGTGTCACCGTCACGAATTTCTATAACGACTTCGGTGACTTGGCAGAGCTGGATTACAGCGACACCACACCCTCAATGTTGTTCACGAATTACAGTCGCGCTTCCTTGCCTCAACAGATCATCGGCGCCACCGGCACAAACAATCTTGTTTACGATCACGCCCACCGGCTGGTGTCCGCGACGGGCGGTGACGGCATTTACAACGGCATCACCGTCAGCAACCATTACAATGCGGTCTATGGCCGAGATGTGTTGCAAGTCTCTGGGCTTTCTTCGACCCTGACAAACCAATTCGATTACGATGCCAATGGCCGGTTGAGCACCGTGTCCAATGGGATTTATTCCGCTGCCTATAGCTACTTAGCCAAGTCCGACTTGCTTCAAACTACGACTAGCAAGAGTAACGCTACGACCGTGCTCACCGCCACGTGCACTTGGGATTATGGCCAACGGTTGGGCTCTATCAAAAACGTGATTGGCGGCACCACGGTCACTGCCCACAACTATCTCTACGACGGATTGAACCGGCGGACGCAAGCGACGCTGGTGGACGGTTCGCATTGGAAATACGGTTACGATGACCGGAACGAAGTAATCAGCGGCAAACGGTATTGGGTGGATTGGACGCCGGTGGCCGGGCAGCAGTTTGAATACACTTACGACACCATCGGTAATCGCACCACGGCGAAGGCAGGCGGCGACGCCAGTGGGTCAAGCGCCAGCTTGCGGTCGGAGAGTTACACTGCCAATGCGCTGAACCAGTACAGCAGCAAGGGTGTGGCGGGCGCGGTGGACGTGATTGGAGCGGGCTATGCCACGGCCACGGTGACAGTCAACGGCAACACCACATACCGCAAGGGGGAGTACTACCGCAATGAACTGACCATCACCAATGGCGGCGGGCCGGTGTTTCAATCAGTCACGAATACCGCTACACAGGGAACAAACAGCACGAAAATCGTGGGCAGTGAGCTTGTACCGCCGGCAACGCAGAACTTCTATTACGACGCCGACGGTAACCTGACCAACGATTCGGTGTGGGTCTATCGGTATGACGCGGAGAACCGGTTGATTCAGATGACCAATCTGACGACGGTAATGACCAACGCGCGGACGAAATTGGTCTTCACTTACGATAACCAAGGAAGACGAGCCACGAAGAAAGTTTACGCCTGGGACAGTACGGATTACTCAGGCACGCCTACGGTGGATGAAAGGTTTATCTACGACGGTTGGAACTTGATTGCCAAGGTCAGTGCGACCAACAACACCCTCATCCAAAGCTACACGTGGGGCAAGGACTTGGGTGGAGAGATGGACGGAGCGGGAGGGGTTGGGGGCTTGCTGATAGTCAAAGATCACTCTGGAAGCACGTACCATTTCTTGGCGTATGACGGGAATGGAAACGTGATGGCGTTGATCAACACTGCTGACAACACGACAAGCGCCCAACACGAGTATTCGCCATTCGGGGAGACGATTCGGGCTACTGGCCTGTTGGCCAAGAACAATCCGTTCCGTTTTTCCACCAAGTTCGTTGATGAAGAGAGTGGATTGATTTATTATGGGCATCGCTACTTCAGCCCAAGCACAGGAAAATGGTTGGGTAAAGATCCTGAAGAACAAACAGCCAATTATTATCTATTCAACTTTAATAATCCGGTAATGAGGATCGACACACTGGGTGCGGTTTCGTATGGCCTAGATTCACAAGACGGATTTCATGTCCATGATTACGTAGATGGGCGAAATGTTTCATATACTTTGGGCGTGGATGCAAACGGAAATTGGATCGAAGACGCAAGAAGTGCTGCTAATCTTCATCCGTATTACCCCGACCAGGTAGCGAAAAGTATGCAAAAAATTATGAGTGACCCGAAGGAGTTTGCACGTATGCATACTTATATTTCCGAAAATTATGATTCGGTATTTAGTGCTGCGGGCCGGGAATCTGCATTAGCTAGAGGCGTAAGAATAACTGGAAAGACGGTAAGGGGGCTCGGCAAAGCAGCCGGTGTTTTAGGGGCAGCGTTTGCTATCATGACAGTAGTGACAAGTTCCGATGCGATGGCGGAAACAGCCATGTCGTACGGCCGGCATGTGCAAAACGGAGAGTCCGCATACGCTGATTTAGACGCAATCGACATAGCTGTAACTATACAAAATACTGGGGGAAATTACTTTATCACAATGAATGCGCTGGATATTCTATTGCAGTGATGATGAGCAATACCCTACGCTTTCCGGTGGAAATTAGAGACAAATGGGGATTGATTAATGAAGCTGGAGAATACGTCGTAAAGCCGATTTACGAAGACATGGGTTGGTTTTCGGAAGGTCTCGTGAGTTTTAGACAAAACAATCGAATTGGATTTCTAAATCGCGATGGAAAAGAAGTCATCACGGCAAATTTTGAACCGTATAAACATCGTATGCCTGAGTTTAGCGGAGGTCTCGCTGCGATTAAAATGGATTCAAAAGTCGGCTACATGGATTACTCAGGTTCATGGCGAATTCCGCCGATGTATGACGTCGGGTTTGATTTCATGAAAGGACATGCTTTAGTAGCGAAGGAAGTTTTCCGCGTAATCAATTCTTCTGGAGAAGTTATTTCGGAACTTCCAGCATCAGATATTAGTTATAAAGAGCGATGGCCGGATAATTGGTCTGCTTTTACAGCGAGACTTTGGCGCGGACAAAAACTATTCACAGTTGCGTTGAATCAATATAGCGACATTGTTTTCCCGCCCCGTTTTGCTTTGCTAACTGACTTCTGTAATGGCGTTGCCGGGTTTGCTGTTTCAGAAGACGATATTGATATAGCATTTGGGCTAGTAGCCTTAAACGAGCAGATAGTCAGAAATCCTGAGTTTATCTGGATGAAAGGCTTTTCTGAAGGGCTCGCCGTTGCTGGCAGTATTTCAAATCGCAAATTTGGCTTCATTAATAGCTCTGGAGAATATCTTATATCACCACAATTTGATAGAGCCTTATCATTTTCTGAAGGTCGTGCGGGAGTATTTATTGGTGGAAAATGGGGTTTCATCGACAATCAAGGAAAGATGATGGTTGAACCCCAATTTGAGCGCGTTGCAAGCTATCGGGATAAATATGCCCGAGTAAAAACGGCTGCGGGTCAAGCCATCATTGATTCGTTTGGACAGAGAATTTGGGAATCATAAACTAAGCATGGTGTCCTACACGGTTTGTTCTGCCGCATGCAGCTACACGGTTAATCCATTGAACCAATACAGTAACAAGGGTGTGTCGGGAGTGGTGGACATGATTGGATCGGTCAGCTTATCCAAGCGTTGTCTTGGCCACCGCCGGCTAATAACTGGCGCAATTCAACAAGCTCATATTGCCTCCATATCGTCATGGCTACTTACTGGGGTTTAAAGCATTTGGTGGATTTACTGTTCCTCTGGGAATTGCGTCTGCGCCTACCAACTCTGCGTCCTATGCGTGCAGACGGATTCATAATCGTCGATGCAACGCCCGAAGGACAACGCATTGACACATTCGGTACGGCCGCGGTTGCTGCACTGAAGAAATTGCAAAACTACGATCCGAGGCGTTTCGCTCGCGTCCAGCGCGAGGTCAAGTTTGTTTATGGCTGCTACTTGAATCGTGCCAGCAAAATTCGCCTATCGAGGTCAGGCTGTATGGCCATCTACAGAAGGATCGGTAAAATTATCATGATGGATCGCGATGTTTTGAACCTAAGCGCGAATCCAGAGGTTGTGCTTAAGGCTTACGGGTGTGCCCTGGTTCATGAGGCGACTCACGGACTTCTATATTCGAGGCACATTCCGTACACTTACAGGACGCGGGATCGTATCGAAACGCTCTGCTTACTGGAAGAGGCCCGCTTCGCGAACATGATTTGTGAATTCCGTAACCAAATATGATGGCGGCCAATAGCATGGCAAACGCCACCTATTTGAAAAACAATACCAAAGCAACTTCTTGGAGTTCGCGGCCCTGCAATGCGACAGATGCGCCTTCACATGTAATTATCCGAACGCCTCAATACACGGGCCAGCCACATCCAGTTAGGATTTTCCATGTCTGCAAAACTTGTGGGTAACTAAAAGCACGCCGAGCACCTGTCATTCTACTTTTTCATCCGGACGACCAGAGCCAGCGCCACTGCATCAAAGATGTCCATCCGAGAATCTTCACTCATCCATGGGAGACGCTTAGGCGGCAAGCGGGAGCCCAGTTCTTCAGGAAATTTGTTGGCGACGATTTCTGCAAGCGCCTGTTTTGTTCCCTGACCATCGGCAAAAAAGACCCGCCGCACCTGCTCATATGAAAACAATGCCACCCTGACCTTGCGTCTTGCGGCCAGGGTAATCAGTCGCTTGTTGAGTGTCCGAATTCTCTCGAATCGGCGGAACGGTTTGGTTGAAGTATCTTGAAGTATCATTACGTCAGGCTGATAATGAGCGATCAGCTCTTTCACC
Organism: Limisphaerales bacterium; assembly: GCA_003140275.1. Taxonomy (GTDB): domain Bacteria; phylum Verrucomicrobiota; class Verrucomicrobiia; order Limisphaerales; family PALSA-1396; genus PALSA-1396. The sequence continues at coordinate 16,677 of PLJQ01000241.1, forward strand.
TTCACGAGCGATTGGCTGTTCTTGTCTCCCTCGGCTGACCTGACGCCCCAATCGACGAGCATGTCGAGTCCTTCAAGGAGGGCAAAACCGAAGCCTCTGGTAGAGGGAGCGATGGCCAGAATGCGAGGATATTTTGGAAGGAGTTTCTTCATGACGGTTAATTGGTCAAAAGACCAGCAAGCGCTTCGCGCTTCCGAGCAGTCTGCTGATTCGGTTTGGTGGGATTCTTTTTCGAGATAAGTATTTTGGCGCGTTCCGCAACTTCTTGTTCAACCTTTCGATAGAGACCAGGAAAAAGTTCGCTGACCGACCGTTTGTAAATCGCTTCATAGGCCAGGGCCGTTTCTAAACTGGGTTCACGAACGAACCGTTCATTTCGACAGACCTTGGCTCCGCTCTGAGTTCCAAGGAGAAAAGCCACTTCATCTTGGGATAAAGCCAGACGTTTTCTATTGGCTCGCAGATAATTTGGAAGTTGAAGCGAAGTCATGTGGGTTGAATTTCACAATATCGGATCTCCGAAATTGCCCAAGGAGGGAGTCTTTGCCAGAAACGGCAAACTAAAATCACCAAGCCAATAGCTTGGTGAAGGGTGTATTACAGCACACCGTGTAGTTTTTGTCCAAGAGCAGACATGCCGAATCCGACAAACCTACCCTTCTTTCTCCATGACCGGTGCGCAGTAAAGTGAATGGCATGAACACACCACAACAGTTGAGCCGCCAAGCCATTGACGAATTCAAAGCCATTTACCAGGAGGAATTCGGTCAGAGTCTATCAGACGATGAAGTCAAGGAGATCGCCGTTCGTCTGCTTCGATTTTTTGGAATTCTAAAACGGCCACTTACGGAACAAGACTAAGGCCCTTCGGGAGTAACAACTTTGACGCAACCAATAGGTACGTTACGATAGTTTTATTCCCGCCGTTTCCCTTTTTCTAATCACCCACCTTCATGCCTGGATATTTCATCTATTGCCGCAAATCATCCGAAGCNNGACCGGCAGGTTCTTTCCATTGAGTCGCAAACCCGGGAGTTGGAGCAGCATGCCGCAAAACTCAATTTACCCGTCGCAGAAATATTGACCGAGTCGAAATCCGCCAAAGAGCCGGGGCGTCCGGTCTTCAATCAAATGATGCAGCGACTCAACCGAGGTGAAGCCGCCGGCATCATTTGCTGGAAACT
>PLJQ01000241.1:17886-19340 GCA_003140275.1 Limisphaerales bacterium
ATGGCCCAAAAATATGTTGATGATCTAAGCAAGAACGTGAAGCGAGGGCTTAAGACAAAAATCGAGAATGGCTGGTATTCAGGGGTGGCTCCAGTGGGTTACTTGAATAACACTGACAAGCAGACTGGTGAAAACAACATCATCATCGACCCGGAGCGTTTTGCATTGATTCGCCGTATGTGGGACTTGATGCTGACCGGACTCTACACGCCGCCTCAAATTGCCAAGATCGCCAACCAAGAGTGGGGCTTTCGCACGCGATCAACGAGAAAGATGGGCGGTATCATTCTCGGACGAAGTGCGATCTATCGCATTTTCACCCGGCCGTTCTACTACGGTGAATTTGAATTTCCACAAGGCAGCGGGCAATGGTATCGCGGGAAACACGCGCCCATGATTACCGAGGCGGAATATGATCAGGTGCAAAAATATCTGGGTCGCAAAGGCAGTCCCCGACCGCGTATTCACGGGATATTCCCGTTCACCGGCCTAATCCATTGCGGCGAATGTCAGGGCATGGTAACCGCCGAAGAAAAGCACCAAGTCATGTGTGGCAATTGTCGGTTTAAGTTTGCCTACCGCAAGCGTGATGCCTGCCCGCGTTGTCAGACACCGATTGATACGATGACCAAGCCGCTCTTCCTGCATTACACGTATTATCATTGTGGCAAGAGCAAAGACCCCGGTTGTTCCCAAAAATCTGTGAACCGGACAGAACTGGAAAGGCAGATCAATGATTATCTCGCGAAAATACAAATCTCAGAGAAGTTCAAGGATTGGGCGCTCAAATATCTCCGGGAATTTCACGAAATGGAATCCAGACAGATCCATGAAACCAGTCAGTCGCGGAGGAAAACCCATGACGATTGTCTGGTGAAAATTGACAACCTGGTGAGATTAAAGACTTCGGCTGCCAATCGTGACGGCAGCCAGTTGTCGGATGAAGAATACAGCCGCCAACGACTGGCATTGATGAAGGAAAAAGCCGGACTGGAGGAATCACTTCAGGACGTTGGCCAGCAGATCGAAACGTGTTTGCAGCGATCCGAAAAGGCGTTTGAATTTGCTTGCGCCGCCCGGCAACAGTTCGCCAATGGCGATTTTGAGACTAAAAAAGAGATCGTTTCCACCATTGGTTCGAACCTGACTCTAAAAGACAAAATCCTCATAATTGAAGCCCGGAAACCGTTCTTCCTATTGGAAACTTCACTGATCCATCCCACAGGTCAGAGCGAGCCAATCGAACCTGAAAATATCGGCCTGCCATATAGACAAAAAGAGGCTTGTGCCTCTCTTCGTCCCACTTTGTGCGGAGAATGGGACGATGTTCGAGCCTACCGATACAAAGCGAAGCGTGCGGCCACACTCATATACGCTCACTTCAGAAAGGAGTTTGGGTTTCCAATCAGACAAATTAGGGAACTAGTTAAGAATGTCACCGGTCACTTCAAAAC
>PLJQ01000241.1:19369-37250 GCA_003140275.1 Limisphaerales bacterium
CGGTTCGTGGTGACCGCTGACATTAAGAATACCGAACAAGAAATATCATTGAAGGAGTGAACGTTTGCCAGATAAGGCAAGCAGCATAATCAATAAACTCCGACCAATCTGGAAACATCGAAGACTGCAGGCGTCTTTTCATAATCGATTTCTACAATGACACGACCTTCAGCCGCTGGCTCCCTCACTGGATTATGCGGAATAGCGTTGCAGAACTTTCCACACACGAAGGGCCTCAGTAACTCCCCACGCTTGCGCGTCGCAACCACGTTGTTGGTGTGGAAAATCACCATCGACTATTTCAGGAATCTGGCCGATGCAACCATCTCTGATTAAGCCATCCATGCTGCCTAGGTATGCTTTGGCGGCATCCGTTGCTGAAACGGAGAATCCCCAAGCCTTGGCGAGTGCTTCACAGAAGATTGGAAAAGTCCACGTCCAAGCCGTTCCATTGTGATAGGCTGGCTTACGTCGAGTGTCTTCCTCGCCTTCGTACCGTCCCCAGTACGGATGATGTGGATCGTTTAGGCGGCGTCCATCATGCCCAAAGATCTCGAGCGGCTGCGATGTTCGCAGGGGTGCTAGAGAACGCAAGGCGCCAGGGACGACGAGATAACGTAGGGCAGCTTCAACGCATTTTTTTGCCTTTTCGCCTTGGACTTCCCCGAAGCTGACCGCTAATAGGTAATTACTTCGCAGCGAATTGTCCACAACTGCTTGCGCAGCATGCACGTCGGAAACACACTGCAACAAATCTGCAAGGTAACCTTCCTCTGAAAGCCAATAATACTTTTGGAGCGACTCCGCCGCTTGATTAGCAATTTCACTCCACTTCCGCCGTTTAGCCTTAGTCCGTAACTGAACAAGCTGGCGCAATAACTTAATCCAGAGAACTTGAATTTCGATGGGATAACCCTGGCGAGGGGTTCCGGCGGGATAGTTGGTATCCATCCACGTGAATTGAGCTGGACTCCAAATCAATCCAGAACTGGAATCGAGGCGAATTCCATTAGCCGTACCACGAATGTAGCCTCGCGCAATTTCCTCCAAGACTTGTGCGATTGTCCGGCCACGTTGGTCTACCTTAGTTTCGTACAAACTTGATCCGATGACGGCTGCCGCTTCTTCGCAAACAACTCCATACCAGAGGGGCGCATCAGACGTATTTCGGTCTGCCGCATTGGTCCCATGAATTGAGTTGGGAAGCGTACCATCCTCTTCAAATCTACCAAAAATTATCAAGAGTTGTGTGACCTCTTCAACCATGCCTGCGGCCAGCAAACCGCGTGCACAGATCAACGAATCCCGTCCCCAGTCTTTGAACCATGGGTAACCGGCGATTACCGTTTTACCATCATCTCTTCGGACGACAAATTGTTGCGCCGCCAGCGTCAGTCGGCGCCCGAAGAAATCCTCCTCCCGCAAATTCGCCCGTTCCAAGGCGCGTGTATTAGAGTCATGGCGTACCTTGATGAATTCCTGATCCACTGATGGTTGATCCGCTTCGGCTGTTAAGATCAACGAGGCACTAGAACCCAGTGGGATAGGCAAATCAAACCAGCCGGGACTGTAAGCATCTCCGCTGTCGATTTGTCCTCGAGTGCCTTCTGTTGGGTGAGAGATATTATGTGACCATTCGCATTGATGTTTGTATTCACCGCGATCCATGAATACACGTAAGATCCTGTTCCACGCCGGCTCAAAAAGAAACCCAATTCCGTTTTGGAGTGCATGGCTGTGTGCGCAAAAATGTTGCTCCGTAGCACTGTTTCTCTTCGTTTCCCAATGGAAATCCCTGTCCTCGATATCCACTCGGATAGTAAGCCGTACGTTCTCCTCGGTGAGGCCTCGATCGGTACCGGGTGTGATCTGAGGCCGACGGAAGTGCAATACCGTTGTATTCCGCTTGTCCAGCATGTCGGCTATGATCTCTAATTCGATTCGCCAACCACTTTGATTCTGTGCGACATAATGCCAGCGCGCGGGGGGGCCAGGATCGCAATCAACCAGCCATTCGGGGAGCAACGGAAGCGGCCAGCCATTGCTGTTGCGGAAGCCCGCGGCGTCTAAATACACCCGAACGCGTTTGACGAAGATGTGTCGATCCGTTGGTACGAAATGATCAAGGTTAGCTCCAAGTACACAATCGTACTTTGACGTTACCCGACCGAAATCGACGCCCATCCGAGCCATGCCCCCAATACCATTAGTCAGGAGAACAACTCCTTCAGGAAGGTGACACGAATTCAAATTGGGTGTTGCGGAGAGAAAGCGCAGCCTGCCATAAATCGTTTGGTCATTGCCAAGAATAACCTTTAGGTCGTAATCGCCCATTAACCCTTCTGGATCGAACACAACGCTGTGATGGTCGTTGTCCCGTTCCGAAACTTTCGGCGAACTGAATGCCTTGTGGTCTTGGACCAAGATGGCCGTGAACAGAGTTGAATGGGTGACTTTAACGGAGTGTTGCGGTGGAACGATTAGAAGCCTCGAATGATCGGATTCTTCCCAAACGGCAAGTTGTCGATAATTGCGTGTACCTTTGATTTTCATAAAGGGCTTCTGATGTTTCTTCGTCAGCCAGTGGCAGAACCATCAGCATTTCCTTCAGGTCTTTCACCAAGAATTGCTCGAACCAGACGCCGCATCTCCGCACGATTTTCCAGACCGTCGGGCTTGTTAAAGTCAACCCAACTAAACCCTCGAAGGAACGCAGGCAGCAGGCAGTTCTCAATATTGGCTCCCGGAAGCAACACGGGGATCAACGAAAGTTGCCTCTTGGCTTTTTGTCTCCGATAGTCGACGAAACGAGTGAGTAAGGTGTAATACTCCTGCCTCTCCCAAGGGCCTAAGGAGTTTGGCCCGACAATTATACAAGCAACCGGAACTATATCGAGAATTTCTTCCAATGCGGGTATGAATTGTTGACCGGGCAGAATCTGGTCCCTGTCGAACCAAGCCAGGATGCCCTGGTCACGAAGTTTACCAACCAGTGATTCCACTTCCGACTTATCCTTGCTGTTGTGAGCCAGAAACGCGTGAAATTTGTCGTGTTCCTGCCGCTCGAGAAACTCAAGCATTCGCGCCGCTCTTTGATGCTCCTCCTCAGCTTCGACGTCCAATGCGATCACACGCTGGTCAAGCACCGGGATTGCCTCGATGAGATCGTCTATCGGCGTGTGGCGATCACAAATGGCACAGAGCGCGGTAGTCTTTCCGTTTTGCACGCGTAATCTGACTACGTCATCGGGAATCACATAGTGACACTCGGGACACTGATAAACGCGCCGCCGATTCAAGGTTCCCGGGTACACATACCTCTGAAGATGCAGATCAATAAATCGTAAGAACTGGAGTCTCACGTCCAGAGCGACATCCGGTTCAAAAAATACTGTGAGATGGCCCGCAGCGTCGTTGAAGATGTCTGGATATTCCACGACAAACCCACACAACTTGCTGCGAGGCGCGTAGCATAGCATGGCATTCTTAAAAAGTTTTTCTTCTGTGTAGTATGGCGAGTGGATCAAGGAAACCGCCAGGGTGGAATAGATCGCGGACACGGGACCTTCGAACGCGAAAACCACGTACTGGGCATACCCGCCAGGAAAATCTGGAAGATCTTTACGGACTTCGGACGGAAACACCAGCATGTCACCACCTATCGGCTGCGACACGAAATAAGCGATCCCACGCTTGACGACGTGATGAATAGCGGCTTGGAGTAGCCAACTCTCCCGAATTGTCTCTGTTAGTCGAAGGTCATGATTTTGTGGGAGGAACTTTCCGGCTAACGCATCTTGATATTTAATGAATCCCAAGCCATCGGGCTGTTCCCGAGAGGCATTGGCAAGCCAAGCACAATAGAAAACCAAGATTTCAGGTTTGAGGATTATCACATCTTTGTAATCCAGTCGAGCGATGACGCCTGCCGATTCCAAACGTCGCAAACAGGTGTCAAAGACGTCATCCGGCACTGGGGAACCTGGTACTGAACCGCGAAAACGATCTAAAAGCTCCTTGCGGCTTGAGACCAAGAGAGGATCGGGTGGGCGAAATAAATCATATTTCTCAATTTCTTGAGGGGTTGTGCCACGAGGCGGTTCTTTCACTTCCGATTGTATTAGGATGAACTGCTTCAGACTGTGGAAAAGTTCCGGCGAATTGATTCGTGGCATACTTTTCCAAACGATACTTTTTTGTATGAATTCTCTTAATTCACGCACACCGGTTCCTGTTGTACCGCTCGTTGCAAAAGACTTCTTGATGAAGCCAAACTTTTCTCGATATTCCTCAATACGTTCTTCGCTTGCCATCGTTCCTCCTACATCCGCGCGCGAGGCAACAAGGAGCTTCACCAATGGTAAGGGATTGGGCGCGACGGCAAGAGCTCGCGACCAGAAGGATATGCCTGCAAACGGATCAGTCACGCTACGTGCGTCAAACAAAACCAGAGCTATGGCCACATCGTTTAGATGCAACTGGTTGACAACTCGATAGCCGGGCTGTCCAGCCAAATCCCACAGCAGCGTTTCACGCGTTTTGAGCAAACGCCCTCGACGCCCAGTCTCCTCATAAAACTCTTCGTTCTTAAGTACCGTGACGTGGTAACCATGGGACGAGACAGTGGGGAGTCCAGTTTTTCCAGTCAGCGCATTTGCCAGGGTAGTTTTTCCCACCCCCGTTTCACCTACTAATACCACCTTCGCATAGAAGTGATCCACAGTTCGCGTTGGTCGCGCATGACGGAGCAACGCCTCGACATCGAGCTTCCAAATCCTAATAACGGTGTCGTTTTCTCCAAGCGTGGCCAGCAAAGGCAGACTTGGATGAAACGCCAGACCTGCATGCCAGTTTCCAGGCGCACGCTCGGGAAAACTTTGAATCTCCCTCCAAGTATCACAGTCCCAAATTCGGACGGTTCCATCATATGATTTCGTCGCCATCAGCCTTCCGTCATGGAGAAAAGAGGCACGAGATATTTTGTCCGTATGCCCTTCAAGAGTTCGAGACTGCCAGCCGCGGTTAAAATCCCAAATACGGATAGTGCTGTCATCGGAAACCGAAGCGAGCATATTGCCTGACGGAGGCCTCCAAACCACACTATTTACCGATCCATTATGACCAAATAGCGTTGTGAGGAAATGTGTCTCTCCAGTGTGCGGATCTCGTTCCCAGAGTCGGATGGACCAGTCGTTTGACCCAGACGCGAGCAAGCGACCCGTGGGGCTCCATACCACGCTGTTAACTCCATTACGGTGACCCGACAATGTTGCAATCTGCGTCCAGGTACGGCTACTCCACAATCTAAGAATCCGGTCGTAAGATCCCGAAGCAAGAACTTCCCCTTCCGAAAAATACGACAGGCTGTAAACTGGTCCCTCGTGGTCGGTCAACATCTGCACAGTTTGGCCACTTTTCACGTTCCAAATACGTATGGTTTTGTCTTCGGAGCCCGAAGCGAGAGTGTCTTGATCAATCCAAGCTGTGTTCCAAACCCAAGCCTTATGCCCTTCCAGAGTTGCGATGTGCTGCCCTTCAATGGCATTCCAGACACGAATCGTGTTGTCGTCTGATGCGGAAGCGAGTCTACCTTCCTTTGACCACACAACTCGATTGACACGCCTCGTGTGTCCCAAGAGTGTATGAACAAGCACAATCCCATTAGGAATGTCTTTTGGCATACGGGACTCCTTTCTCTTGAGCCGTCAAATCACGCACTAACGAAATCGGCGGTGGTACGCTCGTCCAGAGACAGACATCAGCCACGCATTCGAAAGGAGAATGGGTACTCATAGTTCAAGCTCTTGGGCTGATAATATGTAAGGACGGCATCTAGTCTTTTCAAGTGAAATGAAGGAATTTTAGTAACCTCAACGTGGACCGAATACTCAGATGTCCAGCGCCGGATAATGCGTCAATGTATTCTTGTGACTTCCAAACTCTTTGCCAGAGTGAGTTGACACGGAGCAACAAAGACCGAATACGTCTATTCAAAAGCGTCACTGATAAGTCCAATTACACGCCTTCCGGATACGAAAAGCCCACCGACTTGGCTGGTGTTGGCTTGTAATGAGAGCGGATGGCGGCATCACAGACGGCATAGCCCCAGTTGATCAATCTATTTTGATGCTCCGGCTCCAATCGCTTCAGGCGCGTGGGCGTTGCGGGTCCAGCGCGAACGCGCGAACAAAGTTGAACGACAGAAGGAGTGCAGAGAGCCTGAGCTTTTTCATAAGACCTCAATTGGGTTCATCCAATCGCGTGTGCGAATAACATCCCTCATGCATCACGCATCCCTGCAATTTTGGAACGCAGCTACATTCTCATAGCCTTCGCACACCGCTAGGCAGATCAATTGTGATTAAACGACGTTCATGTGAATTGACGACGAGTGCCTAACGTACAGAGGACTGAAGTGTTGAACTGGAAATCCGTAACCGCCTGGGGCACACAGGCAAAGACGCCGACACTTGCCGGAAGCGAGAAGTCTTCGCCAGAAGTGGGAGCGTGGTTACTTGGTCTCAGCCGATCCAATTTCACCCTGATTTTTCTTCCATTTTTCAATGGTTGCGGTCAGTGATGTCAGATCAAGGAAATTGAGAGTGCATTGGAGTGGCCACCTTTCGGATCCGGATTGGTGACGTTCACGACCACAGTGCCAGGTTCGTGGTTGGCTAGTTTCAATTTCAATTCCAGCGACGAGTCATTCACAAAAACCGGCTTTTCATCCTCAGGCAGTGACTTTCCATCCAGCATGACAATGGTGTTCGGAGCAAAGCCAAGCCCAATCAGATCGACCACCCAGGCGATAAGGTCATTGGGATACACATCGACCAGCAACAGGCGATTTAATCGCTGCATGTCTATGACCTCGGCAGGTTCGATTTTCATTTTCAGCAGCGTTTGGCGCAGCTTCAAGACGGCTTGAGATTTCGTTTGTTCAAAGAGCGGGGCACGGTAGAGAGGTTCAGACTTAATGATTCGATTGAGGTCATCCGTCAGGGCTTGGCGCAGGCGTGTCTGCAATTCGTCGCTCGGATCTTCCTGCCAGGCCCTTTTTGTGACTGAAAGATGTTCGGCCAGAAACTGTGACAGATCCTCAAGATCGCGGATTTCCTCAATACCTTTCACAGCGGAAACCCTCGCCTCAGCCTTCATTGTTTCAATTCCAGCAGCAGCCTGCGCCGCAGAAGCCAATGCCCAAGCCTTGGCACTTGTCGTGGTTTCCATAGGCAGTATGGTCGTACCAGGCTTGCTGGTGCCGGCAGTACCAGCAGCCGCAAGCCTAATATTGAACCTGTGGGCCAACCTGCGAGGATTGAGGATACTCTCGGGCGCAAAACCTGGTGATCCCTTGATCCGACAATCATGAAGAACGGGGTCACCGTCTTCGGCGGCGTTGTTGCCGGTGTTGTCCGTGAAGAGTGCGGTGGCGATTTTGGCCAGCTTCTTCGTGGCCTCGTCGGAAAACATCCCGATGATCATCGCTACGGCGCAAACGGCAAAGATGTTTGTCGTGTCAACCGACAGGTCTTTGACCATGCCGCCGCGCAGTACCAGAAAGAAGGCGATTGCCATCAGTCCGCCGATCAACGGATAGAGCAGGTAATAGATAGCCCAATTGATGACAAATTTCCCGGTGCCAACATATTGGACCAGGGAAGCAAAGCATTTGATGGTGCCCCCCAGGATGCCGAACGCGATCATCAAAACCATCATGTCAAAGTCCGGTGAGCCGAAGAGCGCACCGTTGCCGGAGGCTGACAATTGTTCCAGCCGCTTCTGCAGATCTTCCCGTTCGATAGGTGTGAGTGGCGGAACGCCGGCCGCCGACAATTTTTTCGCCGACACTGAACCCTTTCGTTGCTGGAGAAAGTCGAAACGTTTCAACAATCGGGCGAAGGCCTCGTCCAACCTGGCAGCGGCATAGTTGATGTCGCGCGCCGGGACTTGCCGCAGGTCGCCAATCAGAGACAGAAATGGAGCTTTGAAGCTGGCCACCACATTGGTGGTGGTATTCGTAATGGTTGTCCCCAGATTGGTGGCCAGTTGATCCAGCGTCATCGCGGCAACGATTTTGTTCGAGGTGATGACGTTGCTGATGGTGAAGTGATTGCTGACGAGGCTCGTCTTAAACAGCTTGTCGACGCTGACGCCAATGTTTGTGCTGATAATAGTGATCGACCCTGACTGTGCCGCTAGGGCGAGGCCTCGCGAAATCGCATCGCGGTCGGCTTGCGTGACGTGGGAGGGTCCCAAGGTTTGCCAGAGGGCTAATGCGTCCTGGGCTTTGCGAAGTTTCTGCAGGGTGTCAGCGGTGATCTCAGAGAGGATTCGGGGCTCGTTCTCTCTTCTGAGACGTTCTGTCAAAGCATGGTTCTTTTCCGGCCAGGTCCAGTCCACCACCCACAAGGCCGTTACGGTTATGACGACCAGATAGGCACCCAGGAGCCTCGCGATGATGATTCGTTTCATGGCGGATCAATGAGAGTCGGGCTTGATAACCACCTGCAAATTGGTAGACGCAATCGTCTTGCCGCCGCGCGACACTGTGATGGCCAACGCCAACGGTTTCTGGTTTGTGGCCGTGCTGGGATCAATGGCAAGATTCCAGGCAATCGCGCGGGTGCCCTTGAACTGCGTTTGCCTGGGATCACTTGGATCCACGTTGATATGCCAGCCATTCGTGGATGAGTTCGGAAGGGAAAGCGACCAGTTCGTCTTCATGTCGCCGCTCAAGTCGCTGTCGTACACGGGCAGGAGGACATCGCAAAACTCCACCCGCTCAGTACTGCCTAAGACGAGACTGTTGCCGGTGAGGGTAAAGCCACTTGTCAGAGGCTGAAAGGTCAACTGCGGCGGGTGGATGGTAACCGGCACCGGTAAATGCGCGCTTAAGGCCAAGGAATTCGAGATACTGAACGTGATAAAGACGTTAACGTCTTCGGTCTGGGCAGCGCTGGTCGCCGCCAAAACACTGAAGTGGGCCGGTCCGCTTTCGTTCATAAGCGGCAATCGGACGAATACATTGGTCGAAGATATAAAATCCGGGTTGCTCGAACTGTTGGTGATTTTCAAGTTCCAGATTCCCATGATGTCAGATACGGGCAACACGAACTGGCCACTGGTTATGCCACCGATGAGATCAACGCTAGGAATAGCACTTATCAGCACGGTCGGAGGAGAATTGTCGCAGTCCACGCCGTATTGGCTCAACAGACTCGTCAAAATGCCAGTGGAGTCGGTACCGAACTGCGCCTGATACGTTTTCGCAAGCGAACAAACTTGCTTTTCGGCCTGAATCCGCTTTTGCGATTTAACGCCGTTAGTGCCAGCCGGCGTGGTTCCGCTTAACAAAGTTTCTATTTTGGATGCGATTACGGTAAGGGTCAACCGGCGCAATCGGTCCTGCGTCTCAGTCTGTTTCAGCAATTCGGCGTTGGCATCGAGCTGGCCTTCGTTCAACGCCCTCGACGAGAGTGCGGCAGAATCCAATCCGCCACCCTGCACATTGACACCTTGGTCAATGAGCGTGGCTTCGACGCCGACGTCATCGTTATCAACGCTCTTGATGTAAGCCGGATCCTTCACGTTGAACTCGTCTACGAAATTATAAATGGGACCTTTTGGAAAAAAAATGTAATGATCCACAATATCGTTCGGTGGAACAATAACCACTGTGTCCATGCCCATCTCGCCAAGATTGCGGATATGCTTATTGAGGTCTTCCAGAATAAGTTTCCCGATTTCAGGCACGAAAATCGTGGAGAACAGGTTGACTCCCTGCAGATAGCCTTGCGAACTGAATTCATTCACCACGGTGCCCAGCCCCACCATCCCGCCGGCGATCGTGGCCGCTGATTGCAGCAATTTGAAGGTGCGGGTGGAATAACTGTTTTCGTGGGTGAACATCAGGGAATTCAACACCGCTTGGAAGGTCATCGGGCGATACGTTTCCCGCCAGAGGTAACCCACTTTGGAAAGCTCGATTTGGCGGTCCGAGCTTTCCGAAAAAGCCAATGCACGCGGATCGGTATTGACGACGATGTCCTTGACCCTAGCGAATGGGTTGGGAGAAGGATTCCCGCTGTCGCCCATGGCTTCCCTGCGAATCCGGGAGATGATCGAGTCATATTCCTGGCGGACGGAGACCGACACCATATCAGGATCATCCAGCGTCTGCGGCGCGCTGAACCGCAATGCCCGGGACAGCATTCGCCTTTGCCCGGCATGGAGGCGTCGTGCGTAAATCTGCTGCGCCAGGGACTGTAGGCGGGCCTGCTCGGCGGAACTCAAGCCCGAGGTCACTATGGCATTGGTCGCGGCAGAGTAATGCCCGTTCAGTTCGACGTCGTATTTACCCAAACTATCAGGGAGGACGGCTGAAGAATTAAACCTGTAGTCGTTCCCGTTGATCTCGGCCTTGTATTCCCGACCGATCAATTGGAAAAGGTGCGGCGCCACGCTCAGGCGTAGCACTTTATCATCGTCCGAACCAGTCGGGACCGAACTCAATTCGTCCACGACCTGACTCGCGGCTTCGGCGTCCGAGGTGTCGGCTGCCTCGGTCAATGCCTTAATCTGCTGGCCCAACCTGCTCCAGACGAGTGCCACTTCGGTTGCAGCCTGGCTCAACCGAAACTTATAGTCCTGTTTGTTTTCGGCATTTGTCGCGTCTTTGCCGTTACCAACCGGGGGCTTCGTGACGTACTTTTCTACGAACGTGGCCGCTGTGGCGGCGATCCGTTCAGAGTACCGCCCAGTCTCCGGGAACTTCTGCGCGCCAAAATAAAAGAAAGCTGCATCGACAGCCTGCTCCAGTTCCCGGATGCGCCTTTCGGTCGCCCGGCGATTCGTAACGTCGATTCGGAGAGCGTTCGTCTGGTCTTTGGTCAACGGTTCCTGCGCGAATTGGGTCAGCCAAGACGGCGACGGAGGCGGCGTCCGGGACGTTTGGGGCAGGTTCGTCTCGTGGAATTCGGGGACCGGCGGCCGGTAGAGGAGAATATTGGCGCGCATGGAGGTGGAGTAAACGACCATGCGTTTGTCGGGATGCCGATTGCGCAGATAAACGCGGCCGACATAGAAATGCTCGGCGAACACCTTGCCAAAAGATGCCTCGGCCTCCCGTTGATCCACGATGTCAATCCGGGTGCGCAGGTCGCCGTTGTACACCTTGATCGTCCGTTTTTCTCCGAACGGATTTTTCGTATTCTCCGAGTTCTGGTCGAACTCGTTTCGTGTCGACAAAGAGTTTAGAGGAGGCCGGGATTGTTGTGCCTGCCATTTGCGGTATTTCGACGGAAACCACGCAATGATGGTGAACGGCCCGGTAATATCCTGGGAACGGATGCGCACCACAAGTCGGTTGCGGCTGTTCATGGCTGCGATGTCATCTGCCGACAATCCGTTGGTGACACCTTTCAGTAATTGTTGCGGGGGTCCTGCTGCTGGAAGGTAATCGGGCATGTTGATGGAGGCTTTCACCCCCACTACCTCAAGACTGAAAGTCCCGTCCCGACGCAATTCCTCCAACGTGGTTTTAGGTGGTGCTTCGGTGTCATACGCCCAGATGTCAAAAGAATACGTTCTGTTTTCCTGAGGATCAAACTTACCTGAGGTCAGCGGCATCTGGATGTCCTGCCCATCGACGAAGACACACTTTTGTTCCAATACATTTTTGTCGCGGTCGACGTTGATCTTATACATCTGATAAGCCTTCGTGGAAACAGGAGGAATCTTCAAATGGGATCGCGGCCAAGTGTCGCAAGCAGTAACCCCAAAAAGAATCAACAGCACCGCGATGAGCTGAACAGGATAGAGGTCGGCAATTGATTTAATTAATCTTGAAAGTCGCACGCGGTTTGAAGCCCAAAAAACGCGTTTCACACAGAGGAAGTCCGCGCCTTGGAGATCCCGAAAAGTACCTCCAGTTGCCACACGTATTCAGTTTTTGAAGAATTGCTCGTTTTTCCTTTCCGTTCAGAACAAGCACTACCGACGGTCACCATGTAATCAAATCATAGCAACGATTAAGCCTTGCAAATCTTGTAACGCGACTAAATTCCCATAGCATTTTGCCCACTGCTAGCAGCCTGTCGGACTTAGNNAAGTCCGACAGGCTGCTAGGCGGATTAATTGTGATTAAACGCCATTATTATGAACAGGCGACTAACCCTTGGCATACATAGGGCTGAAGTGTTGAGGCGGAAAGCCGTACACCTTTTTGAAAATGCGGCAGAACTCTGATTCGTTTGTAAACTTAAGTGCATTAACAGTCGCCTTGTTCGAGTAGCCCATTTCAATCAATCCTCGGGCCTTTTGACATTGCAGCCCCCTTGCCCAGTCTCTGGGCGATTTGTGAAATTTTACAATGAAATATCTTTCTAACTGTCGGAGGGACGCTGGTGCCAGCGCAGCCATAACAACAGGTTTGTATTCAGCTTCTGTAGCCAATTCAGCCCAATTCCCGATTCGATCAAGACGACTGCCCACATAGACTATACGTAAGCTGCGGGCAGATCTTTCAAAAAATGAGTTTTGGTAAGTCGCTCCGAAGAAGCCCGTGTTTTAGAGACAAGGCTCATTGACACCGTGCTTTCAAGATTTAATTGCGTAGGTTCATACGGAGTGATAAGAGGTTGATATGCTCAAACTTGACGGTTGGTTAGAACAATGGTTGCCGACTCAGCCAGAATACCGGATGGGCTACCAAAAGGTTATTGCGACTCTTAACAGTGGAAGGACTGAAGCGGGAGTAATCGTAAACTCCCAAGTGTTTCTGAAGCAAAGTGATTATCCATGGCAAATGCTCATGGATTGGGGATACATATTAAGAGAGACTCAAAAATCAGAACTCAGAGTTACCGATGTTAGTCTTATTCCACGCGAACCTGAGACTTTGAGAGGGGTTCGCCAGATTGTATTTGCAAACGAAAAGTATCGAGTGCTAGCGAATCGCAAATCCAGTTTGGCAATTTACGCATCTGGATACGAGAAGACGGCGTTGCTCTCGGAGAGTCAGGAATTATCAGCCAAAGCTGCGAGTGCGGCTGCAGAAAGTGCGCCGATAGCGCTGACGGAGAATGACGAGATTTTCAAACGATTTTCAGCCTATTCAAATGATCGACGTGTTACGGCGGGCAAGGGCCTTACGGCCGGCACTTTTGCTACTACCAAAGAGGACGCCGATGCAAATGTGAGGACGGGGACTGATGCCGTCGCAAGGTATGCTTTACCAAACAGTAAACCTGCGAGCAATGTGTTCACAATTTCTCCGGCAAAGGACACTGAGCTTAAACGTGGAACTGCTCAACCTGCCAACAACCAGCCCGGCGGTGGCGTTGAAGTTATTTTTGTAATCGGGCTTCCCGATGGGACAGTGTCCGGGCCGATCACAATCCCCGACAAATGATGACCATTCGACTAGATGAATTTTGGAGCCAACGGCTCGCACGATTGCCCGAATCAGGTATGGGGTATCAGAAAGTCAACTTTTTCCTTAAGGGAAATCGCGTTATAGAGAATGTGACTGTTCTCAACGCAGAAGAATGTCAGACGAGCGAGAGGTTTGACCTCGCAGACATTGTAGAAGTGGAGATTTGTCATCAAAAAGAGTAGAATTGGATTATGCCCGCAAAGAAAAGTTCTTGGATCGGGTTTCTAAAGGAAATCGAAGAGGCTCGCGATGAACTAAATTGCCTCCGAGACGCTGAGGAGGAAGTGTAGTTTCGGGGCTACAGTTGCTCTAATTGCGTCTTGATGCCATCGCTCTTTGGGTGATCCAAGTATCCAGGAAGAAATGATTCGGATGATATTTGGGCTACGGAGTCCGAGTTTGTCTGTGAGTTGTCGGCCCGCGCCGGTGAATTGCAAGGCACAACTCACAGCGATTGTATCTCCCTTTCGCGATGCAACATTATGGAACATAAACCCGGTTTTGGATTGGATGGAAGTGCTCGGTGTGGTTGTTTATTTCGCAACGCTGACCCTTCATGAAGCCAAGGCCAACGACAAGGACGGCCACCCGATACGGCCGCCGAGCTTTGGCATTTACTTCGTGCCATGTCAGAAAAAGCCTTCCAAGGAGACTTATAAACGACCTTACTGCAAACCACTTTAGTCTATGAATAAGAAAACCACTCAGTCCCCACGAGATGTTTGGGCTACATTTCTAAACGACATTGCAGTTGCCCGGGAAACGGTCGGATGCCCGGAAAATGGCAACTCGGACGCATGGTTCCGAGGACACACACGGTCGGATTACAAGCTGATGCCATCGCTTTTCCGCGCGTTCAAGAATCCCAATGACGAGAGTAACTGGGACAAGGTTTTTAACAAGGAGTCGGACCTATTCTGGGAGTTCGCAGCACGCGCGCGTGAGCTGCACGGGGTCGTGGAGGACGACTGGGATATCCTCTTTGCGATGCAGCATTACGGCACGCCGACACGGTTGCTGGACTGGACGGAGTCCTTCGCCGTTGCCCTCTACTTTGCCACCCTCGGAATAGATGAAAGCAAACTTGTCAAGGCTGACGGCTGCCAGTGGGATGACAAGGGAAAGCCTGTCCCACCGCCCTGCCTGTGGGTATTAAACCCCTATCGTCTTAATGATGATGAGCGATGGTTGGCAGTTGAGGGGGCTGAAGCGGATGCCGTGCATCCCGCGAACTTGGGATGGGATCAGGACGAAAGCGATTATTACACCTACGGCGATCTGCTTTGTGAAGGTTACATGGATTGGAAATGGCCGACGGCAATTTATCCACGCCAACGCAACGCGCGTATCCACGCGCAGCGTGCGTGGTTTACCATCCACGGCGATGAATTTGTGCCGATGGACGAGATTCCAGGGAATGAGCGGTATGTCACCCAGGTCCGATTGCCGTTTGCGGCGGTCGGGCCAGCGAAGGAATTTCTTAAACTGGCAGGAATCAATCACTACCTGCTCTTCGCCGACCTCGAGAGCTTGAGCCTTCATCTTCAAGAGAAGAATGGCATCATTACGCGAGCTCAAGCAGAGACAAGAGCCAAAGCCCATGTCGAACGCCGAGATGTGGTTACCGGAGAAAAATGACAATGGCCGAACTCGACAAAATGCTAAGTGAGCTGGGAGACTTAGGTGAAGTCAGAACCTATGGACATAAAGCGGAGCGGGCAGCCGCACTCATATACGCTCACTTCAAAAAGGAGTTTGGATTTCCGACCGAGCGATGATTGTCAGCAGCAAAATTTACTGCATGAGACAATTGTAAAGTAACTGGCCAATTATCAAAGGGGGCTGATTTGCCAATATGGTCAAGTTCGACGAATAGAAGAAACTACAACTTACCCATTTTACTTAAATATTCCTCTCGTGAAATACCTAATGTCCTTAAATTATTGAGAATGATAAATTGCGGTAATTCTTTTTCTCGCGGAATAATGAGCGGTCTTAAAATTCCCGGCTTACGATATTTTCGATGATCACCCACTTCCGATATGAACTCACAACCGACTGACAGCAGAAATTTTTCAAACTTTTTCCAGTGTACTTTTCCCAACCTCATCTAAGCTGCAATAGGGACTTGTAAATCAATCGAGGTCACTACAGGTGGAATCCACTGAGATGGTTTTTGAGCCGACATTTTGGTCTTGGTCCAACCAAGCTCGGTAAGCACTTCATCCATGACGTGTCTTTCAGAAATGTCATCCATAAATATTTGCACGAGCTCATCGAAACGTTGCTTCGCCTGCTCTTCTGATTTCCCGACTGTAGAAATATCAAGAGCAGGAGCGTAGGCAATTACCTGTTTGCGTTCCTTAATGAAATTAACTGTGAGATTTAGTGATCGTAGTGGGGGCATGTAATTATCTTATCATATGCAACTATGTTTGGGCAATACATGCATGACGACCGCCTTTGCCTGTCCGATTTTTTTGCGCAGATCAACGAGTGATTCTGCAACAGCAAGAAGCTTTTTGTAATCAGAGGAAAAAGCCACCTATTTATTGTCATGGGCTTTGGTGATAAGGCTTAAATTGGGGGCTTTTACAACTTCCATATTGGTATTCTACACCTTCACGTAATTGTTTTGCAAGTGGGTGAGGTTTGCCATTTTTGGCAAATTAACCCCCCTAGTGAAAGTTCCCCGCTCCGTGTATCTTTGCCCTGCAAAGCCTTTATTAACCACGCGGCGTTGTTCGTAGAAGTAGTTGCTCTATGAGTGGAATAATGAAAAATACCATGAGACCAGAGAAGCTAAACCAGCTCTTTCTCAAGTATCTAACCCCCGTAAGCAGGATCGAATTCATCCTTGAGCGGATTCAGGATGTTAAAGAGATGCTCGACGAGGTGAACTATGAGATTTGTTGCGACGGAGTAGAGGCTGAAGATTAGCTTCGATTCCGAGTGAACGCAGCATGATGACAGACTGGTTTTGCTTGAGATTTGTGAATCAGGTTCGATCGTCTAAGTCCCCTGATTTTCTAAACGGCTCAAGTAAGCCACAAAACATCGTGCTGGGAGACTTAGGTGAAGTCCGAACCTACGAACACAAAGCTGAGCGTGCGGTAGCACTCATATACGCTCACTTCAAAAAGGAGTTTGGACTTCCAATCCGACACATTACGGAACCAGCTAACGATAACAGACAGGAAATCTCATTGAAGGAGTAAGGATTTGCCGATAGAGGCAATTCTTATGTGATTCCACAAATTTCGCGACATACTTTTGATCCAAGATAAGCCTGCAAAGAATTCTCCCCACTCAATCCAGAACCATCAGAAAACCTGGATCGCCCGGAGTCACCAGCATTAGCGCATCGTCTCATGAGGGCGATCCGTGATCAAGGAAGAAAGGGTTCCCAAATAAGCATAAAAAAAGGGTGATTGTCAGCGGTCACCACGAACCGGCCAGCCAGGGTCGAATTGAACCAGCCAGTCAAATCGCGTAAGTTCACTTTTTCATTCCAAAAATCTCCCGTAACGCTCTGCTAAGGAGCTTTTTGGAATGAAAAAGCTCATTTCGTCTATGCAAAGTCGGTGGCTGGTTCAATTCGACCTTTCGTGGCTGGTTTTGAAGTGACCGGTGACAGGGTGATTCCTCAATTTTGAGGAATCACCCTTGGATAGGCGTGATTCAGAACGAAGATGCTTATGTAAGAACAAGTCTCGAATTCACATGATCCTGACTTTCCACTTTAACGACTGCCAAATCCGCGCAGGGAGTAAGCGATTGATCCTTTGCGCTTAGGCCGGCACTCCCTCGCGAAGCGTTGCTGCGTGGTTGCTGCGTTCTTCCCGCGTGATGTTAGGTGAAACGAGCGCTTCCAGAATTGACTGGTTTGTTTTGATGTGTTCCTCGTACAGGCACCTAGCCTGTTCGTCTTCTAGTGACAGGCCACGGCGACCTGCGACGTAACGGAGCGCTTGCTTCACCGGTGGGAGGAGCGCCTTGATTGCATCGTCGATCTCATTCGATTCTGGCCGCGTTCTCCAGTCAAATTCCGCAATGTCGGTAGCGGCCCGGACGGCAAGACAGACAACGGTAAGGTCGTAGATGGTGGGATTAGGGGCACTGGCGAGGTTTACGATCCACTGAGCGTAATCCGCCAATGTATAATCCACATGCCATACGAAGGGATATTTTTGACGAAGACGTTCAATCTCCATGCGGTTTGCCCGCATTATGCGTTTGAGCTCGACGATTTCGGTGGGAAGTTCCTGGGGCTGGTCCCAAGAGGGTCTCAGCGTGACGACGTTTACAAAGGCAAGTTTGGATTCGGGCATAGGTATATTCCTTTCTCAAAGTACTTGTGGTGGTAACTAATGGCCAAAGCAGAAGCTTCGACCTCATTCTTTTATCTTATCATAGAATGCCACTGGCGTCTCATAGGTTTGA
>PLJQ01000114.1 GCA_003140275.1 Limisphaerales bacterium
TGGGGGAGAGGGTTAGGATGAGGGCGAACCCATTTTCTGCTGCATGGTTCCGGCTAAAGCGTGGATACCAAACGGTGGAATCCGCCCGTCGTCGCATTTTCGTAAGCGCTCTGACATTCCCTCCGCAATCTTGATGCGTCTGGATTCGTTTCCTGTGATTCGTTTCCTGTTGCAAATCGCCATTGTTCTGAGTAACGATCCTTTGCAGTCCGGCGTACCAACAGAAAGGTTTATTATGGCTCATATCGTGACCAGCAAGTGTGTTGATTGCAAATTCACCGATTGCGTCGAGGTCTGTCCCGTGGCGTGTTTTTACGAAGCCGAGAAGCAACTCATGATTCATCCCGAGGACTGCATAGATTGCGCGGCCTGCGTCGCCGAATGTCCAGTGGAGGCGATTTACGCGGAAGCGGATCTGCCTGCTGAATTTCGGGACAATGTGGAATTGAATAGGACAGAAAGCGTCCGGATCAAAGAATCCGGTCAGGCCGCGATTGTCGCCAAAAAAGACCCCTTGCCGACGGCTGCAACCAGAAAGGTGGAACTGGGTTATTGAGGAACTGGCTGGAAATGGCCTCAAACAATTGATTTCGTAGCAGGGACGCAAGAAGCCACCAACTCCCGCCTCGACCCACCTGTCGCCCCCAAGGACGGACGTAAACCGATTCGTTCGTCTCAAAATCAACTGGCAACCATCATGCTTTAATGCTGCACGATGCTGCCAAGCACAAAATCTAAAGTGGTCCATGGATTCGCGGAGTTGTCCGGATTGGTGCTGATGGCAGGGGCGTTTCTGATGGTGATCGGCTGCCCTTACTCGAATGTGATTCGCGAGGCCGGGTCCTCATTGGGCGGCGTGTTGGTCGCGGGTCTGACGGTGTACTCTGCCTGCCAATTCGTCACCCGTTTCAAACCAATTTTCAACCAGGCCCGCTCACAAGCCGCGCGACTGGCCAGGATGCAGGGCAACTTCATTCGTGCGGTGAGTTTTTTTCGGCGGCAGACCTCTGCTCAAGCAACCCGCAAGACCCAAAATCTACGTTTGCCGCCCGACATTTTTTTCGCCAAGGAGATTGGGGAATAGGTCGGGGGATGTATTAGATGGAGACCGGTGTCGGACTCGAACCTCACGGGTTCATCGGGCGTTCCATAGTTTCCCGACACTATTCCATTCAAACAGCAACTCGCGGAAACGTTGGACGGGTGGCGCGTCTTCGTCCTCCTGCCATACCAGCACCAGCGGCANNGCACTGCACCGGCTTTAACAGAATGAAACGCAGCGCGGGACTCGGGGCAACGACCGATTCTGTTACCACGCCAATTCCGGCGCCGGCCTCCACGTAACTCATAACGGTGCCGATCAGACTCGGTGTGTGCGCCAGTCGCGGGGTGACGCCTGCGCGACGACATCCGGCAATGACCGCGTCGTGCAAGCCCATGCCCTCGCGCCGGGCAAGGACAATGAGGGGTTCGCGCGCGAGCGCAGTCCATGGGATGAAGCGACGTTTCGACAGTGAGTGGCCGGCCGGCACAACAATTCCGAGTCTTTCCTCCCGCAGTACCATGGTGCGCAAGCCAAGCGCCTCATGAGCGACCACCGGCCGGGTAATGGCAGCGGACAAGCGGCCTTTCGCGACCATCTCCCAAACGCGTTCCGGCGTGCGTTCTTCAAGGTGAATCGCAACCAGCGGGCAGCGTTTTCGATATTCGCGGAGCAAGCGGCCCAGAAAGGGTTGCGTCGGGGGGCCGATGTAGCCGAGGCGAAGTTCACCTTCTTCTCCGGCAGCGGTGCGGCGGACGCGGTGAAGCGTTTCTTCAAACTGTTGCAACAACAACGCTGTTTCGCGAAGCAGGACTGCGCCCGCCGGAGTCAGGCGCACATGATGACGTGTTCGTTCAAAGACGCCCGCACCCAGAGCCGCCTCCAACTGTTTGACCGCGCGGCTCAGCGCCGGCTGGGCGATGTGCAGCCGGCGGGCAGCGCGCGAGAAACTCAAATCCTCGGCCACGGCTTGAAAATATCGGAGATGCCGAAGTTCCATAGAATCGCGCGTGATAACAGCACGGCATCACGCTGATAGCAACGCTTTATTTCCGTTACAAGGCTTGCGGAGGTAAGAATGGAGGCGGCCGGAATTAAAAATGAACCGAGGCTTGCGGAAATCGCTTCGTCCGACATCCTGGCCGACTCATGAAATGGAAACAAATGAACAGCATTAAATGGATCGTGATCGCCGTGTCGGGAACTTTGCTCGTCACCGGCTGCAAAAAAAATGCGGAGACCTCGGCGGCCGACGCGGCCAGGGTCCGGGTCGGCTACATCGGCCTGACCTGTGAAGCGCCCATCTTCACCGCTGTCGAGAACGGTTTTTTTAAGGAGGAAGGACTCGACATCTCGCTCGTAAAATGCGAGTGGGCGAACTACAAAGACGTGCTGGCGTTGGGGGGATTTGACGTAACGCATCATCTCGTCATGTATTTCCTTAAACCGATCGAACAGGGATTGGATGTGAAGTTCACGGGCGGAATCCATCGTGGCTGCTTGCGCGTTCAGGCGGCGGCCAAAGGAAATATACGTTCAGTCAAGGATTTGCGCGGCAAGCGAATCGGCGTGCCGGGAATGGGAACGCCACCGTTCATCTTCGCCAATCGCGTCCTCGGCGCCAACGGCATCAACCCGGGCAAAGAGGTCACCTGGCTGGTGTTTCCGGCGGGTGAGTTGGGGCTGGCCCTGGACAAGGGTGAGGTCGATGCCGTGGCCGACTCGGAGCCGATTGGCAGCATGCTTGTGGCCCAGGGCAAAGTCCGCAACATCGCGGACCAGGCGGCGGACCTGCCTTACAGCCAGGAATATTGCTGCGCGGTGATCGTTAATGGAAAGTTTCTCGCCAAAAACCCAAAGGCCGCCGCTGCTGCCACACGCGCCTTGCTGAAGGCCGCGAAATGGGTCGAAGCCAATCCAGCCGCCGCCGCGAAACTCTCGGTTGAAAAAAAGTATCTCGCCTCGACCGTGGAACAGAATGCCGTCGCGATCTCGCACCTGCGTTATGTCCCAAGTGTTTCCGGGGCGGAAACTGCCGTGAAACTGGCTTCTGCCGAAATGAAGACGGCTGGCATGCTCAGCCCCACCACCGATGTTGAGGATTTGGCCAGGCGCGCTTTTGCGCATCTTGATGGGGTTTCCGATGAATGGCTCGAGTCGCTGCAGGTCGAAAAGGTCGCCGGCGGCCAGGTGCCCCGGAGCTGGATAGCGCGCGAATACGCAAAGAACAACCGGATGGAAGTCTTTTGCGGAGCGTGTCTGGTGCCGATCAAATGAACGCATCTTTCCACGAACCCAAGGAAGCGACTCTCACATCGACCGCCAACGGAAATGCTCCGCGCGCTGTTAGCATGGACGCGCCGGCTGCATCGCGATTACCCGTGCGGATTCTTCTCGCGGTTCCGTTGACGGCCTCAGTCACGCTCGGCGTTCAC
>PLJQ01000085.1:0-4428 GCA_003140275.1 Limisphaerales bacterium
GCCACGGCGTGAAAGTCCGCGCGGCAAGCCTGCTGCGAAGGTGAAAAAAGGCGGCCAACCCCCTCGACCCAACCGGAACTGGCCTGCGAACCCAAGCAACCCACCGCAATTTTCCGCCGCGGCGGGCGCATTCCCAACCATCAAAAATTGTAAAACTGCCTTTAATCAGCGTTTCCCTAGAGGATATTGGCGCAAACTCCCATTGCAACACCCGCACCCAGGACACGCAGCCAATAATTGAATGGCCGCCGCGCTTCGGCGCGCAGTTCGCGTTTGATAACGGGCTGGATTGTCATGGCTGCAAGCTGATGGTTGCCGGTTGCCGGCCATGCGACGTGCAACGTCCACCCTGTAACTTGAAACTCACTGCGTTTCACCGCGCGTGACACGGAGGAAGACTTCCTCCAAACCAAGTTCTTCTTCCCGCAGTCCCACCAATTTGACTCCACCCTGGACCAGCGTTTCCGCCACGCAACCGGCGTCCGCCTGGTGATCGGTCATCGTCACTTTGATGCGCCCGGCAAGAGCCTCCACGGCGGTAATCTCCGCGCGCGCTTTCAACAACTCGATGGCCCGCGATTCGTCGCCCAGCACTTTGACCCAGACCACCAGGCCGGTCGCCAATTGATCCCGCACGCCCTGCACCGGCCCGCTGTAAATCAATTTACCCTTTTCGATGATGGCGACGCGATTGCAGAGCGTCTGAAGTTCGCTGAGAATGTGGGAGGAGATGATGATGGTTTTGCCGAGGCGCTGAAGCTCCTGCAGGATGGCCATCATTTCGATGCGCGCGCGCGGATCAAGGCCGCTGGCGGGTTCGTCGAGGAGCAACAGTTGTGGATCGTGAATCAACACCCGCGCCAGACCGAGCCGCTGCTGCATGCCGCGACTGAGCGCCCCGATAAGCGCGCCTTTCTTTTCGCTCAGCCCAACCAACTCCAAGACGTCGCTGACAGTTTTCTCGCGTTGGTTCGTCGGAATTTTGTAACAGGCGCCAAAAAAATCGAGATACTCCGTCACCTCCATGTCTTTGTACACGCCAAAGAAATCCGGCATGTAACCAATGACATGACGCACCGCATCGGCATCCTTCACCACGTCGTGCCCCAGGATTTTAGCCTGACCGGCGGACGGCGCGAGAAAGGTGGCGAGGATGCGCAGCGTCGTTGTCTTACCCGCGCCATTCGAACCAATGAACCCGAATAGATCGCCGCGGTTGACCGTGAGGTCGAGAGCGTTCAAAGCGGTAAGCGCGCCGTAAGTGCGAGTCAGACCGACGGTCTGCACGGCGGGAATCGGGGGGGCTAAATCAATCATAAAAATTAAAAAGTTTAAAAAATCTCCCGGCGATCCTTGAACATCTCAACTGCGAAGCATTTTGAAACTGCCACCGCGGTGCGGCGACTCCCTCTCCCCGTCTGAGGGGGAGAGGGGAAACTTTGTCGGCCGTCTGCAAATCCTCGCGGCCTTTTGCGTTTGCAGGGCCGCAAAGGCCAAGCGCGGCCAAACGGGAACTCGCTCTCCTGGGGGAGAGGGCCGGGGTGAGGACGAACGTAAACTCTGACTTCATACGCCTTCTAACTTAATTGCCGGGCTCCCCGCCCCTCTCCCCCCGCAGCGGGAGGAGAGGGAGTTTCCATTTTGGCCAACAGTGCCAACGTCGAGGCGCGTCCTTTCCGTTGTTCAAACCCAATTTTGTATCGGTCATTTTTCATTCATAATTTCCACGGCGAGGCGCAGCAGCGTGTCGTGGCTGGAGCGACGCGGAGTAAAGCGGTTCATCGCACCGGTGAACAAATGGCCGGCATCCCATGCCAGCAGAACGGCATCGCCGCGTTCGACCAGAGAGGTCAGGTCAAAGCCCGGCGAGACCACAAACGTGTTTTGATTGTTGGGATAATTGTTGGGATAATTGTTTCGACCGCTGAGTTGTGTGACGAACGAAGCCGCCATTGCGCTGAGCGGCACGTTGGACAGGTGAATGGATTCGCCGAAAGCCTGCCGGCGGTGTTGTGCGGCTGACTGGAACTGATTCGCGTTCTGTTGAACAAACTCAGACAACGCCATACCTTCACCGCTTTTTAACCGGAATTCCTGGGTTTCGCGGGCCGGCAATTCATTCAAGACATGCACCCGCCCCTCCAACACCAGCCGCGCTTCAGTCACTTTATGGTCGAGCAGGTTCTCGACGGTGACTTTGAACTGATTGCCCGTGCGAATGACTCTGGCTTTGAGCGGTAACGCCCCGGACTGCCACCAGTCGCTCATGTAAAGTTGACTCGTCCAGACCGGAACAAAAATGTCTGCGCGGAAACCGTCGCCCTTTTGTTCGACCGTGCCACGGCCGCTTTCCTGTCCGCCGGCCCAGGCACCCTGGAACTCACCGCGCAGCGCGGCAAATCGTTGTTCGCCCACGAGCTGGTAACGGGCGTTGACCGGAGAATAAATCGAACCGTAGGCGCGACCGCGCAATTCGGCTCGTTCTCCTTTCTGCAAAATATCGACCAGGTGCAATTCGTTCCATTCCGTCTCACCCGCGCGCAGTTTGTAACCGATAAAATAAATCAGCACGGAAAATAGCACGACGTAAACGGGAAAAGTCAGCCAGGTGAGCATTTGCCGGTTGATGCGTTTGAGCCAGCGCTGATCCAAAGGGCCGATGACCAACAGGTACACGACCAGCAATAACAGCAGTCCAGCCACCGGCAGCTTCCGCACTTGCTTGCTGTCGATCATCGCGCCGAACACACCGTCCATGCTCCAGCCTGCCGACTGGTTGAAATCCGCCGAGTTGTACCAGGCCATGGGAACATCCGTCAGTCGCGCCCAAAAGGAAGGACTGTTTTTCCAGGAACGAAACGGTTCGCGCTCGGGACTGAACAGCAGCGCCGTGATGCGCCCGCGCCCGCGATTCGCCGTGACGATCAACGGCGTCTCCGTGGTGCCGACCAGCACCCGTCCGTCCCGCAGTGTGCCCACGGCGACGGGGAAGTCTGCTTTTTCGAAATCAGTGTCCTCGGCCATCTCTGAGAAAGGGACAACAGTCGATGACGGAGTTCGGTTTGATCTTCCTCTCGCAGGCGGCACGGGAGTGGAAAGCAATTTATTAGTGGCCATGGCCGCGCCACCGGCGGCGCGCAGCCAATCCTGAATTTCAGAATGACGCGGTACAGTCCGCGTAGCGTTCAGTTCACATGGAAAAACGTTGCGCAGCCAGGGACTGGAGTTGACGTCGGCGATTTGCTCGACACCGACAATCAAATGTCCGCCGGCATGGAGCCAGGTCAACAACGCGCTCACCTGGTTCACCCTCAACTCAACCGCCTTCTCTGAATTCAAGTACAGCGCATCGAGTCCTTCCAACACGAGTGGATTATCCGGAAAAAGAGCCGGTTGCAGACGCGCTGAAGCGGGCTGCAGGTCGGTTTGTCGCGGCAGAATGGGTTGGATCACGGGCACCCCACCGACGGTCCTCGCCAGCGAGCCGATCAAGGGACTTTCCCGCCCCACCTGTTTTCTCGGTCGCAAATTATTTTGTTCGGCGCGCACCTTGCCCCGTTCATCCAGCAGTCGGGCGTTCCACAGGCTGTTGTAACGGGTCGTCGAAAAGGCCGGCACCACAAATCGTTTGAGCGTGCCTGTCGGCAATTCCACGACCATCGTCCGGTTCTGGCTTTGATTGTAAACTCCAGGCGACAGCTCGAACAGCGCCGTGAAAGACGGCCCGTCATTCTTCACCTCGCAAATGACTGGAAACCAACTCGCCTCCGGCACCACACCGTCGTAGCCCATGAACACATCAAATTGCAACGCCGCCCGCGCACTGATCGACCCACCCCCGCCAATGCACAGCAGCCAAAGCAGGAGCGGGAAAAATCGAACGCGGCCAACGCCTCGGGTCGGCTGCCGGGAAACTTTGCGCAGATGCGACATGATTACGTGCTCAGCAATTACGAACCAACTGAGTCAACCGTTTTGTACTCCGGCCCGATACGCTTAGCAACGTCAATCCGGCAGTATTCCCATTCTCCGACTTGCGTCATCTCCCCTTCTCGGTAAAACTCCTCGCCCGATGAAAAAGAAGCTTTCTGGAACACTCAACTCTCAACAATCAACTATCAACTCCTTCCGCCCTCACTCCAGCATCCTCGTTGACGGCCCGGACCGCGCGCCCGCCCGCGCCATGCTCTATCCCGTCGGCTTCACGCCGAAGGATTTTCAGAAGCCCATCATCGGCATCGCCTCCACTTGGAGCAACGTCACACCGTGCAACATGCACATTGATAAACTCGCGCTCGAAAGCGAGATCGGTGCCAATGCTGCCGGCGGCAAGGCCATCATCTTCAATACCATCACCGTGTCCGACGGCATTTCGATGGGCACGGAAGGCATGAAATATTCGCTCGTTTCGCGCGAAGTCATCGCCGA
>PLJQ01000085.1:4469-4643 GCA_003140275.1 Limisphaerales bacterium
CTATGGCGGCACGATTCTCCCCGGCTGCATCACCGGCGACACGCGCAAGCTCGACGTCGTCTCCGTGTTTGAAGCCGTGGGTCAACACGCGAACAAAAAGATCACCGACGCAGAATTGCAAGCCATTGAATCCTGCGCCATTCCCGGTCCGGGTTCGTGCGGCGGCATGTACAC
>PLJQ01000081.1 GCA_003140275.1 Limisphaerales bacterium
AACTACTCATGTCATCTACCTGGTCTCGTGAAAAGAAAACTTTTCCGGCCAGTCACCCTTTTGCCGATTGACCGTCCGGGCTTAAGAGGTGTTAGACCACATCGTGTCCATCTCTACTCCTTTACTGGCCAAGTGTGCTGTAAGCACTCGTCCGACTTGCCATCGAACTGTCGTGCTGAATATGTCCGCACAAACTCGGCAATTGAGCCGGGCGGGTCGTCTGACATGATTCCAACCATTCCGTTGCAGAAATGATACGTGCTGTAATACCAACGTCCATCAGAAGCGCGTGCGAGGAACAGATGGTCCACAAATCCACTATTGAAGCCGTGCCGCGATGCATAAACCAGATACTCATCGTTGGTCATCAGAAGTATGCGCTTTCCCGTCCACTGCTGATGCTCTCCCGCACCTCGCTTCGCCCTCACCAACTCCAATTCTCGGTTGAAGTCTTCGTTCGTGATTGAAAGTCCTCCGAGTCCCGCAAGTGCTGCCGTCTTCCAGTCCGCCCGCGCGCGCTGATGCTTATAGCGCACGGCCGACCAACCTCCGAACACCATGCCGACGAGAACCAGAGGTATGGAAAGCCAAATGACGAGCTTGCGACTAGCTGCACCAGACTGGCCTCGCGCGTCCATGTGGTCTAACGACTCAGCCGCAGCCCCGGAAGCAAAGGTTGAGCGCAAAGAGGACGCCCGATGAAACATGACGCGCCGAACGCAAAGGGCGGCGGGCTGATGGCTGGAGCGCCCTGGTTAGAGCGTCGGGATTTAGTCATAGGCTTGGTTCTAATTGGAAATTCTCGGGGGTATGTAATTCGTGCCATCCATCGTCCCTGAAATTGGCACTGCATTTGTCCCATTAACGATATGAATATAGCCTTCAGTGAAAAACAGCTTCATCCGCGGAATGGGGAACTTTTTCCTAATGCCTGGATTACCTACGAGAACGGCCATTCCCTCCAGAATCTCAGAATGCCTAGGGAGGAAGTCGAGAACGAGCTTTACCGCGTCCAATTTCTCTATTTCGGATGCAGGAAATCCGAACCCCCAATTAGCCTGATCAGCGCTTCCAACACCGATACCGTGAGCCGGGTGAAGCCGCAGATAATACGTGCGAGTTCCCCTCGGGTAATCAACGAATCGGTAATCAAATGCGTGGAAGGCCGGGAAATTAATGGAGCCGTCATTTGGAAACCTACAAAAGTACAAGTAAGCAACACCCATCACGCTCTTAAATTGAACAGTGTTCGTTTCTTGAACAGTGAACTGTAAATCAACATACGCATCAGCTATCGGGCGGTTTTCCAGCGCATTTTGGGCTGCGTTATCTTTGATTCTCTTTATTTCCCAGCCGTCTTTGGCTGCGAATGCGACTGCGACAACTATTTCCACAAAGATTCCAACCATCAAAATGCACCAGCCGCGTACCGCTCTCGCTTTGTGTTTCCGATACTCATCTATGTTACGTAGCGGCTTTTCATTTGGCTTCCCCTCCATCCAAAGTCCAAGAAATACGAGCACTCCGCCTATTCCTGCTACGATTGAAATCAAGGCCTCCAAAATCCAAAAGGATATTGGGGCGGATGAAACTGCCGACATCATAATCTATTCTTTGATTTGGGGTATTCCGTTGCTTTGTGTCACGGTGGTTTCGCCCTTCTACCGGTTGCTGACCGCTGCGGGGTTTTACGCCCTCGAACATCGAATGGAAGGCTGGTTGGCGGCATCTGCAAGAGGTGTTGCGGCGTCCGGCGCGGCTGCAAGTCAATTGGTTTCCAACGCCGGGAATTCCACGCGCTCGAGGCCGGATTGTTTGGGCAGGTCGGGCGGAAACATCTTCACACCGGGCGATTCCTGCCAGCCATTGCCCACGCCGGTGCCGTCCCAGGCGAGGTCGCCGCCGGGAATATTCTGGTCCACGTAGGTTTTGGCGGGATGGTTGCCATTGTCGTGGTAGAGGTTGTCGTGAATGAAGTTGTTGTCAGAGTTGGGTTCGGTGTCGATTTCGATTTTTTTCTTCGGCGCGACTTGCGAGGTGAGATAGCTGATCATCTGGATGCCTTGTGAATCGTTGCCGAAGATCTCGTTCTGCGTCACTTCGGTGTGGTCGGCGGCCATGATGAACATGCCGAGGCCCGGCGGGAGGAACGAAACGGTGGTGCCGGGTTTGCCAAAATTTTCGTGGTTGTTCTCCCAGCTTCGATTGTTGACCACGCGCGTGTGCGAGCCGACTTTCGACGGATTATTAGGCAGCAGGAAGACGAGGATTCCGGCAGTATTGTGGTGCGCGCTGTTGTTGGCGACGAGGGCATGGACGGAGTTTTCGATCTCGATGCCGGCAACGTTGTGGAAGACCTCGTTGTTGCGAACGACGATGTCGCGGCTCTGGCCGACGTAAATCCCGGCGTCCTTGGCGCCACTGACGACGCAGCCTTCCACCAGCACGCCGGTGCATTCGACCGGATACACGGCGTAGAGTCCGGGATTCTCAACGATAAGGTCGCGAAAGGTCACGTGACTGGCTTTATTATTGACCACGCCGTTGCCGGTGTAGTTGCGGATGTGAAACCCTTGAATCAGGAAATGGTCGCCCGAGCCTTGGACGGCATCGCCGAGTTTGTTCTGGCCATCGAGAATGGGGCGCTCGCCGTTCACGTCAACCCCGATCAAACTGACGCCGGCTTTATCGATCATAACGGACTGGTTATAGACGCCGGGAAAAACTTCAATGTGGTCGCCGTTTTGCGCGCGATCGACGGCGGCCTGAATGGATTGGCCGGACTTGACGGTGAACGTGGCGCCGGTGAATTGCGGTTTGGCGCTGGCCGGTTTTTCCAAGCTGGCGTGCGCTTGAGCAATGGTCGTAGCGGCGACAATCGGTGATGCCGCGGGTGCGGGCGTCGGTTTGGATTTCACGGCCAATACCGGCAGGCCCGACGGAACTTTAGTCGGCGCTTCAGGCAGGAGGGAGGTATCGGTCAAAGCCTTGAGGAATGCGACGAGGTCGGTAGTTTCTTCCGGCGTTATATCGAAGGTGCCGATCTTGTCGTCGATGGCGAGCGTTTGATTTGGAAACTGATGCCCGCCGCCTTTTGCGTAGAACTGAATCACTTCTTCGAGCGTGGCAAAGCTGCCGTTGTGCGAGTAGGGCGCGGACAACGCGACGTTGCGCAGCGTCGGGACTTTAAATGCGCCTTCCGGGCCTTGACCGGGGACTTGGGCGCGGCCAATGTCGTGCGCCTGGCCATCGAGGTCGGGCACGCCAATCACGCGAAAACTGCCGTCCGAGAAATTCGGGAGCGCGTGACATTCGAAGCAGCGGGTTTTAAGCGAGCGGAAAAGTTGCAGGCCACGCTTCTCGGATTCGTTGAGCGCGTAGGAATCGCCGGCGGCGTAACGGTCGAATTTGGAATTGAAGGAGAGGATCGTCCGCTCGAACGTGGCGATGGCTTTGGTGACGTTGCGGAACGTGACGGCTTCCTCCGGCTTGCCGCCGAACGTTTCCTGAAACAAACGCACATATTCCGGGACGCGTAGGAGTTCTTTCACCAACTCGGCGGCGTTCTGGTTCATCTCGTGGGCGTCCTGAATCGGGCCTTCGGCCTGTTGCTCCAAATCTTTTGCGCGGCCATCCCAGAATTGGAGGGGGCTATAAGCCGCGTTCCAGATCATCGGCGCGCCGCGTACCAGGACATCGCCGCCCGAGCGTTCCGGGCCGAGACCCTGTCCGTGAAGACCCATGCCCGTCTTGCGGCCATCGGTGAAACCAAAATCGGGATGATGACAGTGCGCGCACGAGATGGTGTTTTCGCCGCTCAAGATCGGATCGAAGTAAAGCAGCTTGCCGAGTTTGACTTTGTCCGGGGTGATTGGGTTTTCCTCGATTGCCTTCATCTTCGGAAAGGGCTGCTGCAAACCGGTGACCCGCGGCTGGCCTTCGCGATAAGGTTCATTGGGCTGGTAAACTCCATCGCGAAAGGTGTAACCGGGAATCGGGTCGCCCATTTTGGCGGCAAACGACGGCGGCTGAACGCAAAGCAGAAAAGTTGCGGCGAGGGTGAGATTGAGTAAATTCGGTTTCATAAAAGCCAATGTTGTTTAGTTCCAGCTCGCAAACAAGTTTCAGACTCCGCTCTCATTAACACCCTGCTTTAGCGGGGAGACTTAAAACTGCTACACCAGCCAACCGTTTGAAGGGTTTTCCAGATGCTTATGCCGGCCGCTAGGAAACCGTTCAAACGGTTGGGCTTCATTCCTGTAGCACAACACCGGGCTAAAGCCACAGTGTTAATGAGATAGCGCTGCAAGTTTGCGGTTTGCTCGTGAATCATTTTTTAGAACTGCATAAATTACGCTTCACTTTTTGATCAGCCAGACTTCCGCGACTTGACTACCGCGTCCATTGTCACCCAGACCCGGCTCGCGATTCCAACTTAAATTCAGCTCACCGCTTTTCGTGGCCGCTGGCGGAATATCGAATTCCAGCGGGCGACCTTGAAACCTTTTCTCCATGAGCGGATGAATTTCAAATTTGTCGTTGGCCGTCAAACGAATTTTCTTGCCAGCCGAGTCGCTCGCATAGTTGACGCGGAGTTTGTACCGGGCGCCGCGGTCAAGGCCGGTGTAACGGAGTTTGAGCGGCGTTTCAAAAAGAGTTCCAGCATTGTTCCACCACGAATGCGGACCGTTTTTGTAGCCGAAATCAATCATCGACGATTCCATGGAGCGCGGGTCTTTTTCAAAGCCGGGGCCGCGGACGAGGTGTGGTTGACGCTGCACGTTGCCCAGGTCGTCGTAAAAACCGCCGGCACCGGCATCAGTCCAGTTGAGAATCTCGTCGATGCGCTTGAGCCGCGCGGTCTCATCGGGCAATTCGCGAATCTCGGCGAATTGTTGCTTCAACCAAACGCGGCTGTTCAGCGCCACGTCAATGCTGTCGAGATTGGCGCCGCGCTCCACCGCGATGGCTTTGTAAAGCGGGACGCTGAGTTGCATCTTGATGCTTTTGTAAAGGGCTTCGGCCAGTTCAAAAACGCGAGCGCGCCACTCAAAGGAAATGCGGTTCTTCTCGGCGCGATCCAGAATCGCTTCCGCCTCGGACATTACCTCCGACAAGCCGGACTTTTTGGCGTTGCGAAGCCAGCTCATGGCTTTTGCTTCCAGATCGGTTTCGTAGATCAACCGGCTGCGCGTGTAGGCATCGTAGTAGGCCCGATAGAGCGCCTGTTGAAAGCGCCAGTTTTGTTGCAGTTGCGGCGGCGCGGATTTTTCCATCGCCTGAAAATGTTTGAGCGTCGCAAAAACGTTTTTATTGGTGAGCAACGCGCCGCGCCAGTTTCCTTCCAAGGCAAGCAGTCCTTGCGCAAAGTCCTCTTCATAGCGATCGCCGATGAAGTAGCGGCTGTAGTCGCGCAGAACGTCAGTGACGTTCGCCTCCGGATTCCAACCGAGCGCGCTCCAGATGGTTTTGTTCACATCGTCGTTGCACCCTTCGGAATAAGTCAGAAATCCGATGGTGTAAGGCTGCGCGTACCGAAAGATGGCGGCCTCACCCAGCGGACGCGGATTGATCGGCTCGCGGCCCTCGGTGGCTGGATAGGCGGAATCCCAATCCGGCACCGGATATTCGCAGCGCCAACTGTGCGTGATGTCGGGATAATTTCGGATGGGATACTGTTTTGGAATCATCGTCCGGAATTTCGGCAGGCCAACCCGGACTTGCGGGCCATAGACCACGCCGCTGAGCCAGGCGGGTTTCCCGTCGCGTAGAATGCCGAGGAATTCGTCGAGCCACAGTTGGTTGAAACTTTGCGGCGAAACCCACATCTGCGCCTTGGGATGAGTGCGATGCAGCAACGCGGTTTGTTTTTCCAGGAGCGCCATCAAATATTTCGGCTGTGTGTGGCCGGGATCGCCGCCGGGAACAAAAATGGCGTCGATACGCGGGAGCTTCTTGAAAACTTCGCCCCACTCGTTGAGCGCAAATTCAACGGTTTTTGGGTCGGAATAATCGCGGTCCATCGCCGGATACCAAACCCAGACATCCAATCCATATTCATCGGCGAGCCGCGACATCTGCACCATCATCTCCATCGGTGGCAGCGGGAAGTGCGGGCTGGTCGCGGCATCGTCCGAGCGCGGTGGAATCAACTCGATGGCGTTACAACCGAAGATGATGAGGTCGCGAAAATATTGTTCCCACGTGGGCACGTCCCAGCCATCGTAGGAATTCGTCTTGGGACGATAGCCGAGTTGATGGCCGCGCAATGGATATTTGGGGGCGGTCGCGACGTTGAAATCATCGGGCAGCGAGATCACTCCCGGACTCAGGCGCATCGAGCGAAGCAAACGCCCGACCCCGAACATCACTCCGCGAGCATCGTTGCCGATGATGAACACGACGGGCGCGTCGTTGCTTTTCTGGATTCGAATCCGATACCCTTCCGCTCCCTTGACGCCGTGATCCCTCGAAAGTTCCCTGGCGTATTTCCCGCCAAAAGAATCCAGCGCCGATGCCGGTCCGATGGCAATGACCGCCGTCGCAAACGACGGCCAGCCGGACGAACTCTCCAGGTGAATTTGCGTTCGCTTTTCCACTTCCTCCACCAGCATCGTCACGGCTTTTCGTTCTGTGGCGGAAAGGTTGGGTGGAAAGACAACGACCGCCTTGCTCAGGTCAAGCGCGGCGCAGGAGAATATCGTCAATCCGAAAACAAAAGCTGTAAGAGCGTGTACGGAAATGCGACGGCGAGCGGATTCGACTGTTTGGTGTCCACGCTTTAGCGTGCGTTGGTCGTGCTTGCCGGCTAAAGCCGGGACACCAAACAGCTTTTCCGCGCATGTTCTAAGCAAAGCGGTGCGAATCATTTCTCGGTCTGGGCTTGGGCCTTTTTGGTTTCGGCCAAATGCTGGTCGAACCAATCGGCCATCGTTTTGACTTCCTCGTTCATCGTAAGCCAGGCATGGCCGCCGCCTTTCTTCACGATAAGCTCCGCCGACCCGCCGGCGCTCTTGATGGCCTCGACCATTTTTTGCGATTGCTGCAATGGCACCACCGGGTCGGCGTCGCCGTGAATGAACAGGAAGGGAACGTTCGCCGCTTCTTTGGCCAGGTAAACAGGCGAGATGGCTTTCGCGCCTTCCTTGATTTCCTCCTCGCTGTGGCCTTTGACGCCGCCGAGGAAAATCAAATCGCCCACGATATTCAGATTCGCCGCCTTGCCGCCCCAATCGAGAAAGTCAGTCGGTGGAAAGAAGACCACCGCCGCTTTGACGCGAGTGTTGTGACGTTGCAATGGATTTTTCGCATCGGGTTCGCCGTTTTCGGGTGTGACGGTTGCGAGCGTGGCCAGGTGGGCGCCGGCCGAGGCGCCGGTAATGCCCAGCCGGTCGGGATCAATCTTGTAGTCCGGCGCGTGTTCTTTGACGTAACGAATGGCCAGGCGGATGTGTTGCTCCATTTCATTGACGGTGTATCGGGTGCGCGAGCCGGGCCGGACCGCGAACACTGTGTAACCGTGGGCGCAAAAAATTTGATAAAACTGTCCGCGCATGTGATCGCGAATCTTGCCGCGATCCGAGTAATAAGAACCGCTGGCAACATCGACGATGGCCAACCCGTTCGCTTTGCCTTTGGGGACGAACACATCCATCAACAGGCCGGTGCCGTGAACTTCGCCGTAAAGCTGGTCAATCTTTTGTTCGTAAGACAGCGGCTCTTCGGCGAACGCCGCCGAGGCGGTCACGAACGCCAGCCCAAGGACCAACCACCATTTTCGCATATCATTCTTCATACGGACCTTTCCATCGTCCCTCGGTCACGGGGCTGAGTTTAACCACAACCGTTTGGCAGGCAGAGTGAGACCGGGATTTGATCGCGTGGCGACTGTCAGAGTTATTTTGTTTCGATCGCCGGCACATGAATGGGCTGAAGTAAACTTCCTCAATCCCTAAAAGTCACTTAAAAAATTGGTGGTGTGCTCGCTTCGCGTTGCGCCCCGCGCGGTGAGCGCCTCAAGCCAAAAAAACCTGGTGGAACAATCACGACCCTCTTGATAAACCTCATAGGCGCTGAAGTGCCCTGGTTGAATTGATACTATCCGTGCGAGTTAGCAAGAACCACGGCAGCCCAAAATGCAAGTGCCAAGCCTGATAATATGGATACGACCAAACAACGGCGGTCCTTCAAGCGGATCAGACCTCCAACAGACAAGGTGGTGGCAAGAATTGCAGCGAGCAGACCGATCGGTATAAATACCGCACCGAAAACATAGCCAAGAGGAAACGCTAACAAGCTAACCAGGGCACACCAAGCGGAGTACTTCACGATTGCAGTCGAGGTCATGTTGATGGGGTCGGCGTGCTCCTGTTGTTATTCGACCTCTCGGTGCGGTCCAATTCTTTTCACATTTCGCAGCCTATTCCTGCTTTTCCAACTTGTAAACCAGAGTTTGAGAGGAATTCTTGGATAAATATTGAATCGACAAACGCCGCACTCCCCAAAAAAGAGGCCTTCGTTTGGTAGCGGCAGGCATCCTTGCCTGTCGTAGAGCCGGGGCTTCCAGCCCGGCGGATAAAGCCTCACGCCAGTCCAACCCGTCCCCCATTTAGGGAGTCGCACTACGATTGATCGTTCCTTCCGGGCGGCAGGGATGCCGCCCTCTTCGTCAGGCAGGATGCCTGACGCTACTTTTTCGGAATTCGATTTCGCTGAGAGCGTCCCCGATGATTGCCAGCGCTTTGTCCATCTCCGGCTTTGTGATGGGCAAGGCGGGCGTCAGGGTGAGGATGTTGCCCATCGTCAGTTTGAAATTCAGCCCTTTGCTCAGTGGCCTATGTAGCTGGTCTGATAGAGGATGTCTTCATAGTTGTTTGGGGCGCCATACCAGGCTCCAGAACTTTCACGGCTTCTGCCACGGCACTGCGCCGCCAACCTGAATGTGTGTCTG
Organism: Limisphaerales bacterium; assembly: GCA_003140275.1. Classification (GTDB taxonomy): domain Bacteria; phylum Verrucomicrobiota; class Verrucomicrobiia; order Limisphaerales; family PALSA-1396; genus PALSA-1396. Next base: position 8,951 of record PLJQ01000081.1, read on the forward strand.
CAATGCGGCAGAAAGTTCGTTGAACAGTTTTCGGTTGTGCGCGGCCAGGTTGGTTTTCTCCAGAGGATCGTCCTTGAGATTGTACAATTCCAACGGTGTAAACAGATTGTTCTGAAGTAATTTCCAGTCGCCACGCCGAATCGCGTCAATTGTCTTGCCCATGAATTGTTCGCCTCCTTCGCGTCGCGTCCAGAACAGATCGCGTTCAAGCGGCGGCTGGGATTGGCCCAGCAACGTGGGCAGGATCGAAACACCGTCAATGCGTTGTGCGATCTTCACGCCCGCCGCCTCACAAAGCGTTGGCAGCACATCCATCGTCAACGCGATCCGATCGGTTCGCGAGCCACTTTTGATGTGAGCATTCCACACGGCGCACATTGGCACTTTAATGCCACCTTCATAAATGCCGCCTTTACCGCCGTGAAGCGCGCCGTTATTAGCGCCGGCTTCGAGTTGTCCGCCGTTGTCGCTGGTGAACACAATCAGCGTGTTGTCGTAAAGACCGGTTTGTTTCAGAGCGGCAATCACGCGCCCGATGCCGTCGTCCAATTGTTCGATCAAGGCGACCAGCTTGGCGCGTTTTTCGTCGAGGCCCGGTTCGCGCCGTTTCACTCGCTCCAACCAGTCATTGGGCGGTTGAATCGGCACATGCGGCGCGTTGTAGGCGAGATAGAGGAAGAATGGCTTTTTCGATTTCGCGCGCTCGTGAACGTAATCAATGGACCATTGCGTGAACAAATCCGTGGCGTGGCCGGGCGGGTCGATGGTTTGCGAGTTGAGGCGGAGGTAATTGAGGCCGTGACGGCGATGGTGGTTGTAATCGTCCATCATGTCGCCGAGGAACCCGTGGAAATGATCGAACCCGCGTTCGTTCGGCGTGTTGGGTGATTCCAATCCCAGATGCCACTTGCCAACGATGGCGGTGTGGTAGCCGGCGCGTTTGAGCAGTTGCGGGAGCAGAACGGCGTTTGGCGAGAGCCAGCCCCAGTTTTCGGCCGGATGCGTGCGAATGACGCCGGGTACGCCAACGAATTCAGGATAACGTCCGCTCAACAGCGCCGCCCGCGTCGGCGAACAAACCGGGCAGTTCGCGTAGAAGTTGTCGAAGCGCATTCCCGCCGCGATGAGGCCGTCAATGTTCGGCGTCCGCAAATCCTTCGCGCCGTAACTGGACAGGTCGCCGTAGCCCAAATCATCCGCGAGAATGATGAGGATGTTGGGCGGGTGTTCGGCGCCGGCGGCGCGTGATACAATTGCTGTAAAGAAGGCGATGACAAAACCTGTGGTGAGCAAGGTGGAAGAAATACTTTTCATGAACACAGTCACCCGCCTGATGATTTAATTATCGTCTGCGACCAGCTGGCCCGCCGGTCGAACATTTTTCCCTTCGCGTTTGGCTCGCGAGTCGCCCAAATCTTCCCGGCATTTTTCCAGCAACGCTTCGAGGCGTTTCACCACGTCGGGATGTTGGTCGGCCACATTGATCGTTTCACCGATGTCGTTTTCGAGGTCAAATAGTTCCGCGCCGATTTGTTGGGTCGCGTATTTCCCGGGTTTACCGCCACCACCGGGAGGCTCCGGATGAGTGTAGTCGTGTAAAACGTGGAGTTTCCATTTGCCGCTCCGCACCGCCTGCAGCGCCTTTCCCCAATAGTAGAAGTACGCCTCGTGCGGACTTTTCGCGCCGGTCTGGCCGGACATCAACGGCCAGATGTCGAGGCCGTCGATTTTATTTTTTGGCAGNNCGCAGATCGGCGCCGGCGAGCTTCGCCACCGTCGGCAAAATGTCCATCGTCGCCGCCAGTTCGTGACAGACCGTGCCCGCCGGGATTTTGCCCGGCCAACGCATGATGCAAGGCTCGCGGAGACCGCCATCGAACGTGGTGCCTTTGCCCTCGCGCAATGGCAATGCGGTGCCGGCGTGATCGCCGTAAAGCAACCACGGGCCGTTGTCCGACGTGAAGAGGACCAGCGTTTGTTCGTCGATGTCGTTCTTCTTCAAAGCGCCAAGAATCTGACCGACCGACCAATCGATCTCCATGATCACGTCGCCGTAGAGTCCGCGCGCGGACTTGCCTTTAAACTTGTCGCTCACGTGCAGCGGGACGTGCGGCATGTTGTGCGCAACGTAGAGGAGGAACGGGCGGTGCTTGTTCTTCCTGATGAATGTCCGCGCGTGCTCGGTGTACCAGGTCGTGAGCTGGGTTTGATCGGGACTTTGCCTGACGGCCTTGTCGCCTTCGATCAACGGCAACGGCGGAAAGTTCTTACCGGAGGTCGGATGGTTCGGCCACATGTCGTTGGAGTAGGGGAGGCCGAAGTAGTCGTCGAATCCGTGGTGCGTCGGCAGAAATTGCGGCGCATCGCCGAGATGCCATTTGCCATAGATGGCCGTGGCGTAACCGCGCGGCTTGAGGACTTCGGCGATGGTCAGCTCATTTGAATTGATGCCGACCTTCGATCCCGGGCCGAGCGCGCCGAGGATGTTGACGCGATTGGGATAGCAGCCGGTCAGCAGCGCGGCGCGCGACGCCGAGCAGACCGGCTGACCAACATAGAAATCCGTGAACCGCATGCCTTCCTTCGCCATGCGGTCGAGGTTGGGCGTCTTGATGTTGGGCGAGCCGAAGCAACCGACATCCTGGTAGCCCTGGTCGTCGGTGAAGATGATGACAATGTTGGGCGGGCGCTTTTCCGCAGCGGACGTGGTTGAAACGAGGAAAAACGCAAACAGGAGTTGCTTGAGGAAGAGCATTGCAAGGATGGGTCGAAATTTTTTCATAAAGACTGGAGTCTGACGACTGTTCATTCCGTTACGCCATTTGCAAATTGGTCGTCGTCCTTTAGTTCCTTCTTCAACCGATACAACTCGGTTTTGAGTTTTTGGACGGTGTTCCCGTAAGTCGGAGCGGCATAAACATTCTTCAATTCGCGCGGGTCTTTTTGGAAGACGCCGGACATAATTACTTTTTCGCAGGCGTAACGCCCGCGTAAATTTCAGGATTGCGCAACGCTTCGGCGTAATGAATTCCATGACCTTTGCCGTCGCGTTCGGCCTTGGCCTTCATCCCGCGCGCAATCGCGTCGCGGTCGGTCCCTTTCTGACTGACGTGCTTTGCCAGAGCATCAATCTTGGTTTCGATGGTGCTGGCGATGTCGATCCAGGTATTGGAATCGGGCGTGTCGTAGTAATAAACTTCGCTGACTTCGCGCGGTTCAAGTTTCTCCTTTTGCAAATGTTCCGGAAAGTAAAGCGGGAAGGGCGCGCAAGTCACGGCGTCCATGGCGGCAAAGGCCGAGGCGCGATGGTCCATGTGCTCGTCCACGTTGCGTGGGTCGAAGGCGAACACAATATCGGGGCAATGCTTGCGAATCATTCGGACGATGTCACCTCGCAGTTTGTCTTTGGGCACCATGTCGAGCCAGCCGTCTTCGTAACCGAGCCACTCCAGCACATCGACCTGCAAAACTTTGACCGCGTCCTCCTCTTCCTTCTTGCGAACGGCAGCGTGGCTTTTGCGGGTGGCCTTCTTGTCGTACGTGCCCTTGTCGTCGTTGGTGCAAATGACATAAACGATTTTGTTGCCGTTTTTTTTCAACAACGCCACGGTGCCCGCACAGCGCGATTCTGCGTCGTCGGGATGCGCCTGGACCACCATCACCGTTTTGCCGCGAACGGTCGCGAGGTCCGAGGCGAAAGCGGAATGGGAGCAGAGGAAAATGCCCAGCAGAGATGTCAGTCGCGTGATCATAATTATGGCCTTTGCGCTCTGGCTTAATACAGACCGAATGCGAGCGCAAGACTGTTTCTGTGGACAAATTTGCCGCAAGAGCAGGATTGCAGTTCGACATGAAAACTGATTACCCTTTGCCATAACCGATTGCACCATCTCGAACAAAGTTTATGAAACGAACATTGGCCGTTTATTTCTTCACGCTCATTGCGATTCCCGCAGCCGGTATCGCCAACGACTTTCGATTTTTTGAACCGCTCAATCCACCACGACCGTTTCAAGTAATGGTCCATCGCGGTGAGGCCGGTCAAGCACCGGAGAACACGCGCCCGGCTCTGCAACGTTGCATCGAGGACTTGTTCGAGTGGGCTGAAGTCGATGTGCGCTTGACCAAGGATGGTCAGCACGTCCTTTGTCACGATTCCAAACTGGAGCGAGTCTCGAACGGCACCGGGTTGGTGACGGATCACACGCTCGCGGAACTCCTGGCCTTGGACGCCGGTTTGGGTTTTGCCAGGCGATACACCGGCACACCACTGCTCTCGTTCAAGCAATGCCTCGAGCTGGCCAAGGGCAAACTCAATCTCTATCTCGACTGCAAGGACGTGAATCCCGAACAGTTAGTTCGGGAAATTCTTCAAGCCGGCATGGAACACCAGGTCGTCGTTTTTGACAAACCAGAGAAGTTGCAGCGCGTGCGCAAAGCGTCGCAGGGCAAAGTCGCCATCATGCCCAAGTGGCATCCTGCCGACGGCATGGCGACCTGGGTGGACAAACTGCAACCGGACGCCGTCGAGATCGACGCGAACGAAATCACCCCGGCGATCACAAAGGCGTTCCACGACAAAAAAATAAAAGTCCAGACCAAGAACCTCGGCGAGTGGGACACGCCGGAATTCTGGGACACGGTGCTGGCCGCGCACGTCGATTGGATTCAAACCGATCTGCCCGAGGAAATTGTTGCGCGTGATCTGTGGCGGCGCGTGCCGAATCGCCCCGTCAAAATCTCCCTGCATCGCGGCGCGAACCGTTACGCGCCGGAAAACACGCTGCCGGCCTACACCAAAGCGATCAAATTGGGCGTGGACTTTGTCGAGTTTGACGTGCGGCCGACCAGCGATGGAAAGTTTTATCTGCTGCACAACGCCACGCTGGACGACAAAACCGACGGCCAGGGTCCGATTGCCAGCACGCCGTCCAGTGTGGTGGACTCGTTAAGCGCGGGCGTCAAATTCGGCAAGCCGTTCGCCCACGAAAAATTGCCGACACTGGAAGAATTCCTGACGACCACGGAAGGCAAGGTCAACCTCTACTTTGACGCCAAAGACATTCCAGCCGAAACAATATCAGAGGCGGTCGAGCGACATCACATGAGCGATCGCACGGTGGTTTATCAAAGCCCGCAATTCTTGATGAAGTTGAAGGCGATCAACCCGCGCATTCGCGCGTTGCCGCCGCTGGGAACACCAGGACAACTGGACGGACTGGTCGCCAATTTGAAACCGTATGCGGTCGATGCGTCCTGGAAAATCTTGTCCAAGGAACTCATCGACCGCTGCCACGCGAACGGCATCCTGGTTTTCTCCGATTCGTTGGGCGCGCACGAAACCATCGAGGATTATCAACAGGCGATGGATTGGGGAATCGACCTGATTCAAACCGATCATCCCATGCGCGTCATGCGCGCCATCGAATTGCGCGCCGCAAAAACGATTAGTGTAGAATAGCAGACCCTGGCTTTCTAATCCCATTCCGTGTCCGCCAGACTGTGCCGTCCGGCGACTCGCCGGACGGAATGGAAAGGCGCTCAAAAATGGCCAAGGCGCGGTCCCATTTGAACGCCCGCTCCCGTTCCGCTGGGCGAGTCGCCCAGCGGCACAGGCGGGTCGCCCGTGCCACCCAGCAAAGCTTGGAGTGTTTTCCATCCTTCGGACCTTTCATCCCACCAACCCTCGTTCCCCCAACCGCTTCAACGTCCACTCATATTCCGCCACGAGTTGATCCACCACGCTGCG
>PLJQ01000037.1:0-155 GCA_003140275.1 Limisphaerales bacterium
CGCCCCGACATCCAGGCGCGCCGGCAAACCTCTTGCCGCCCAGGTCATCATCGCCGTTTGCATCACGTCGTCAGTCATGAATTCACCGTTACTTTTCGCCAAAGACCACAATCTCATCAGGGCATAGAAACCCTTCAAGCAATCCCGCCAGCCCC
>PLJQ01000037.1:183-2787 GCA_003140275.1 Limisphaerales bacterium
CGCCGACGCAGTGGCCGCACCGAGGGAGATCGTCTTACTCCGCTTGTCGTTGTCCTTGACGGCGTCTCACTCCTATTGACCGCCGGCCTTCGATAACGCCGAAGACCGACTCGGAGAGCATGACGTCGCAGTTCCCCCCAAACTTTCGTGCCTCGTAATAATCCCCACCGGCCCGAGCGTATTCCGCTTCACAGCCTTTGAGGACATAGCCCACACCATCAAGCAGCGGGCTATAAGGTCTCACGCGAGCCATCCCGCCATTCAGTCCTTCCCATATTCTCATAAAGGAAAAACAGGTGGCCGTGGTGATCGCGTGTTTGGGAAAACCTGCAATTAATGCGTGCAGGTGCAAACGTCCAGTGGCCTCACCAGCCTCCGTGCGCAGGCACCAAATGGTTTTCTTGAAATGAACCCCGAAATTGTCCGCCTGTCTCCGCATCAGCGCGAAGAACATCTTGACGCGCACTGCATCCGCCAGCTTCTCACTCTTAAAACCGAAGTACTTGTTCTCATAGACCCGGTTGAGAATTCGGCCGTCTTCAGGCGCGTTGGCTCGCTTTCCGTCCCGCGCTCCCAGGAGTTGCAAATCCACCGGTGACTTTCCCGCATGTTTCGTTAACATCAAACGGCACACACATTCCCGAAAGGCAACTCATGTTCCGAAAAAGTATCTTGTGGCTCCATCGTTGGACCGGGCTCGCGATCACGGCATTCATCATCGTGATGGCCGTGACGGGGACCATCCTCGCATTTCACACGGAACTGGACCGCATGCTGAATCCGGCGTTGATGACCGTGCCGGTCCGGGACGCACCCCTGTTGGACGCGGTCGCGCTCCGGGAGCGGGCCGCGGCGATGGAGCCGCACGCCCCATTTGAATACTTCAATCTCAAGGTTACCCCCGGCCAATCATTTTGTCTCGGCGTCGTAAGAGCCAAAACGGACCCCTCGACCGGCAAGCCTTACGATTTGGGATTTGACCAACTTTACCTGGACCCATACACGGGCGAAAAAGTCGGAAGCCGCAATTCAAGCCACTCGCTGATTCCCTTTCTTTTCAATCTTCACTACGGCATGACGTTCGGGAACCGGGGCGTCCGGTTATTTGGATTCATCTCGCTCCTGTGGACGATCACCAGTATCATCGGCATCTACCTGACGTTTCCGCTGCGGCGGCGGCGCTCCAAGGCGAGCGAACAGACGAAGGATACTCCCAAACCTCCCGGCCGCTCATGGTGGCGGCGATGGATGCTGGCCTGGAAAATCAAGTGGGGCGGTGGAACTTATCGCATGAGCTACGACATTCACCGCGCCTTCGGACTTTGGACCTGGCTGCTGCTTTTCATCTTCGCCTGGTCCGGGGTGGCCTTGAACCTGCCGGCACCCTACATGAGAACCATGAATTTCCTCCGTCTCACCGTGCGCAACAGTGTGGGTGAGCATCTCACGATTCCGGAAAAGCCGCCCGGACCTCCGGCGCTTGATTGGCGCGCGGCGCTGGAAAGGGGACGGGTGCTGATCCGCGAAACGGGGCTGAAGGAAGGCTACACGGTCCGGGAGGAGTACTTCATGCGGGTGCTCCCCTACTACGGCGTTTATCAATACGACGTGATAAGCTCCAAGGCCCCGCCCGGCGCGGAGATTCAGGATGCGGGAGTTTTCATCGACGCAAACAGCGGCGAGCTGCGCGATCATTGGTTACTGTCGAAGTCCCCCCCCGGCACCATCATTACGAGATGGCTGGTCGCGTTGCACATGGGAACCTTCCTTGGACTGCCGATGAAAATCCTGATCTTCCTCTCGGGTATTATCACCACCGCGCTCTGCGTCACGGGCGTCATCATCTGGTGGAAGAAGCGGGTATTTCGGCACGATCTAGTATAGCGACAATATAGTTACGTTACATAATGTCGCGCCAACTTTTGGTCGGCGTCCTGGCGGGTGAACGTCCAATCAATCTGGCACCCCGCCGCATTGCGCCGTTGTTCCCACGCCTCGACTTCGGCCTTTAAGTGGTGTTCGCTGCCGATCCGGCGTCCCAAGCACTGCCGCTCCAGGATGCCAATTTCAATCTCCGCCATGTTCAGCCAACTGGCATGCTTGGGGGTGTAGTGAAACTCAATCCGAGCCAGGAACTGCCGGGCCACTTCCACCCCGAGCACTTGTTCGAACGAGCCGCGGAAATGCGTATTGAGATTGTCCAGCACGAGGTGGATCGTCCGCGCGGTGGCATAGGCCCCGTTGACCAGGCGCTGCACAAAGCCCACAAAATCCGGCTTGGTTCACCGCCGCGTGACCTCGACGGCTCGCCGTCCGCCCTTGGGTTCGACCGCCACAAAGAGATTGCGGGTGCCGGCCCGCCGATACTCGTAGTCTTCCCTGGCGATGTGTCCGGGGCTGGCCGCCAAGGGTGGGCGGGTTTGTTCCAAGAGTTGTTTGCTCTTTTCATCCAAACAAATCACCGGTTCCTGTACATCATACGGCTTGGCATAGAGGGCCAACACGTCGTACATCCGCTCCCGATACTCGGCGGTTATCCGGCCGATGCACCACATCGCTTTGCGCTAAGGTTTACAGACGTTTTTTTTAGAATCTGGCGCACGC
>PLJQ01000243.1 GCA_003140275.1 Limisphaerales bacterium
AAAAAACGTTTTTCACCAAACTGTTAGGGAAACCTTTAGCACATGAAACTCCTTCAACACATCAAGTGGCTTGCGTTGGTCTTGATCGGAATGTTTCTTTCCGCAGTTGAATTGGGAGGCGCGACTCTGTCGATCAAAAACACGATATACGATTCCGACCAGAAACATCTTTGGAATCGATTGAACGAGACGCTGTTTGCCCGGACAGCACAAGATGGCAAGAAATTTGGCTTGGACGAGCTGGACATTCTTTATTGGGTCAGCACGAAAAATCTACTGATCGAACCTTCGCATTGCCAAGCGCTCGCAATTCTTGGTGAGTTCATCAACACGCACGGCGAAAAACTGATTCGCGACCCACTCAAGCGCGCTTTGTTGCAGCGCGATTTATGGGAACTGTTTGATTGGTCGGCTCCTGCCTGGCATGACTCTGATCGCGAGCGACGCGAACTCCAGGTCCGGCTCGTCCTCGCAATTCAAAGGCTTGCGCTGACCACGAATGAGATCGCATTGGAGGAATGGGGATGGACTTGTTTGAGCCGCTTTCCTCAAACGAACAACACCCGCGCGATTCGCTGACATTAAAAAGAGTCGTGTTGCAAAGCTGCGTCACGTGTCACGCGACTCGCGGAATTCTTTCCGTGAACAGTTACACTCGATCTTTGCAAGCCACGCCACAAATATCATTTTCTCCAACGCGGCCAGCGCGTCTCATTCCCTTCGAAGTCGAACGCGCAGCCATGGAGTCAATCAACTGGAAACATCGGCAGTCCGATTGGGCTTTGCTGCAAGAACTTTGGTACAGCCACGAGAACTGAGCGAAGCAATCTGTGGAAAACTCGAACGACGCGATTGTCACTGTGGGCGCTTAAAGTGCGACGCGTTCGTTTACGTCGCCTTAAACTCCGCCACCAAAGCCTGCAACGTGGCCTTGGCATCGCCAAACAGCATTCGCGTATTTTCCTTGTAGAAGAGGAGGTTTTCAATTCCAGCGAAACCCGGTGCCATCGAGCGTTTGAGCACAATTACCGTTCGCGACCGATCAACTTCGATGATTGGCATGCCGTAGATCGGGCTGCCCTTCTGTTCGTGCGCGGCGGGATTCACCACGTCGTTCGCGCCAATCACCACGCACACATCCACCGTGTCCATGATGCGGTTGACCGCTTCCATTTCGTAGAGTTGATCGTACGGCACGTTGGCTTCCGCCAGCAACACGTTCATGTGGCCCGGCATGCGACCGGCCACCGGATGAATGGCGTAACGGATCTCCGCACCGTTTTTCTCCAGCAGTTCGGCGAGTTCGCGGACGGCGTGCTGCGCCTGCGCCACCGCCAGACCGTAGCCGGGCACAAACACGACGGAACGGGCGCCTTCCAGAATCGCGTAAGTTTCCTCGGGCGAGATCGATTTGACCTCGCCTTCCACCTTTTGCGCGGACTTGGCGGCCACAGCACCGAATGCGCCGAAGAGGACGTTGGTAAAACTGCGGTTCATGGCGCGGCACATGATCACCGAGAGAATGAAGCCCGACGAACCGTCCAGCGCTCCGGCGGTGATGAGCAGTTTGTTATCGAGCACAAAACCCATCGCCACGGCTGAAAGTCCCGCGTAAGAGTTCAACAGCGAGATGACCGTCGGCATGTCCGCGCCGCCGATGGGCAAAATCAACAGCACGCCAAAGGTCAGCGACAAGACGATGATGATCGGGAAAAGCCATTGCCAGGTAGGATTCAGCACCAACACGACGGCACAGGCAACCGCGATGCCGAGCAAGGAAAGGTTGATCAGATTTTGATTCCGATAGGTGACGGGGCGCGTCGGAATAATCTCCTGCAATTTGCCCGCAGCCATGAGGCTGCCTGTGAAGGTCAGAAAACCCAGCAACACTTCGGCGCTGATGGCAACGATTCGGAGCGGGGGCAATTGCCCTGCACCTTCGCCGAGCCAAAGATAGTATTTCGCGGTGCCGACCAGGCCGGCCGCCAATCCGCCGAAGGCGTGCGAGAGCGCCGTCCGTTGTGGCACGGCGGTCAAAGGCACGCGCGAAAGCGGAACGCCAATCGCCGTGCCGATCACGACCGCAATCGCAATGTGGCCAAAGTTAACGATGCCCGGCATCGCCAGCGTTCCGATCACCGCGAGCAGCATCGCCGTCACGCCGGCCAACACGCCGCGCCGAGCCGTCTCCGGCTTGTTCATCCACTTCAGCGCGAAGACGAACAGCGCGGTCGCGATCAAATAGGCAAATTGAACCGGGAAATTCACTTGGGCTTCGTGTCGGTTTTTTTCTTGAACATCTTCAACATGCGATCGGTGATCAGAAATCCGCTGACGATGTTGGTCACCGATGCCACGACGGCAACGAGTCCCAGGAAATGGATGAAAGTCGGATGTTCCGGACCGGCGACGAGGATCGCGCCTACGACCGCGATCGCGGAAATGGCATTGGTCAGTGACATCAAAGGCGTATGCAACAACCGCGACACCCGCCGGATGACTTCGAGACCGACAAAAGTCGCCAGCATGAAAACGAACAGCGCGGAGATGAAGTCGAAGTTCGTTCCGCCGGTGTACGTCGTTTGTGGCGCTCTCGCAACCGGCGCCGCTGCGGTAAGGGATTGCTCTAAAAGCGACGGAACCGCGAACAACAGGACACCGGTACCAATAAACCTCGTAGCAGCCGGCGTGAGGAGGCTCGCTTTAATGCGGAGCACGGAGTGTGGAGTGCGGAATTTGATCAGAGCCTCCTTACGTCGGTTGCTACAAAAGCAATGAGGTTTCTTTTCCCTGTGATTCGTACTCATCACTTTTCTTTCAGTTTCGGATTGCAAATCTCTCCGGCATGCGTGACGAGGCAGCTTTTGATGATTTCGTCATCGAGATTGAGCACGAATCGTTTCATCTCCTTGTTCCAGAATTCCTCGACAAAATTCGTCAGGTTGGTGGAATAAACTTGGCTCGCATGGACGGGAACACGGCCCGGCAAATTCGCCAGCCCGACAATTTTTACGCCGTTGCGGTTGGTGACTTCGCCCAGAACCGCGCCCTCGACATTGCCGCCGCTCTCGATGGCCAGGTCCACCACCACGCTGCCGGATTTCATGGTGGCGAGCATGTCCGCCGTGACAATCACCGGCGCCTGGCGACCAAACACTTGGGCCGTCGTGATGACCACATCCGAGTCAGCACAAAACTTCTTCATCGCCTCGCGTTGTTTTTGAAGCTGCTCTTCGGTCAACGGCTTCGCGTAACCCTCCTTGGTCTGGCCCGTCTCGCCGATGTCGATTTTTAGAAACCTCGCGCCGAGCGACTTGATTTGTTCTTCCACCACGAGCCGCGTGTCGTAAGCATCCACTCGCGCTCCCAACCGTTTCGCGGTCGCGATGGCTTGCAACCCCGCCACGCCCGCGCCAATAACAAATACTCGCACTGGAGAGATGGTCCCGGCAGCGGTCATCATCATCGGAAAAATCTTGCTCGAATGATGCGCGGCAAGGATTACTGCCACGTAACCGGCCAGATTGGCCTGGGAAGTGAGCGCGTCCATCTTTTGCGCGCGCGTCATGCGCGGGATCATTTCCATGCTGATGGTGCTGACCCCTCGTGTGGCCAGCTTGTGAAGCAACTCCGTCTCGTGGAACGGATCGAGAAAACTGACGTGAACGCAACCTTTTTTCAAAAGCTCGACTTCGGCGATGGGTGGTTTGCGCACTCGCAAAACCAGATCGGCGGCGGAAAGCAAACCCGTGCGATCATGAAAAACGTTCGCGCCCGCCGTCGTAAATTCTGCGTCCGTAAAACCGTTACCCGCTCCCATGCCGACTTCGATTTCGACCTGCGCACCCAGCTTGACCAGCCGCGCGACATTGGCCGGCGTCATCGGCGCGCGCGTTTCGCCGGATTGCGTCTCCTTGGGTATGCCGATCGTCATGCTTGGTCTGCGCAAGGTTCAGTGGAACATGGTGTCAGATTACAGATCGAAGTTCAGGTTTCAAGACCAATCGGGGTCAACTACCGGAGCAGTTCCAGGGTTTCACCTTGCGCGTGTCGCTGAATAATACTACTTGCATTCCCCGCCAAAACGGGCAATCTTCGTCGCCAGTTAGATTGATTGTGATTTCAAGGTCATGGAAAATCTTCAGTTGAACGTGTTTTCAGTGATGATTTGAAAC
>PLJQ01000497.1 GCA_003140275.1 Limisphaerales bacterium
CGGCGCCACCGACGACTTCGGCTGGCACGCCGTCGAGAACAAGGTCCACGTCCACGACCTGCACGCGACCATTCTGCACCTGCTCGGCTTCGATCACGAAAAACTGACCTACCGTTTTCAGGGTCGCGATTTCCGGCTCACCGACGTCCACGGCCAACTCGTGGAAAAGCTGCTCGCCTAAGTGCCGGTTTGAAAACTGTAGCGTCAGCCATCNNGGGCTTCCAGCCCGGCGGAAGAAACGGCGAAAGCACGAAAGGCCCGACAAAATCTGAGCGGTTCCGCAATGCCGTTGATTTTTCCGGGCGGCAGGCCCGGAGACCCGCCGCTACTTTTCAAACAGGCGCTAAGGCATTCCTGAGCAGAAAAATTTTCGTGCGCTCCCCGTCGCCAGGGTTACGATGTCGCCGTGTCCGCCAATTACGATCAACTGCTCGACGCCACCCTTCAGCACTTGCAGGAACTGAAATCACGCGGCGTCCGTTATGTCCCGGTGTCGCCGGAAACACTGCGAGCCTTGTCGCAACCCGGACAGAATCCCCCGGCAGCCCGCATGGCATCCGCGCCAACACCAAGTCAATCAGGAATCGGCATTCGGAAGTTGGGGCCTGACGCTCCCGCTCTGGCCGTGGGCGAGCTTCCACTCGCATTGCCCGGTGAACCTCAATCGCAAATCGTAAATCCAAAATCGCCAATCGAGAAGGCCGCGGGATTCGCCGAGTTGCGCCAACGCGCAATGGTCTGTGTGAAATGTTCGCACCTGGCCGCCTCGCGCAAGAACGTGGTCTTCGGCGTCGGAAGCATCGAGGCGGGCGTGATGTTTGTCGGCGAAGCGCCCGGCGCGGATGAAGATGAACAAGGCGAGCCGTTTGTCGGCAAGGCCGGTCAACTTCTCACCCGTATCATTCAGACGATGGGTTTTAGCCGCGACACTGTCTATATCGGCAACATTCTGAAATGCCGCCCCGACACGCCCGGTCAGTCCGCCGGCAACCGCAAGCCGACGCCGCAGGAAATGCAGACCTGCATTCCTTACCTGCACGAGCAGATCGATTTAATCCGGCCCAAAGTAATTGTGGCGCTGGGCGGAACCGCAATCGAAGGACTGCTCGGCAAAACCGTCGGCATCACCAAACTGCGTGGCCAATGGCAAACCTATCGCGACACACCGCTCATGCCGACCTATCACCCGGCTTACCTGTTGCGCAATCAGGCCCTCAGCGAAAAACGCAAAGTCTGGGAAGACATGCTGGCGGTTATGGAACGCCTTGGAATGCCCACCAGCGAGAAGCAACGCGGCTTTTTCCTGAAGGGCTAACTCGATCGCCGGTCAATTTCGGCAGGCCCATTCATTCCTGCACCCGGATCAACGTCTTCACCGCTTGGTTGCCAGCGGCCATTCGCCGCTGACAAAAACCCCTGTCCGGCTTTACGGCTCCAATTGAATGGCGAGATTCGTGACGGCCTTGCCGACCGCGTCGGTAAAACGCAAACAGCCCTGCCAATCACTTCCCCCTTCGTTGAAGATTTTGAAAACCACCACGTTCACGCCCTTGTTCAGCGTAACGTTGCGGGCCACGTCAGCGTCTTGCGCCAGCTCGCGTGGCTCGGAACTCTTCAGCAGCATCTTCCCGTTGAGATAAACTTTTCCCTCGTCGTTGCTGCCCATCTTCAACTGTAAGTTGGTCCGCTCCGCTTCGGCTCGAACGTAACACACGGCGTAGCCGACCGTCTTCTCCGTCTGCTGGCTGAGGATCGCGTTCAGGTCCAAAAAATAATCAGCGGCCTTGACTTTCTTCCAGGTCAATTCTTTGCCGCCCACGGTCGCTTTGTCTCCCGCTTTGGGCTTCAAAAGCCCTTCGTCCGGAATTTGATTCTTGTCGATGGCCACCGAACCGTCGCTGTCCGGCGCCAACTGGATGGGCGCCAACATAAGCCAGTCGCGAATGAATCCATCGCTGTTCGGCGCGAGTTCTTCGGCGCCCAGTTTGGACTGGATCGCCAGGATGCTCACGAGCGCCACACTTGTCGCAATCATTGATTTTGTGTTCATAGCTCTATTTTCCCTTGGTTGTTGCCGGGTTCCCGGTTGCAATTCCCAGCCAATGCGAGATTCAGCAGGAACCAGCCGGTGGGCTTCCGTCCGATGGTCACCATCAGCTTTTGGGCCGTCCCACTGCATCGTCTTCCTGCGCGCATGGCTGCGTTGCCCGGAAGAATACTCCCAGTCGAAAGCCCCGCATAGGAAAAAAAGGACCCAAAAACAACCCCGCTGTTAATTCGTTCCGCCCACGCGCAGGTTCGTTTTAAGAAACCAACCGCGCAGGAATTCTTTTTCCGTCCCGTCAGGCACCGCCCCGTTCGGCGGCTGCGCCGGGTTTTGGAAAACCCCATGACGAATAGAATCAATTGGAAACTCGAGGCGCTGACCGGCTGAATATCATTTGTGGGTTCTTCGTTGTTTTGAGTGGAGCCAAGCAGTCGAAAACCGGGTTCCAAAAGAGTGTGTCACGACCGCCCTCACCCTGGCCCTCTCCCCCAAGAGAGGGAACAGCCTTCGTCCGTCCTCTGATTTGCTCGATGGCTACCTGACCAGCCCAGCCGCAGGCTTGCGAGTTAGCTTTTCAAATCCTTGACGAACGCGACGGGGGTCGCAGTCCCCGGCTTCCCGTCGCCGGCCGGAACGCATT
>PLJQ01000520.1 GCA_003140275.1 Limisphaerales bacterium
ATGCGCTCTATCTGCCGCTGGCGACGAACAGCGGCGCGGTTGGTGTGATGGCGATGCGCTTGAATCAGTCTTCGCCGCCCACAATTCACCAACGAAACCTGCTCGAGGCTTTCACCGGACAAATGGCGCTGGCACTCGACCGCCAGCGACTTCAAGAGGCCTCAGAGAAATCCAAGGTGCTGGCCGAGTCCGAACGATTGGGCAAGACGCTGCTCAATTCCATCTCACACGAGATACGAACACCCATCGCCGCGATTACCACCGCAGTCAGTGGCCTGGCCGAGGCGAAGGCAGCCACACCGGAGTTTCAGCGTGCGATGGTTGCCGAAATCCAGGAGGCGACCGGAAGACTGAACCGTCTCGTCGGCAATCTGCTCGACATGACGCGGCTTGAATCGGGCCATGTCAAACCGAAGGTCGATTGGTGCGACGTGAGCGACCTGATCCACGTTACGCTCAAGGCAACCGGGAAGGAACTGGCACACCACCAGGTCGCGGTGGAGATCGCGCCAGAGCTGCCGCTCGTGCGAATGGATTTTGTGTTGATGCAGCAGACGTTGGCGAATCTGCTGTTGAACGCGGCCGTGCACACGCCCCCCGGCACCGCGGTGCAAGTGAGCGCACGAGTCGAAGAAGACGCGTTGATCTTCACAGTCGCCGACCGCGGCCCTGGTCTGCCGCCCGAATCCATTTCACGCATCTTCGACAAATTCTACCGGGCACCCACGGCCCCGGCTGGCGGGACGGGCCTGGGTTTGTCGATCGCGAAAGGCTTCGTCGAAGCGCAAGGCGGCCAAATCAAGGCCGAAAACCGCCCTGGCGGCGGCGCCGCCTTCATCATCCGCCTGCCGCTCGACGAAACTCCGCTCGTGTCCACGGAAGAAAATGCGTGAGCACAAACGCCGCCAACAAAACCACCGTCTTGGTGATCGACGATGAAATCCAAATCCGCCGTCTGGTGCGCGTGAGTTTGGAGGCCAACGGCTATCGCGTCCTCGAAGCGCCGACCGGCAAGGAAGGCATCGCCGAAACTGCGCAGCATCGCCCGGATATTGTGTTGTTGGACCTGGGTCTGCCCGACTTGGACGGCGTGACCGTGCTCAAGCGATTGCGCGAATGGAGCCGCGTGCCGGTCGTCGTGCTTTCCGTGCGCGACCGCGAGGAAGACAAAATCGCCGCGCTCGACAACGGCGCGGATGATTATGTGACAAAGCCATTCAGCACCGGCGAACTGCTGGCGCGTTTGCGCGTTGCCCAACGCCATGCCCAGCCCGCGACGGATGCGGCTGTCTTCCGCTCCGGTCACTTGGAAGTTGATCTGACTGCGCGTGTTGTGACGGTCAATGGCAAGGAAGTCAGACTGACAGCCACGGAATACTCACTCCTAAGGCTGTTTGTCCAGCACGCCGGAAAGGTTCTGACGCACCGGCAAATACTCCGCGAAGTGTGGGGGCCGACGTATGTCGAGCAAACGCATTACTTGCGTGTTTACATGGCGCACCTGCGGGAAAAGTTAGAAGCAAACCCCGCGCAACCGGAGCTTTTCCTCACCGAGCCAGGAGTTGGATATCGTTTGCGGGGGTCACCCGATAAATGACAATGCTGGTCATCCATCGGCAAGTAAGGCGTGATTCGCCCGTCCCGCATGGTCGTTCCGTCCGCTTCCGAAAGTGGTGCTAAAGCCATCGCACTCCAAACGCTGGCGCGCTTGTCCGGCGTACTCGAATTTCGCGAAGCATCTGGACCGCGGCTACAACTGAAACCCAACTGGATGTTGATTCAGTTGGGAGGCGGTGAGATTTGCGTTCCTTGCGCCGTGGCCATCTCCGGTTCAGTAAATGGTGTCGCCGCTACGGGAAGCAGGTCACTTTTCTGCGCCATGCGGCCCACGAGCATCCTGATGAAATGACAGAGCCTGTCCCGGATAAGCTTTCGGACGAAGCGCGAGAGCGGATCAGGCAAAGACTCCACGCGAACAGGGAATGAACTGCGTGTAAGGTTCGTCTTCCTCGCGTGACCAATCAGCCATACAGAATTAACTTAACCGTCACAGTGCTGGACATCGAACCAAAATGTATTCCGTGATGAGCAACTTTCGACTACGCTGCAATTGAATGCGCGACATAGATTTCATTCCCGCCGTGGTTACCGAACTCGCTTCGCACCAGCCAAGGATTGAAGAGCGTTTTAACGAAGAGGATGGAGCTTTCAAGAAACTCCTCGCTCAAGACCACAACCTGATCGGGCGTGTTTTGAAATGCCACCTCATCGTCGAGAACTACATCAATCGGTATCTTGAATCGGCTTCGCCCGCCCACAATTGGCTGAACGCTAGACTTAGTTTTTCACAAAAGATCGAACTTCTGCCACATGCGAATCCAAAAGTGGCTTGGGTACTGTCGGGAATAAGGGAGCTCAATGCGATTCGGAATCGCTTCAGTCATCGGATCACGGCTCACGTAACACTCAACGATTTGACGGAATGCAGCAAAGTTTTGGCAATTGCTCGAAACGAGACGAAATACAGCGAGCCCGTGGTAATCATTGAGGATTTCACTATGGTCGCTTGCACATGGTTAATCATTGACCGAGAAATTGAAGCGGTTTTCGAGGAAGCCTTCAAACGAGCGCGAAAGAAGGTGATGTCCAGAAAGAGGTAGGTAAAGGTCTGTTCCCTCTCCAAACCAGTTGACCTTTTCATCGGATATCATGGCAACTCGACCAAACCTAACTATTGGAAGATTCTGTTTTTTACCTAAATGAGGAACGAACATGCCGGGAAAGAACACATCAGAACCCTCATGAATTCCCAAGGAATTGAAATCGTTTGTTGTCGTAAGAAGGTCTTTGGATACATACCTCACATTAAACCTTTCAACGGGTAGAAAGAGCGGGACGACAGCGACATCCACAGTTGAATCGTCATGCACGAACACATTCTTGCTTGCGCCACTTGGAATCAATGGCAAATGAATCTGCTCCGATGTGCCGTCATTTCGATTTACTCGAATGACAATGTCGGGCAACCAAGTTTTTTCAGGACACACGACGTGTTTAGCCGTGACAAGGTATCCACTGATGCGATTCGTGATTGTATCACTCGGTAGTGCCACCAAAAATCCCGTTCCATCAGGAATTACATTTGTAGCACTATCCTGGGCATAAATGAAGACGACGAGCTTTTTAACATCTAAAGGAACAGGGGCAGCCGAACCCAATCGAGCAAACATCCCCAGACACAAGAGTAGGATAAAAGTTCTTTTCATACTAGCAGCCTGTCGGACTTA
>PLJQ01000303.1:0-16371 GCA_003140275.1 Limisphaerales bacterium
TTGCGGGTTCTCCTTCAGATAGGCCAGCACTTTTCGCGCGGCAAGCATTCGGTCACTGCTCACGTCGGCAAAAATTTCCTCAACGGCTTTCGCGCCCGAGGCTTTGAGCGTAGCGGGTTCGAGCTGATCGATTTGGATGCCTTTCCCCCGAATGGCATCGCCACTAAACAACGTCGAAAAGGCGGCAGCCTGCAACAGGAGGAGCCGGCGGGTGCGGTCGTCGCGGCTCGTCTCAAAAGCGAAATGCAGCGCATTCGTCGAAGTGACCGCGTGCAATGAAACAATTCCCGGCCGGCGCATGAGCCATTCGCCGCCGGCGTCGAAGCAGGCGTCCCAGAGTGCTTGCGGCGCGCTGCCGCGATTGAGAAGTTCAACGACTTTGTCGCACGCTTCGTCTGGCGAAGCGTCCCGCAGCGTTGCCAGCATTTCAGTCGTCGCATCGGAGTCGGCTTTGCCGTTGAGCCAGTCGCCGCGTAATTTTGCGGCCAGGGCTTGATTCCGTCGCCACGGGCGATCGGGCGCGGCGTCGTGTTTGGCGGGATTTTCTCCTTCGTGGTCCAACAACGCGTAGGCGAGGGAGCGCAGCACCGGCTCAGCGTGTCGCCAGCCGATGAACTGCAATGTGCGCCAACTGTTCGCCACGTATATGGCTTTGTGACCGATCTCCCGAAAATCGCGCGATCCGTAGCGGCAGAAAATTTCAAACACCTCGCGCGGTTCGGCGGTGCGAGCCAGGCCAACCACCGCCGCATCCGCACCCGCCTCGTCCCAATCGTCCATCGCTTGAGCGAAGGCTTTCCGGGCTTTGTCGGCTGGCGGCACTTTTGCTTCCTCCACCGTCCCCATCGTCCAATTCCCTTCGCGAATATCCTCCGCCTGCGAGCTTTTGAACTGGTCCAGCGCCCAGAAGATGGGCAGCCAACGGTCGGAGTCGGGCGAACTAATACTGGCCAGGTGCGCCGAGTTGACCATGAGCACCGCGTGAAATTTGAAACCTACCGGGCGCGGCTGAATATTGCGCACCCCCGCCAACAGCAGCGCCGCAAGCAGTTCCCGATAAGCAACGCCACTGCGAACACGCTCGCCGACCTCTTCCAATAACTTCTCCCGTGGTGTGTCCTCGAGCAAGCGGACGAGCGGCTCAATCCCGGAATCGAAGCGAACAATCTTCGGGTCGAGTTTGGCTTCCACTGCTGACACCGACGGCAACCGGGACAGGAATGCAAAGTCACCGAGGCCCAGCGCGGCGCTAGTGGCGACTGCCGCCTTCAAAAACCGTCGGCGTGTAACTATTTGCTTCATGACATTGGTCACGTTCGAGAACGAAAGGACTTTGGAATCCTTTCTAATATTGTGCGTCGCTCCGGCAACAGCAAGCAAACAAATTTTGGATTCAACTCAAGTTCAACCGACCCTGTCGTCGTCGAACGATCCGGCTGGCTCTACTTTAGCACGTGCGGCCCCGCTGGCGGCGGGAGAACGCCATCTAGCTCGATCATCTTGGAATCGATGTCCACGTCCACGCCGTTAA
Organism: Limisphaerales bacterium; assembly: GCA_003140275.1. Lineage (GTDB taxonomy): Bacteria > Verrucomicrobiota > Verrucomicrobiia > Limisphaerales > PALSA-1396 > PALSA-1396. The sequence continues at coordinate 1,532 of PLJQ01000303.1, forward strand.
CGGGAACTGAAAGTTTGAGTGCCCAGAGAACCCCTTGCACCACAAAGCGGCGATATTCGGGTAATTGCCAGTTGCTGTGGAAATGAAGGCACACAAATCCGAACGCGCGTCCGCCATCTGGCCGCGTCCAGGCCCAGGCCGCAGTCTCATCATTGCCGTCGATGTTCGCCTTGAACAGCGGTTGAATATCCGGCTTCAGGTCAAGCCGGTAATAGAACTCGTCGTAAACTTTGAAATCCCTCAACCCGTTCAGAATCGGATGCCGCGGCGCGGCGCGTTTCAACTCCGCTCCGAGCACCTGATATTTCCGCTGTTCGCCGCCGCGCGTGCCGCCGAGCAAATCGAGCTGGCCGTGGATATATTTCGCGTCCTTCGCGCCGACGCTCCAGTGCAACGCCACGATTGCTCCGCCGCGCGCCGCCAGCCGCTTGAGCGCCGCGTAACGCGGCGGATCAATCTGCATCCATTGTGCGCCTTGCGTCACAAACATGGTGATGCCGTCCATCTGGTCGATCAACTTCGGCCCATTAGACCAAGGCTCATCCGCGTTCAGCACGGTCGTTTGAATTTCGGGCTGCGACTTGAGCAACTCGGCCAGCACGCGTGCGCCGGCCATAAACTCGTGCGTCGTCGGTGGATGCCCATCCGAACTCTGACCGACAATCAACAAGCGCTTGGGCTTCGCCTCGACAGCGAAAACACTCGCATCGAAGTTGAACGCCAGCAACATGACTAGCGCCGATGACAGTGTGCGCGTCAGACGTCCAAGAGATACTGATGAGTCAATTCTCATAACGAGTCTGCGCTGCTAGATGTAAGGGTTCGGAGGCAAAATTTCAACCATGCTTTTGGGAGAATGTTAATTCACTTTGTTGAACCGAGCACGCGGCCCCGGTCGGGGTTGAGTTCTTCGATTGCCAAGCCGCTGTCCAACTGGCTCAATCGTCGCACAAACAAAACGACCTCATGCGAGCATCCGCCACGCGCAAACCCTGGTATCGCGTCCTTTATATTCAGGTCCTCATCGCGGTCTTGATCGGCATTCTAGTTGGGTATTTCTTTCCTGAAAATGGGAAGTCGTTGAAACCGCTCGGCGACGGCTTCATCAAGCTCATCAAGATGATGATCGCGCCGATCATTTTCTGCACCGTGGTGCATGGCATCGCATCCATGGGCGACCTGAAAAAACTCGGTCGCATCGGCGGCAAGACCATTCTCTACTTTGAAGTCGTCTCCACACTGGCGCTCCTCATCGGAGTGGCGGTCGTGAACACCCTGAAGCCCGGCGCAGGCTTTAACATTGATCCTACGACGCTCGATCCCAAAATCAGCCAGGCCTACGCCCAGAAAGCCCATGCGTTGAGCGCGGTGGATTTCATCCTCAACATCATTCCCGCCACCCTCTTCGACGCGTTCGTCTCCGGGGATCTCCTGCAGGTGTTGCTCGTCGCCATCTTCGTCGCCTTTGCCATCTCCTTCATGGGCGAGCGCGGCCAGCCACTGCTGCACGGCATCGAATACGCTTCTCAGGTTTTCTTCGGTGTGATGCACATTGTCGTGAAAGTCGCGCCCATCGGCGCTTTCGGCGCGATGGCGTTCACGGTCGGAAGCTACGGCTTGGGCGCATTGAATCATCTCCTCGCGCTGATGGCCGGGTTTTATCTCACGGCGGCGCTTTTTGTCATTGTTGTCCTGGGACTCATCGCGTGGCGGAGCGGGTTCTCCATTTTTCGTTTCTTGAATCACATCAAGGACGAACTGCTGCTGGTGCTGGGCACCAGTTCCTCGGAGACGGCGTTGCCGGGTATGATTCTGAAGCTGCGGCAACTGGGTTGCAGCCGTTCCACCGTCGGCCTGGTGATTCCCACCGGTTACAGCTTCAATCTCGACGGCACGAACATATACATGGCGATGGCCGCGGTGTTCCTCGCCCAGGCCACGAACACACCGCTCGATCTCGGTCATCAAATCAGCCTGCTATTGATCGCCATGATCACCTCCAAAGGCGCCAGCGGCGTCACCGGCGCGGGCTTCGTCATCCTGGCGGCGACACTGGCGGCCGTGCCCAGCGTGCCGATCGAATCGCTCGCGTTGCTCGTCGGCATCGACCGCTTCATGAGCGAATGTCGCGCCATCACCAATGAGATTGGCAACGGTCTCGCTACCGTCGTCATCAGCCGTTGGGAAAACGAAATCAGCAAAGAGTCGCTCAACGCAAATCTAAAACATCCGCTCCATCTGTCCGACCAGATCTAATGAATCCACTTCATCACGCCAGATAAATTGTGCATAAGGCTGGCTTGCCGTTGGGCAACTTTTCCCTCACCTTGTACGACAGTTGCCCCTTCGGGAGCAACCGATCCATTGTGTGATGAACAGGTTTTTGCTTCTTTTAGGTCTGAGATCGCCCTCCACGCACCGGGCGCGGCACCGGCGGCGAATCATATTTGCGCTGTTGGTGTACACCTTCGTCGGCTTCTTCGTCGCGCCAGCGATCATCAAGTGGCAACTGGTCAAGCGCCTGCCCGGTCTGACGCATCGGCAGGTGGCCGTGGAAAAAGTGAAGCTGAATCCCTACGCGCTGTCGCTCACGATTCGCGGATTGTCGCTCACGGAAACCAACGGCGAACCTTTTGCCGGGTTTGACGAGTTTTACGTCAACTTCCAGCTTTCCTCGCTGTTCCGCTGGGCCTGGACGTTCAGCGAAATCAAACTCACACACCCAACCGCAAGCATCGTCCGCGACGGCAACGGGCAATTTAACTTCGCGAATCTTTTTGCCAACACCACCAACGCGCCCGCTCCACCGCCCGCCACGACAAACCAATCAAAATCGCTCACCGCCATCATCGTCCAGCATTTTGTCATCACCAACGGCAACGTGACCGTCACCGACCAAACGCGTGCCAAACCGTTCCGCGCCGAATACGGGCCGGTGGATCTTGAGCTGAAGGATTTCACCACCCGCCGCGATCGCAACGAGCCGTATTCGTTCGTGGCAACCACGGGCGACGGCGAAAGTTTTGCGTGGTCAGGAAGAATTTCGGTCAATCCGCCGCGTTCCGCAGGTGAATTCAAATTGTTCGGCATCCCGTTGAAAAAATATTCGCCCTACCTCGCCGAATTCGCGCGCGTCGAAGTCACGGACGGCGTGTTTGGGATCGGTGCGGCCTATCGGCTAGACGCCGACGCCAGCCCGCTCGAACTCGAAGTAACCAACGCCGCCGTGAAACTTTCCAATCTTCAGGTCAAAGCGTCGGACACGAATGAAACGTTGCTCGCGCTAACCGACTTTGTCGTGACGAATGCGTTCGCCAGCCTGACCGCGCGCGGGGCCCGCGTGCCGCGGGTGACGTTGCGCGGCGGCTCGGTGCTGGTGCGGCGCGAAGCGGATGGACAATTGAACTGGCTCAAGCTGCTTGTGATACGAACGAATGAACCCGCGAGCGCAGCTTCCCCCGCCACCAACGCCACCGCCATCGCGTCAACACCGTGGAAAGCGTTCCTCGATGACCTGGAGGTGGAAGGCTTCAACGTCACTGTCGAAGACCGCCTGCCGCCCACGCCCGCGCAAATTGGCCTCGACGATTTACGACTTCACGTAAAAGGTGCCTCCAATCAAAGCAACGCGCCGGTCGCCGCCACCATTGCGTTCAACTGGCGCGGCGGTGGAACGGCCAGCGTAGAAGCCAACGGCACGTTGCTGCCACCTGTTGTCGGCGAAGCGAAGCTGGTGATCACCAATCTCGCGCTGCCGCCCCTTCAACCCTACGTCGAGCAGCAGGCGCGGCTCGTTCTGAATGCCGGCGACCTCACCGTGAACGGCCAAGCGCGCTACTCGCCCGGCGTCGCGCCGCTCATTCAATTCACGGGCGAAGTGTCCATCGCAAAGTTTGCCGCGATTGACACGGTTGCCTACCATGACTTCGCGAAGTGGGACGACCTCAGTCTGCGCGGCATTCAGGTTTCGCTTCGGACCAATTCGTTGAATGTCGAAGAAATCAAATTCACCAAATTGGAAACAAGTCTGGTCGTTAGTTCCAATGGCCAACTCAATGTCCAGGCACTGATGCGGGAGCAACCGTCAGCCACTGTCACCAACACCATCAGTGAAGCCGCGCCAAAGGCACCGGCAGTCCAACCCGCTTCCTTCCCGATCAAGATTGGCGCGCTCGTCTTCGAGAAAAGTTCCTTTCATGCGGCGGACCAGTCGCTCACGCCGCGCTTCAACACGAGCATCGAGGAGTTTGACGGGACGATTCGCGATCTCACGCTGCCTGGCCTGACGAAGGCGGGAGTGGATATTCGCGGCAAGGTCAGCGCGCTCGCGCCGTTCGAGGTCACCGGTACGATCACGCCGGACGTGAAGAATCCATTCGTGGACTTGAAGCTCAAGTTCAAGAACAGCGACCTGACGCCCTTCGATTCTTACAGTGAAAAATTTGTCGGGCGACCGCTGAACAAGGGCAAGCTCACCTTCGATCTCCACTACAACATCGAAGATCGTAAATTGAAGGCCGAGAACATCATCACCCTCGACCAGCTAACGTTCGGCGCGCGGAATCAAAGCACCAATGCCACGAAACTGCCCGTGAAGCTCGGCGTGGCGCTGCTCAAAGACCGTAACGGGCGCATTGACCTCAACCTGCCGGTCAGCGGCAGTCTCGACGATCCGGAGTTTAGAATTGGCGGGCTGGTCTGGAAAGCCATTGTGAACATTCTTGTCAAGGTGGCCGCGTCGCCCTTTTCACTCCTCGGCGCGGCATTCGGCGGCAGCGGCGAGGAGTTGCAGTTCGTGGATTTTGCTCCAGGCGGCGCGACCCTCGGCGACGCGCAGACCAACAAACTCGACAAGCTGACAAAAGCTCTCTACGAACGCCCGGCGTTGAATCTTGAAATCACCGGATCAGCGGACTATGTCGCGGATCGCGAGGCGCTCACGCGACAAAAGTTGCGAGAGAAGATGAAGTCGCTCCGCGTGCAGGAATTGACCGCGCGCGGCAAGCCCGTGCCGGCGTCGAGCGAATTCAAACTTGAAGACAGCGATTACGACCGCCTGTTGCGCAAGACCTACAAGGAATCGTTCAACACCACGCCGGAACGCGCGTTGCGCGAAGCGCGGACCGCAACCGCAGCGACCAACGCCGCCGTCTTGGGCACAACGATTGCCACAGGCCGTTCAAAGGAGGTTACGAAAGGCGCAACGCGACTGATTCAAAGCGCGTCCGACTTGGCGACTGCCAAAGCGACGACGAGTGCATCGCCGAGTTCTACTGCCGCGCCGGCGAAGCCAAAGACGCAAGATGAATTAGTCCGCGATGAATTGGAGCAACGCCTGTTGGCTACTGCGCCTGCGGGCGATGACGATTTGCGCGAATTGATGCAGCACCGCGGCGAGGCCGTGCAGAAATTCCTGCTCGATACCGGCAAAGTCACGGCCGAGCGCCTTTTCCTCGTCGCGCCCAAGCCGGTTGATCCCGCCGTCAAGGGTGAGGCCCGAGCGACGTTTTCCCTGGATTGATTCGCAACTCAATCAGCCGGCAATACGACGCCAGCCCCTGCAATCCAACCCTCGCGACCGAAGCCGCCTTCCTTTTGGCCGTTAATGATAATCTGCCGTAACGGTTCACCTCAATACGCGCTGGCTTTGGTTTCTTCAAGGCCTTTCACGATGACGACGCTTGCCGAGGTGCCGAGCCGAGTGGCTCCGGCTGCAATCATCGACAGCACAGTCTTGGTGTCGCGAATGCCGCCCGACGCTTTGACCCCAAACTCCGGGCCGACCGTTTCCCGCAGCAATTTTACGTCGGCAATCGTTGCGCCGCAGGTGCTGAAACCGGTGGAGGTCTTGACGAAGTGCGCTCCGCTTTCGACCACGAGATGGCAGGCGCGGATTTTCTCCTCGTGCGTCAGCAGGCAAGTTTCGAGGATGACCTTCACCGGGCGTTCGTCCGCGGCCTCCACCACGTCGCGCAGTTCGCGCAGGACAAATTTGTCGTCGCCGTCCTTGAGCCGACCGACGTTGAGGACAACGTCGATCTCGTGCGCGCCCTCGTCGATCGCCGCTTCGGTTTCAAAACGCTTCGCGTCGCCCGACGCGGCACCCAGCGGGAATCCAACCACGCAAACAACCTTGATGTCGGTCTCTTCCAGAAGATGGCGGGCTTGCTGCACTCGCGAACCATTGACGCAGACGCCGTAAAAGCTGTGTTCGCGCGCTTCGGCGCAGAGTTTCTCGATGTCTTTGGCGGTGGTATCGGCCTTCAGCAGCGTGTGGTCTATGAACCGGGCAAGGTCGGCGGCAGAGAGCGTCTTCATGGCTTCGCGATACCGTGTTGCAGAATAAATTCAACAATGGGCGTCGGGTCTTGCAACCCGTGTGGATGGTGGCCGACTCCGGACTTCGGAATCAACGTGATGCTACCGCCGAGCTTGCGGTAACGCTCCGCCAACACACCGGTATTCTCATCCCAGGGCACATCGTTGTCCGCATCGCCGTAAACATGCAGCAGCGGCACGCGCGCATCGGCCAGCGGCTTCAAGTTATCGATCGGATTCTTGTCGTAAGCGATGGCTTCGGCGTCGGACTGAAATTTGTAAGCCTTGAGGAGGTTCTGCCATTCGGCGGTGTTCCCGTTGCCCTTGCCGAGGTTTTTGAGCCTGCCGCCGGGCCAACTCTTAAAATCGCACACGGCGGCGTCCGCGTAGATGCACGCAACCTTGTCGGGGTTGGCCGCCGCCCAGTTGTAGCAGTAAAGGCCACCACGACTCAGGCCGATGAGCGCGACCTTTTTCGCGAGGTCGTATCGAGTCGTGAGTTCTTGGTAGAAACCATTCCACTGCGCGACGGCTTCAGGACTGCCGAACAAATTGGGCACACCGAGGTAAGCCAGGTGAAAGCCTTTGCCGAGTAACGCCACATCCGCGTTGGCGAAGGCGCCGAAAAACTCGCCGCGCCACGCCCAAGGTTTACCGGGCAACGCCTGCTTCGGCACGACGACGATGGCCGGCCTGCCGTTGACCTCGAAATCGCAGCGTTCAAAGCCTTCCCACTGGGATTGCTTGCCATGAAATGGCACGGCGAGCTGACGAATCTGCGTCTCAATTTCGGCCGCTTTGGTGGTGGCCTCAGCCAGCGGCAGGCCCTTGTTCATCCCCGGCCGTTGATGTCCTACTTCAGTCAGCCAAGCGTCTTTCATCATCCGCTGCCATTGCTGGATCAGTTTCAGCAACTGCGGGCCGTTCAAGTGGATCGCCAGCATCGCCTGCGGATCGTCAATGTTCGCCAAGTCCTTCGCACCGAAGTACAGCAGGATTTGTTTCGCGATGATCCAGTGACCGGTTTCGTTGCAATGCACGCCGTCGCCCGCGAGGAAGAAATTTGGGTCGCGCTGGCGATGCTCGGCGAAGTAACGATTCATTGGCCCATGCAAATCCACCACGTCCCAGCCCGCCACGCGTTGCGCCAGCAGCCAGTCTGAGTAACGGTCAAGCGCATTGCTGTAACCGGGATGGCCACCTTTGACTTCGTCGAATGTCGGGGGCGTGACGTGAATGATTTTGGCGCCCGCGGCCGTGACCCTTTCGCGCAGCCGCTTGATGCCGTCTTGATATTTTCGAAACCGCTCCTCGCTAAACGGCAGATAAATACCGTCGTTCATCCCGTAACAGGCGATGACAAGGTCGGGCTTCGTCTTTTCCAACACGCGGCCCAGTCGCTCGTGCAAGTCGGGTCGGGGAAATTGCCCACCTGCATGTCCTTCTTCGGAAAGTCCGGAAACCGTCTCGCTTGGCAGACCCAGGTTAAGAAACTCAAGACGCTGTTCCGGAAACCGGCCCGCGTAATAGGCCTCGATGAATTCAACATATTGGCCCGCATAGGTGATGCTGTCGCCGAGAAAGACAATACGACGAACGTCCTGCAGCTTCGACAACGCGTTGGGTGATTCGGCTGCCTCCAGAAGCAGGGGCAAGAGGCAGCAAAGCAGAGTTGGGAGTATCAAACGAGCAGGATGCCTTGCCCGGCAAATCTCAAAGTCGGACGAGTTGCAAATTGGGTCGCTCACAACAACGGAAAATAATCCGCGCGTTGGCAATGGCTGTCGACGGTTTTGGTGATTTGCATCCGTCCGCGTTTGACGCACCTTGAGTCGGATTTGAGCGCCTCAAGCATTGACGGTTTCATTCGGCTGTTTACTCGCGGTCGGACTGGAGCTTAAGCCGACGGTGTAACCAAACCGTTCACGGAATTGTTCCGGCGTCATGTTTGCGGTCGCGGCAAAACGGGATAACCGAACGGAGTTGTCGAAATCCTCCGGTTCGAGCCGGATCATGTAGCGGCGCGCACATTCGTAGGCTTCGGCGTCCACGTTTACTTTGCGGACCTGCATGCGACCGGTTGCGGGATTGAGCAGTTGATCAAACGGCAGCGGCATCATTTTGCCGCCGACAAAGGAAATGATGGCACCATGTCTGGCCGCGTCCTCCGAACGAAGGAACTTCACCGCGGCGTAACCGAGGTCGCGCGTGTATTCGGCATCGAACGGGATCGGATCGGCGCAGCGCAATTCGTAGCCGAGGTCTTTGGCCACGAGCGACATCTTCAGGCCAAGCTTTTCCAGCCGCTCGCCGAGCATGTCCGTGATCATGCGACCGAAGTCAATGTCGCCCAGACGCAGGTGGCCGTGGTCGTCACGGCTGACTTGGCCGTAGCGATCAAAGCGCCCGTCCTCAACTGCTCCCATGAGTCCCTTCTCGCCGATGGACTCCAACAATCCTTCCGCCAGCACGGCGACGCCAAAATGGTTCCCTGTCGCGCGGCGTTTGATGATTGAGCCAACGAGAATGTCGCAAACCTCGTTGAACGTGACGGGGCGACCGCGAAATTCCTCCGGGATGATGGTGAGCGTCGCCGCGGCGGCCTTGCCAATACCGAGCGCAAGGTGTCCTGCCGCGCGGCCCATGCTGATGATGATGTACCAGCGCGATGTCGTGCGGGCGTCTTCCGCGAGGTTGCGGACGATGGCAACGCCGTGGTGGCGCGCCGTCTCGAAGCCAAACGTCGGCGTCGAGCCGGGCAACGGCAGATCGTTGTCGATGGTCTTGGGCACGTGCGCAACGCCGATGGCACCGTTGGCCTCTTTGTAAACGCGGCTGGCCGAAAAGGCCGTGTCGTCACCGCCAATCGTCACGAGGGCGCCGATGTTCCATCCACGCAGGATCTCCAGCACATTTTTCATGCTCGCTGCGGACTTCGTGGGATTCGTTCGCGCCGTGCCAAGAACGGAGCCGCCGCGAAGGTGAATATCTTTGACGCCCTCGATGCTCAACTTGGAGTAATTCTCCGCGTCACCCTGCGCAAGCCATTTGAAGCCGTCGCGGAAACCGATGACTTCGTAGCCCTGGCTGACGCCTTCAATCGTGGCGGCGCCGATGACGCCATTGATGCCGGGAGCAGGTCCCCCGCCGACGAGAATCCCGAGTCGTTCCTGAGCCATCCCCGTTGCATTCGAACTTGGCCCTTGCTTTCATCGTAAGCAAGGAGGGGGACGCCGATTCCGCCGGGGCGTAAGTGCGGCAGATGACGCCCTATCNNTTTTTCACATTCTCGATCATGAACTCACTCTAGCGGGTTGGGTTCGATAGGAAAGAAATTTGACGCGGCGCTTTACGGCAAACGAACAACAATCCGAGCATTGACGAATTCCCTCCACTTAGAGTGGCGGGTGCGTTTCGGTGATGTACCGTCAAATTGTTTTTGGTCGAAACTTATTTCATGCCTCTTGAATTTCAACCCTCTGAATTGCAATTCGCCTGTTGTCGGTTGTGATTCGCCTTGACCGAATTGGTGGCTAAGACACGATGCTAACAAGCTTATGAAAAACTTTATTTGCATCTTACTACTTGGCTTGGTTTTCGGGTGTGCGTCCAGTGCCACCCGCCGGACACATCCAGCCTGGTAAAATCAGTCATATCAGTGTCGGGATGACGAGGCAGGAAGTCATTAACGCAATTGGTGAGCCTGAGAGCGTTTCGGCAGCAAAGGACTCGGAAACTCTCTACTACGTCGAAGAAAGGCCTTGGTGGCAGTGGGCGCGGATTGCCGTGAAATTTGAGAACGGCAAAGTCACACAATTTGGCGAAGGCAGATAGTGTTCATCCAAGCCGCAAATTTGCGGCGAATACCCAACCGTCAATCTTTCCAGAGGCTGGTCCGTTGCGCCCGTTTCGCTACAGCTTCCCAATCGCTTTGTTCAAGGCGTATTGCGCCTTATTGAATTCAGCAACAGTTTTGAAATAGTCCAAACGCGCGCGGGTCAGGTCTTGCTCGGCCTGAATGTTTTCGAGAACAATTCCAACTGCGAATTCCTTCCGCGCGCGGGTCAGTCGCAGCCCTTCCTCGGCGGCAATCAGGCCGCGCTTGGCGGTGCCGATCTGATCGCTCAAAGATTGCCAACGGGTAAAGGCTTCCACCACCTGACGGATGATGTCGTCGCGGACTTTATCAACGGTGATCTGGGCCACTTTCAAGCGCGAGTCGCTGGAATGAATCCGACCGAAATCGAACAGGCCGCCCGGACCAATGCGCCAACTCAGACCGACGAAGTAATCCTCCTGTTCGCCAAATTTGTCGGGACTCCCATCTTTGCCGCCGCCCAAACCGCCGGCAAACGCCTGCGCGCCGAGTGCAGGAATCATCGGTCCGTACACCGCGCCGTTTTTAGTTTCGCGCGCCGCCGTCACGAGCGACTGGCTTTGTTTGAGTTCTGGTCGCGAGGCGAACGTTTGCTGGACCAGCGAGTCCAGCGCGGCATTGGTTTGGATGAGCGTGAGCGGCACAAGGTCGGCATCACGGGCAATCATTGCCACAACCGGATCGAGATGAAGCGTTTGCGCAAGCCGGGCCGCGACGATGCGTTGGTGCTCGGCGGCCTGGCGAAGGGCGAGTTGATTTCTTTCCAACTGAACTTTGGCGCGAAGTTGGTCGCCTTTGTAAGCGATGCCGGCCTCGACCGCATTCTGAATTTGCTTTTCGTAGTCGGCGGAAATTCCAACCGCTTCACGCGCGACATCAACGGCGGCCTGGGCCAGCGTGAGGTCGAAGTAACCATGCGCCGCCGCGAGAGTGCTGTCCTGACGCTGTGATTCAAGAGCGTGGTCGGCGGCGCTTATCAATTGTTTGGCCGCCAGCGATTTGTAGATCGCATCCCCAATGTCCAGTTGAGCGCCGATGGTGCCGCCGGGCGCGTAGGATTGTTTGTGAACTTCAATAATGTTTCCGCCAACGTCCTGAATCAAATTATCGTGACGGCGATAGGTGATGCCCGGCGAAATCCACGGAAAAAACTGGGCGACGGCGCTTTCATGATCGGCTCGGGCCTCGGCGAGTTTCTCGCGGGCAATTTTGATGTCAAGATTCTGCGCGCCTGCGAGTTGCAAAGCCGTGGGAAGATCGATGGGATAAACGTCTTTCGAGTCAAGGTTAGTAAAGGAAGTTTGCGCGCTGGCGCCGAGGGTCAGATACACCAAAAATACATGCGTAAGCACGACGGCGAAATTCGTAAATCGTAAATCGTAAATCGTGAATTTCACTTGCCCTCCACCGCATTGACGGGCTGACCGTCATTCAAAATCTGTTTGCCAACCAGAATCACCGGCTCACTTCCTTTCAGACCATCGAGAATTTCGATGGAGACACCATCGTTGAATCCGGCTTTGACCGCGACTTTTTTGGCTTTGTTGTCAGTCACAGTGAAGACGGAGTTTTTTGTTTTTTCGACAAAGAGCGATTCGACTGGCACCAGCAGTGTGTCGGTTTTTCGTTCGATGCCGATTTTAATGGTCGCGAACATCCCGGGCCGCAACTCGCGCGTGGGGTTGGGCAGCTCAGCTTCCGCCAGCATCGTCTTGGTCGCGTCGTCCAATGCGTAGCTAAACCGCGTGATTTTGCCGTCGAACGGGCGACCCGGCAATCCTTCCACGCTGACTTTTATCGGCTGATCCTTTTTGACAAACGCGGCTTCAAGCTCCGGCACGGCAACTTGGATGCGAACCTTGCTGAAATCCATCAATGTGAGCAGGGCGGCATTCTGCGCGGCGCTGCCGGAAGTGGCAGCGGGAATAAACGCGCCGGGATCGACCATACGTTTGGTGATGACGCCGGAAAACGGAGCGGTGATTTTGGCGAAATTGAGCAACGTTTCTGTTCGTTCCAGATTTGCTTTGGCGATGTCGAGTTTGCCTTTGGCGTTATCGACGGTCTGCGGAACAACCAGATCCGGGGCTTTTTTTTGCGCTTCGCTTACGCGCTTGTAGTCGATTGCCGCCACTTCAAGCTCGGCCCTGAATTTGGCGAGGTCGGCAAGCAGCTCGGGAACTTCGATGTCCGCCAGCAGCGCGCCTTCCTTGACCTCATCGCCTTTATCGACCGTGATCGTTTTCAAATAGCCGGCAACCTTTGCGTAAAGCGTGGCCTGTTGATAGGCAAGAACACTGGCCGGCAACGTGACGCTGCGGGTTATTTCGCCTCGATGCGGATGGACGATCTGCACAGTCGCGGGCGGTGGCAATTTTGAAGCCGGTTCAGTGGTTGATCGCTGACATGCGGACAAAAGGATCAGAACGAGGAGCCCCGTCACAATTGCCATTGCGCGTTCGAAAGAATTCTTCATGATTTTCTTTTATCAACCTTTAACGACCTTCGGAAATTGACTGTTTTCACTGTCATCAGGGTCAAGCGAGGCGGAGCGCCGGTGAGCGCGCGACTGGACAACCGCGAACACCGATGGCAACACCAGCAACGTCGCGACTGTCGCCGCCGCCAATCCGCCGACCACAGCGCGCCCCAACGGCGCCGTCTGTTGACCGCCTTCGCCCAAGCCCAACGCCATCGGCATCATTCCAGCCATCATGGCGAAGCTCGTCATAAGAATCGGACGCAAACGGCTGCGCGCGCCTTCGACGGCGGCCTCGCTCGACGAAAGGTAGGGCGTACTCTCCGAGCGCGCCGGCTGGCTCGGAGAGCCAGCCCTACCCAAGCGCGCACGTTCCGCGAACGTCACGAGCAGAATGGCGTTGGCCACCGCGACACCAACGGCCATGATCGCGCCCATGAACGATTGAATGTTGAGGGTGGTGCTTGTCAGCCAAAGTGTGAGCGCGACACCCGCGATGACGGCGGGAACGGTGGAAACGACGATGAGCGACAGCTTCAGCGATTGAAAGTTCGCCGCCAGCAGGAGAAAGATCACCATCACTGCCAGCAAGAGGCCGGTTTGAAGGCCGTCCAACATTTGTTGCATTGGCACGATCTGGCCGCGCACGGCCACGTTTACTTTCGGCGGCGGCTCGCCCGCTTCCTTGATCGCTTGCGCCACTTGTTTGGTCACGCGCCCCAAATCGGCATTTTCGATGTTGGCGGTCAAGGTGATCATGCGTTGCATGTTGTAGCGTTCGTATTGGCCTACAGTAGTGCCGTTGGTCACGCTGGCGATGTTGCGGAGCAAGATGGCTTTGCCGTCGCGTTGGGCGACCTGAATATTTTTTACAGCTTCCAGCGAACTCATCTGTGCCTGCGGAATCTGAACTTGAATCTGGTAGGCGACTCCGCTGTTGGGATCGGCCCAATAAACCGGCGTGGTGAAACGGCTCGAGGACGTGGCGGCGACAAGCGAGCGCGAGGCTTCCACCGTCTTGACACCCATCAACCCGGCGCGTTCACGATTCACGGCCACATCCACCGTCGGGTAATCCAGTGCCTGGCCGAATTGCAGGTCGCGCAGCGTTGAAACTTTCGCCAGTTTCTCCCGAATCTTTTCAGCGAATTCGCGGTTGACCGTCAGGTTCGGGCCGCTGACAGCAACTTCGATGGGCGTAGGCGCGCCCAGACTCATCACGCGGCTGACGATGTCGCTCGGCTCGAAGGAGAATTTCACATCCGGCAGTTGCGCGGTCAGCTTTTGTCGCAGGCGCTCTTTCAATTCGTTCATGCGAACATTTGCGTCCCGTTTCAACTGCACCTGCACCACACCTTCCTCCGGGCCGCCGTTCCAGAGATAAATAAGATTGATCGGATAGCTTGGCGCGTGAACGCCGACGAAGCCTAGGGTGATGGCCACGTTCTCCGGGCCGGCTTCCTTTTTGATCAGGGCAAGCACTTCGAGTGCGATGGCTTCGGTGCGCTCCACGCGTGTGCCGGTGGGAGCACGCAATCGCAGCGCAAGCTGACCCGCTTCCATCTTTGGAAAAATTTCCGTGCCAAGCTGCCGACCTGCCAGGAGAATTATCAGCGCCGCCGCGCCGAGATATGCGGCCACGATCAACCAGCGCAACCGCATCACGCCGTGAACCAGACTGGCGTAACGTTTTTGAAAGTGCGCGAAACCCCTCACCCCGGCCCGCTCCCCATCCAAAGGGGAGAGTGGGATTTCTCCGCCGTCGGTTCGCGCATCGCCGTGTTCGGGTTTTCGGGAGGCTGAGGATTCGCCTGCGGCTGACGGCAGTTCTTCCCCCCCCATTGGATGAGGAGAGAGGGGAGTTTCTGTCCTGTGTCCGCGCAGCAACCACACTGACAGAATGGGAACGATCGTGCTGGACAGAAGATAGGAAGCGACCATCGAAAAGCCAACAGCAAGCGACAGCGGGACGAACAGCGCCTTCGCGGCGCCGACCATGAAGAACGACGGGATGAACACCGCCAGCACGCATAGCATCGCGAGCAATCGTGGCACAGCGGTTTCGAGCGTTGCGTCCAGCGCGGCGCGTGCGACAGAACTGCCGCGGGCCAGGTGGGTGTGAATGTTCTCGACAGTGACGGTGGCCTCGTCCACCAGGATGCCGAC
>PLJQ01000303.1:16386-16620 GCA_003140275.1 Limisphaerales bacterium
GCTGCGCCAGTCGCGCAAGAACAGGAGCACCATCAGACCGGTCAACATGGCGCCAAGCACCCCTTCCTTGATTAGATTGGCGATGGCGCCGGTCACGTAGGGTGATTGGTCAAATTCGTAACTGACCTTCACGTCATCCGGCAGAACGCTTTGGAACTTTGGCAGGTTTTTTTTGACCAGATTGACGACGGACAGCGTGGAGGCATCGCTACGCTTGGTGACCGGGATGTAAAC
>PLJQ01000442.1 GCA_003140275.1 Limisphaerales bacterium
TAATGATTCCTCAGGTGTTTTCATGGTGCCTTTGCTCGTGGGGGTTGTACTTCATTTCATCCATGAGGAACCCAACGCCCCCATTGTGGGGGTACTGTCAAGATGCACACCCTCGGCTGTAGCGGCGCCCGGTGAGCACCGAAGAATGCGGCGGCAGCCAACAGTTCCCGCCCAGGATATTTCCATGATTGACGTGAGCTGCATGATTCAAGCCAGCAGTTGCTTGATGATTTCACCGCGCACATCGGTCAGGCGGAAATCGCGGCCCTGAAACCGGTAGGTCAGTTTCGCGTGTTCGATGCCCAGCAGGTGCAGGATNNCGGAAATCGCGGCCTTGGAAACGGAATGTCAATTTCGTGTGATCGAGTCCCAGCAAATGGAGAATCGTGGCATGGATGTCATGCACGTGAATCGGGTCCTCGGCCGGACCGAAGCCGAGTTCATCCGTGGCGCCGATGACCTGTCCCGGCTTCGTGCCGCCACCGGCGAACCACATCGTGAAAGCGTCGATGTGATGGTTGCGTCCGGTGCTCTCGCGGTTCTCGCCCATCGGCGTGCGGCCGAANNAGTCTCCAGGTCTTCGCCCGGCCCGCCGTGACTGTCCCAGCTGGTGTGATAAAGCTGGATGAAGCGAACCCCGCGTTCCATGAGCCGGCGCGCCAGCAGACAATTTCTGGCAAAAGAAGGCTCGCCTTCTTTGACCCCATACATCGCGAGCGTTTCCGGTTTCTCTCCGGAGAGATCGATCAACTCCGGTCCGCTGCTCTGCATGCGATAAGCCATTTCGTAAGCGGAGATGCGCGTCTCGATTTCGGCGTCGCCGGTTTCCACCAGCCGTTTCAAATTCAAATCGCGCACGGCGTCAAGGGTCTGGCGTTGGCGGATTGGGCTGACGCCATTTGGATTGGCGAGGTTGAGAATCGGCCCGCCTTTGGCAAGCAGCGGCACGCCTTGATAGGTCGTGGGCAGAAAACCACTGCCCCAGTTCACCGAACCGCCGCGCGGCCCGCGCGGCCCGGATTGGAGCACCAAAAAGCCCGGCAGGTTTTGCGATTCACTGCCAATGCCATACGTCACCCACGCGCCCATGCTGGGCCGGCCAAACTGTGTCGAACCGGTGTTCATGAACAGCTTGGCTGGCGCGTGATTAAACACGTCCGTCGCGCACGATTTAATGAATGTGATGTCATCCACAATCGTGGCCGTGTGCGGAAATAGTTCGGAAACCCACGCGCCGCTTTGACCGTGTTGTTCGAATTTACGCCGCGTGCCGAGCAGCTTCGGTCGTTCCCTGGCGAACGTGTCCATGAACGCAAACCGTTTGTTCTTCACAAACGATTCCGGGATTGGCTGTGAATTGAGTTCGATCAGCCTGGGTTTGTAGTCGAACAGTTCCAATTGGCTCGGCCCGCCCGCCATGAACAGATAGATGATGTTTTTTGCTCTGCCCGGGAATTGAGACTTCTTTGGTTCCAGCGAATTGACCGGTTTGTTTTGCATGGCACCAGGGAGTTTTTGTTCGTTGAGCAGCGAAGCCAGCGCAACCGAGCCGAGGCCCATCGCGCATCGGCTGAAGAAATGCCGGCGGGTGAGGCCGCGCAACGCTTCGCTCTGAATCCACGGGTTCATGGCGTCACCTTACTCGCGAGTTATCGTTTCGTCGAGGTTCAACAACACCCGCGAGACAGTTGTCCACGCCGCGAGTTGTTTCACATCCATTCCGAACGGCGGCGGGCGGGGGACCATCGCCTTCGCTGCCTCAGGCTCAGACTCATAACCGGCGACCTGTTGGGCAAGCAATGCGGCAAGGCGCTGCTTTTCCGCCACGCCGGGCTTGCGCGCCAGGCAAAGCCGGAAGGCGCATTCCATCCGCCTGGCGTTGTCATCGGGCGATTCGCGCAGCACTCTCGCTGCCAGTCCCTGGGCAAATTCAAAGAACGCCTCATCGTTCAACAATGTCAACGATTGCAGCGGTGTGTTGGAACGAATCCGCCGCGTGCAGGCGCTGGCGCTGTCCGGCGCATCGAAAAGAATCAGTCCGGGATGTGGCGTCGCCCGCCAGAAAAACGTGTACATCCCGCGCCGGTAGCGATCCGCTCCGGCGCTGGTTTCCCATGGCCGGCGTGACTGTCCCAGGTTCATGACGCCGGCGGGAATGGGCGGAAAAACGCCCGGCCCGCCAATCTTGTCGGCGAACAATCCGCTGGCCGTCAACGCCACGTCGCGCACGATTTCCGCATCCAACCGCAACCGCGATTGCCGGGCCAGCCAGATGTTGTTCGGGTCCTTCACGGCCAGCTCTGGCCGCGCGCGCGACGACTGCCGATAGGTGGCCGACGTTACGATGAGCCGGTGAATGTGTTTTAGACTCCAGGCCCGCGTGGCCGCCGGCGCAAGGGGGCTTTGCTCACTTTCGGATTTCGGATTTTTCAAGGTGAGCCTCGTTACCCCGGCTGCCGCGAGGAAACATAAACTCCGCGGCCAGCCAATCGAGCAACTCCGGATGCGACGGCGGCGCGCCTTGCGTGCCGAAATCATTTTCCGTCACCACCAGCCCCTTGCCGAAATATTGCTGCCAGAGGCGATTGACCGTCACTCGGGCGGTCAGGGGATTCCGTGGATCGACGAGCCAGCGCGCCAGATCAAGGCGATTCGGTTTTTCAACCGCCGGCAGCGGCGTCAATACCCTTGGCACACCGGGCGTGATCGCTTCGCCGTGCCGGGTGAAATCCCCTTTGATGAAGACGTACGATTCGCGGGGCGTATCGCGTTCCTGCATGACCATCGTGGTTGGGGATTTTGGCACCTGTTTTTCGAGTCCGGCAATTTTCGCTTTGCGTTGTGTGAGCTCGGGATCGTCGCCGCGGAAGACACCCGCCAGCGTCCGTTTTTGTTTGTCGTTTCTCTTCTCCAGCGGCGTTTCGAGAATGGCGGTGATTTCCGGTTTGAGTTTTGCTCTTGCTTCCGGCGTCAACGATTTCTCACGCTTCCCCTCCTCTTCCGCCAGCGAATCAATGGATTGCTTCAGTTCGCCTTCCAGTTCCTTGATTTGTTTGCGCAGCGCGTCGCGTTTCGCCAGTTCCTGCGGCGACGCCAGTTCCAGGTCCGGTTCGTCCGCGTTGTTCAGGAATGCAAACATTTGGAAATATTCCTTCTGCGTGATGGGATCGAACTTGTGATCGTGACACTGCGCGCAGCCGAGGGTCAGGCCGAGAAACGCGGTGCCCGTGGTGTTCACCCGGTCGATGATCGACTCGATGCGAAACTGTTCCGGGTCGATGCCCCCTTCCTGATTGATCATCGTGTTGCGATGAAAGCCGGTGGCGATTTTCTGTTCCAGCGAGGCCTCCGGCAGCATGTCCCCGGCGAGTTGGTCAACTGTAAATTGATCGAACGGCAGATCGCGGTTGAGCGCGTCAATCACCCAGTCGCGGTATTTCCAGATGGTACGCGGCGCATCGACGCTGTAGCCGTTGGAATCAGCATAGCGCGCGACATCCAGCCAATGCCGCCCCCAGCGTTCGCCATAGTGCGGTGACGCGAGCAACCGCTCGACCAGCCGTTCGTAGGCGTCCGGTTGCTGATCATTCAAAAAGGCATCAACCTCCTCGAGGCCCGGTGGCAAACCGATCAGATCAAGACTCAACCGGCGAATCAACGTCACGCGATCCGCTTCGGGCGACGGTTGAATGCCCTCCTTTTCCAGTCGTGCCAGAATGAAATGATGAATGGCGTTTCGCGGCCATCCCTTCTGTTTGACCTTCGGTTCGACCGGTCGCATCGGTCGAATAAATGCCCAATGATTGCCGGTGCCGTGGGCTTCGATTTTCTCCCCGGCCAACGCCGGTCTCGCAAATCCGATCAAAACCAGAAGCGATGCCGTCAATAGTTTCATGCAGTGACTTCGGCAAATCTATAGCGCGTTTGAACGCAACCGCGAAGTCAAAACGCATGATTGGATTTACGGCGCTTCTACCGCCACCGCGCACCTTGCCTGCCGTTTGAAAACCGGTAGTCTTGAGGCATGGTCGATGAAATCGTTGAGCGTCTCCTGGACTCGCCGGCTGGTTTTATTTTTTCGTTGGCGGTTGCCGCCGTGCCGCCCGGCCCCATCGGATGGTTTTGGATTGGCGCGAAAAAAACCGCACCCGGAAAGCTTGAGCGACAGTTGAAATTCGTCGCGGTCGTTGTGACGATGGCTGGTGAGACAATGGGAATCCATTGTCCCACGCCACCCAGGCCTTTTCCTGATTGAATTCCTTTTACGAAGCCGATTCATCCATGCTGAAAAACATTTTACCGTGTGGCTTCGCGCTTTTCCCGCTGATTCTTTCGACGTGCCTTTCAGCCGGACTGCCGCGTGAATTGCGCGTGGGTATCGCCGGTCATGCCTTCGATCATTTCGACGGCATCAGCGAACAGGCTGAGGCGGCGGCGGCCAGCGGCGCCAACATCATTTACGCCTCCGGTCTGGGCGGCGAAGGTTATTCAGGTTTGCCGCCGACCGAAACACTGGCGCAACGACGTCAGGCGGCCGCAGATTACGTGCGTCGCGCCAGATCCCACGGAATCCGTCTGGCACTCGGCTATCTTTGCGCCACGTCGATCGTCAAATTGGAAACGTTCGACCAGAATTGGACACCCGAATTCCGTTCGCAATTCCGCACCCCGACCGCTGAATGGCGACAGCAGGATCGCGCGGCAAACCGCTGCCGTCCTGGTACGGCGGTGATTATCAGCCGGCCTGCATGAACCATCCCGATTGGCGCGCGTATGAAAAATTCATGGTGCGCCAGCAATTGGAAACCGGCCACGACGGAATCTTTTTCGACAACCCGACGGTTCACCCGCAAGGCTGTTACTGTCCGCACTGCATGGAGAAATTTTTACTGTTCCTCAAGCAGGAACAATTACTCTCAACCCTCAACCCTGAACTCTCAGATCACTCTCTGGCAGCGCTCCGTCAACTGGCCTGCCAACGCACGAATGACTTCATGCGCTTCCGCAGCACGATTGCCCGTGATTTTCTCGCGGATATTCGAGCCTACGCCCGCACGATCAATCGGCGCGCGCTCATCACCTGCAACAACAGCCTGAACTCCGCCGACGTGCTGTATTCGCAGTGTCGCAGTTATGCCTACAACATTTCCGAGCTAAGCAAGGCGGAGGATCTGGTCGTGGTGGAAGACATGTCGAGCCAGCCGCGCGTTCTGGTGAACGACCAGACCCTTGAATACACACCCACCTACAAACAACTTCACGCCATCAGCCACGGCAAACCAGTCGTGGCGGTCGCGATTGCGGAAGCGGATTATCACACGCCGCCAAACCTTGTGCGCCTGGCGATGGCGGAAGCCGCCGCGAACAACGCTTCTTATCTGTCGTGGCCGACCTGGCCGGAGAATCAGCGCCAACGCATGATCGCGGCCATCCGTCCGCAGGCGGATTTGCTTCGCGCCAACGAACCGCTTTTGAATAACACCCGCGCCCGCCGCGATGCGGTGTTGTTCCTGCCCTTCCGGCGATGGGTTGAAACCAACACCTGCGTGGCATCCCGGTTGGCCGCCGCGCTCACGCGCGCGAACGTGCAGTATGAGGTGCTAAGTGAAGACAACTTCACCGGCGGCGAACTCAAGGGCACTCGCGCGATCGTGGTCGAAAGCCGTTCAGTGCTCAATCCGGACGAACAAACCGCGCTGGAAAATTTTCAGCGCAAAGGTGGGCGCGTCATCACTGCCGACAAAACAGATTGGTTGGAAGCACTTCAACCGGCCATCGACAAACCCGCGGTGATCGTGCGCGGCCCGACGACCCTCCGTGTCCTCGTTCGCGATCAGGGACACAAAACCATCGTCCATCTGCTGAACCTCAATGTGCAACGGCTTTCCTCCTTTGCGGACCAGGTTGCTGCCGCCACAGAGGTTCAGTTGACCTGCCGCGTGCCGTTCAAGCGCGTTCGTTCCGTGCGCGCCTTGACCGCTGATTCCGATGCGACAGCCGGCCGGTTGCCATTCACGGCGCAACGCGATGGCAGGGAGACCGTCGTGAAAGCAACCCTCCCACGTCTGGAGATCGCAACCATTCTGGTTATTGAACGATGAGCCGTGCGACGAAAAGCGCATTTTGATCCGCTTCGTCGGCAAACATCCGTCTGCCAGGGCCCATCTATTTTAGCTGTTCACGACAACGATCCGTTGGGCGCGATTTTTCCCTTTCGCGAGAGCTGCCAAAAGCAAACGGCTGGGGTGGCAATAATGGCGATGAGAACCAGCAGATAGGAGCGGGTGAAGGCGGGGCGGACTCTCACTGAACGTGTTGATAACGTGGCTTCTTTAAGGTTGATGGAATCGGTCACCTAACCGTCAATGTCACCTATTGTTTAGCGTGGCTATCACGGATAAGCGAGGCGCGCAATTAGGGTTTGCCCGTGAATCCGTTTTTCCCAAGCGGATCATCTCCCAAATTCAGCTCCGAAACCGGCCGGCCCTTTGCCCGTAAAAAAGTCGCCTGGTTGATTGAACATAAAACGCAATAAAGTGCCAGTGAAACATGGCACCCGGAACACACAAACCTAACCGGGGCGAATTGTACATTCCCGCGTCGGAATCGGCCACTGGCCCCGGTCATCCGCTCTACACCAAGCTCAATAACGTGCTGAATCAGACTGGCTTCGACCGGTTCGTTGAAAAGTGCGGTGCGCCGGCCTCTGCCATTGACCCGGAAAAGCATCTAATTCTGCAAGGCTCTTAAAAATCCAAATTAATGTCGTTTTATCGAATCTTTACACTTGCATACGTTAAATGGTCGTGTATGGTGAACGCACGTAGCTCCATAAAAATATACTGACTATACCGTTAACCCCTGGCAAATCTTAAATCCGCAGTCAAACGAGCCTTGGAGCCGTACCTGAACTAGCAACCGTCGTAAAATTTGTATGTGCCGAAGTCGCTTCTCTGTTTCCAGCTTTTTCGTAATCTCAATCGTTACTTTTTTCCTGGGGGGACTCGCTACGTTGGCTGCAACTCCACCCGCCTTTCTCTGGGCGAAGCAAGCCGGCGGAACACAAAATGATTACGTTGACTCCATCTCGGTGGACACCAACGGCAACTTTTATGCAGTGGGACAGTTTACTGGCGCCGCCACTTTTGGCAGCACCAATTTGACTGCCACCGGGGGTTCGCTTGATGAGGACATCTTCATCGTCAAATATGACGCTTCCGGCAACGTTGTCTGGGCTCGAAGAGCCGGCGGACCTAATACGGATGAAGGTTTCGGCGTCAAGCTGGACCGCACCGGCACTAATCTTTATGTAACCGGAAAATTCTCCGGCACCGCCTCCTTTGGCACCACCAACCTGACGAGCAGCGGGGTCAGCAACAACATGTTTTTGGCCAAGTATGATACCTCGGGCAATTTCATTTGGGCGACAAAAGCCGGCGGCACCGGCGCGTGCTATGGCGGCTCCGTGGCCGTGGACTCGGCGAACAGCGCTTATGTGGTCGGAAACTTTCACGGCACAGCCACCTTTGGCACCACCAACCTGACGGCCCGCGGCACCAACGGATACAGAGACATCTTCGTCGCCAAGTATAACAGCGCGGGCACTTTTCAATGGGTCCAACAAATCGGGGGTCCGGATGGCGAGGACGATTCCTACTCAATTGCCGTGGACGCAAGTAACAACGTTTATGTGACAGGGTGGTTCCTTTACGACGGCTTCTTTGGCCCCCAAGAGACCGGCACGCTGGGCATCCAGGATATTTTTCTGGCCAAATACGACAGCGCGGGAAATTTCCTCTGGATGAACCAGGCCGGCGGAGGCAATGATTATCAATACAGTTATGCTGTTGCGGTGGATGGCAACGGTAATCCCTATATCACTGGCGCCTTTCGCACCAACTGCACTTTTCTGCTGGACATAGTCACTACCAACGGCACCACCCTGACAGCCTACGGAACCAACACGGACATTTTCGTGGCCAAGTACGACCCCAACGGAAACCTCCTTTGGGTCCGTCAAGCCGGGTCAACCAACAACGAGGATGAGGGCTACAGTATTGCGGTGGACGCCGCCGGCAGTGCTTATGTTTCAGGTGCTTTTTCCGCCACCGCCACATTCGCCACCACCAACCTGACGGCCGCCGGAAATCAAGATGCTTTCCTGGCTAAATACGACCTCAACGGCAACTTTCTTTGGGTCGTAAGCGGGGGGGGCAGCTACTTCGATTACGGCACCGTCGTTGGGTTGGACAGTTTCGGCAACAATTACATTGCGGGAATTTTTTCCGGCATTCCCTCTGACGGCACCCCCACTTTTGGCACCAACGTTCTCACTGGGCTTGGCGAAAATGACATCTTTCTGGCCAAACTCCAGAGCACATTCAACCACGCGCCGGTGTTACCAGCGCAGACCAATCGAACGATCGCCGAGCTGACCCTGCTGACGGTGACCAACAAAGCCACGGACTCCGACATTCCGGCCCAAACCCTGGCCTATCAGTTGGTCAACCCGCCGGCAGGCGCGGTGATTTCGACCAATGGCGTGATCACCTGGACGCCTACCGAGGCGCAAGGGCCCTCGACCAACACGATTACGACGGTGGTGACGGACAGCGGGACTCCGAGTCTAAGCGCGACCAACAGCTTCACGGTGACGGTGACGGAAGTAAACACCGCGCCGGTGTTGCCGGTGAAGACCAACCTGACGGTTGCCAAATTGATCCTGCTGACGGTGACCAACACGGCGACGGACTCCGACCTGCCCACCAACACCCTGACCTACACGCTGACGGTGACCAACGTGCTGGGCCAGACCATCAGCAACGCAACCATCAACGCCAGCGGAATCATCACATGGACCCCGACCAACGCGCCGAGCACGAACATTCTCAAGACGGTGGTGACGGACAACGGGATTCCGCCTTTGAGCGCGACCAATACGTTCACGGTGTTCGTGACGGCCAACACCGCTCCGGTATTTAACTTCGCGCAGACCAATCGAACGATCGCCGAGCTGACCCTGCTGACGGTGACCAACAAAGCCACGGACTCCGACATTCCGGCCCAAACCCTGACCTATCAGTTGGTCAACCCGCCGGCAGGCGCGGTGATTTCGACCAATGGCGTGATCACCTGGACGCCGACCGAGGCGCAAGGGCCCTCGACCAACACGATTACGACGGTGGTGACGGACAACGGGACTCCGAACCTAAGCGCAACGAACACCTTCACGGTGACGGTGAACGAAGTGAACGTGGCGCCGGTGCTGACGCTGCCGCCCAGCACGAACATCAACGAATCGACGCTCTACACGGCGACGGCGACGGCGACCGATGCCGATCTGCCGGCCAATCCGCTGACCTTTGCGCTGGTG
>PLJQ01000465.1:0-1606 GCA_003140275.1 Limisphaerales bacterium
TTTGAAGTGACCGGTGACAAAAGCCCGGGGCGAGGCGCAGTTGATTGCCATTAAACTCGCCAATGGTGAAACCGAAGCCCTCAAGCTCACTGGCAGCGACCGTGCCGACTACGTTCGCGCCATGCAAAAACTCCGCGCCTGGAAGCCAGCCGTTGATCTCAACCTGGCCATCACCGATTACGTTGCCGCCGCGCGCCGGCTGCCGGAACACGTTAGCTTGAGCGAAGCCATCGAATTTTATCTCAAGCGCCATCCCATCGGCCTGCCGCCGAAAACTGTCCGCGAAGTCGTGGATGAATTGATCGCGTCCAAAGCCAGCGCCGGCAAGAGTGACGTTTATATCAAAGACCTCACCCTGCGCCTCGGCGCTTTCGCCAACAACTTCCAACTCCGCATTTCTAGCGTCAGCGGCAAACAAATTGAAGAATACATTCGCGGCTTGAAGACCCTTGGCCGCGATGAAAAGCAGAGGCGTCAGCTTTCCGGTCGCACGCAGAACAACATCCGCCGGCTGGTCAGCACCCTCTTCAAGTTTGCCATCAAGCGCGGCTACCTGCCCAAAGACCACGACGAAATCAGCGGTGTCGAGAAAGCCACGGTGGATAGCGGTGAAATCGAAGTGTTCAGCCCCGCCGAACTCCAAAAACTTTTCGCCGCCTGTCAGACGCCTGTGAAGGAGCGCGGCAAATGGCGCACCCGCGAGGAAATGATTCCGTATCTGGCCATCGCCGCGTTCTGCGGCCTGCGCGCCGCCGAAATCATGAGGCTCGACTGGTCGGAGATTCATCTCGTCGGCTCGGAGCGATTCGTCGAAATCAAAGCTGGCAACGCTAAGACCGCTTCGCGCCGCACCGTGCCGATCACGGACAACTGCGCCGCCTGGCTCGAACGCTACGCCAAATCTTCCGGCCCGGTCATCAATCTTTCCCGCGCCGACAAGCAGCTTTTCCTCTATCTGGCGGAAAAATCCGGCGTCCCGTGGAAACACAACGGCCTGCGCCACTCCTTCATCAGCTACCGGCTCGCCGTGATCAAAGACGTGGGCCAGGTCAGCCTTGAGGCAGGCAACTCGCCGGGCATGGTCTTCAAGCACTACCGCCAACTCGTCCGCGAAAGCGAGGCGCAGGAATGGTTTGCCATCCAGCCCCTCAAACAGGCCGATAACGTCATCCCGCTGCAAATCGCCGCCAACGGATGATGCCCGCGCCGATCCCAGTTACGCCGAAAATCGTCCGCTTCCCCAAAGCCGAAGTGGACGCCTATCTCGCCCGGAATTTCCATATCAACGCCAACGGTTAGGAATCGGACAAATAGGTTTGAGCAAGTCGCGCAAATCCCCGTTCTTGACACTATTAACGCCTGGCGTTACTATACCCCGGTGATTTTAGGTTTCGCGTGCGCGGAGACAGAGCGGATTTTCCGCGCGGAATTGTCCCGGCGATTCCCGCCGAACATTCAGCGCAGCGCGAGACGTAAGCTGCTGGCATTGCACGCGGCCACGGAATTGCGGCACATGGCCGTGCCACCGGGCAATCGGCTCGAAGCGTTGAAGGGCGGACGTAAAGGGCAACACAGCATCCGCGTCAACGACCAATGGCGGATTTGC
>PLJQ01000465.1:1648-2512 GCA_003140275.1 Limisphaerales bacterium
CCGCGCCGCATCAACGAGATTGTCAACGGCCAGCGCGCGATCACGGCGGACACCGCCTTGCGGCTGGGGCGCTACTTCCGGATGTCGCCGGAATTCTGGCTCAATCTGCAATCGCACTACGACTTGGAACAGGAACAGGAGCGGTTGGCTGGTCGGCTCGTCAAAGAAGTCAAGGTGCTGGCGGCAGCGTGAGTAATGGCGCACGGACGACAGGGGAACGTGATTGTCTGTTTCAATGGGACCAAACCCATGCCAGACGGATACGATCCAAATTGCGACGCGACGAGCACCGAAAAGGTGGTTGCCGGGCATTGGGCATTTCTGCGTCGAAACAGCGAATTCCGTGCGCTGTCCGCACGTTGGTTGAAGTCGGAACGATTCCGCCGCTCTCATGCGCTATCGCCGGGCTATCATGGACTGGATGCTTACAGCCGCGCAGAGGGTGCGCCTTGCTGAGTTTCAAATCGAAAAGCTCCATTGGCTCTTTGACCGGGAGTTCAATTTTGGGCCAATCATTTGCCGCGGGAGTTTTTATCCCGCTGCCATAACGGCTAAGAATTTCCGGGAGTATTGGAGGGTGCAACCGCTGCCGAATCCACCGCCGCCAAAGACGTGGGCCAGGTCAGCCTTGAGGCGGGCAACTCGCCGGGCATGGTCTTCAAGCACTACCGCCAACTCGTCCGCGAAAGCGAGGCGCAGGAATGGTTTGCCATCCAGCCGCCCAAGCAGGCCGAAAACGTCATCCCGCTGCAAATCGCCGCCAACGCGTGAATCCAGTGCCGGAATGAACCGAAACACGCTTTTGGCCTCTGTCCTTATGACAATCGTGACAAACGTGACGACCGGCCTGATTGCCATGTCCTG
>PLJQ01000515.1 GCA_003140275.1 Limisphaerales bacterium
CTTTTCTTGAACCGATCTGAGAGACCGTAATGCTGGAGCACTTGCTCCATGTGAAGGGCCGCTTTGACGGCCTTGAAGTCAACGAACGATGATTTTGGCATGGGATACTCCTGTTGTTTAATTGTGAGGAACGAATTGGCGGCTCAAGAATTGAACCGCTTCCAAAGAGAATCTTACGGAGAATGAGAAAACCGACTAGAAGGGGAGATTTGCCATTTTGGTCAATTTTAAGGGTCCTACCATGTCGGCCAGGGCGAGATCAAAAAAAACGCTCCCCCAGGTTGAGGGAGCGCAAACCGTAAGCGATGTGGTTGGCTACGAAAAACTGCCGTTTGCGTTATGTAGTACCAAGGCTGAGCAACTTCTCGCCGAGCGAGACGAGAGTTTTGCCGAGAAATTATTCAATGAAGTCGCCAACGCATAAGGTGAAATCCGCAAGCGATTGAAACTCTAAGCTCGCAAAGTGCACGAGCAGTTTTGGGTTGTTGTCCCTTGAAATGACGAGCGCAAATGCTGCCAGCATCCGAGCGGTGTCCGCCAGACACCCAATAAAAGCCGAATTACATTGTCTGGGGCTGTAACGGAGCGACACGAACTGACTTAGCCGACTCTTCCCATGAATGAGCAATGGTTGCATCCGCCTGCACTGATTGCTCAATCCGCAGCATAACCGGCTTGCCAGCGAGTGTTGTTGTTTCACCAAGTTCATCCAATACCTTCTGAACACTTTTTTGCTTTGTAGGACCAAGCATGAACACAATAGAGGTCACAACCGCGGTAATTGGGCTCTCTACCTTACTCCTTTGAATTACATCTGTAATGTTGATTTTGTTACGGGCGAAATGCTTACTAATGTTCGCTAAAACTCCTGGTTGATTACGAACATCAACGCGCACGTAGAACGAAGCGGGCAGTTGATTGCGTGTGAATTTAAGATTTCGGTGTGAGAGCGCAGCATCGGGCCAGAGCGTCTTCTCTCCACGACCCACGCTCACTAGGTCACTGAAAATTGCCATTGCCGTTGCATCCTTCCCAGCTCCCGCAGCGCTCATTCCTTGAACACCACGGAACTTGTCATGAACCCAAATACTGTTATCGACTCCTTCGATGCGAGCGAGGGGATCAGTTTGGGGCACAAGCGCCGGGCCAACAAAGGCAGTTAATTTATCGTCTTCAACGATACGACTAATACCTAAAAGTTTGATCGCATAGCCCAGTTCCTTCGCATAACCCACATCTTCCTTGGTTATGCCCGTAATACCGCTAACGAGTATGTCCTTATAGTTAAGAAACACCCCAAAAGCGAGTTTGCTGGCGACAATCAGTTTGTTCCGAGTGTCCAAGCCCTCAGTATCGTTATGATGGTCTGCCTCCGCGTAGCCGAGTGTAATTGCCTCTTGCAACACCTCGTCGAAAGATTTTTGCGCCAGCTTCGTGAGAATGAAGTTGGTGGTTCCATTGAAGATACCCACCAATTCCGTAATCATGATCGACTTTACTATAGAGGGCACAAACTGATGAAACCCGGTGACGGAGGCAGAGAATCCAAAGAACCGGTTGTGTTGGCGTGCCTTTTCCACCAGTCTTTCTCCATGTGCTCCCATCAGAGCTTTATTCGCAGTGATGACATGACGCCCCGATCTCAGCGCTTCGAAAAGATATTCCTTAGTAGGCGTCTCTCCGCCCATGACTTCGACTACAACATCTACGTTCGAATCATGCAGGATGTCGTCAAAGTTTGTGGTTAGCAACCCTGCCCCAAGTTTTAATCCGTTTCTGGTTTTTTTCGGATCGCGAACCAGAATTCGTCGGACGTCAAACTGGAAACCGTATTTGCTCTCGATGTCTTTAATTTGACCATTCAAGAGTTCGTAAACTCCGCCGCCGACTGTGCCACAGCCTAACAATGCTACGCCAAATCGTGTGTTGCTCATGGAAATCGTTGTTTACAAAAAATTACTGAAAATATTAAAACCCCGCCACATAAATTTACGCCTCCTGAGAAATAAAGCGACATTTTTTGTGGAGGCAGAGCGACCACTTGACGAAATAACATCAGGCGATTTAAGCCATTTTCTCATAAATAGTCAATTCTTAGTTATTCACAAAACTCCATTTTTCAAAAAAGCGACATTTTCAGATTAAGCTGAGGTTGTGCCAGCAACAAGACTATGATTACATTCGGCTTAAAATGAACGTGTTAGGTTTATAACAATGAAATCGCCTACATTGCTATTTGGACAGGTATGTCCTGATTTCTTAAAACTGGCAAAGAAAAAAATCTTGCAGAATGCGCCGTGGCCGGTATGGTACGGATATTAGTCGCAATCAAATAAATAAAAAAGGCCGCCGGAGCAGCCTTCGATTTGGGTGGGAAAGGCTTGTGACACCGGATCATATATCCGGACGCAGTCCATGGCCAGCGAAGCGTGGAACGTGCCTTAAGCTTTTCCCTTCCCCTTCTAGCGAACATTGTACCAACTGGGTTGTTTTGTGCAAGTCCTCTTTTAACTGCTTCAGTAGCGCTGGCTAAACCTTAATTTCAATCGTGGGCTTTCAGTCACGCACCTCCGTTTTGTCCCGTGATATACTCACCGCATGCATACCAAAGACCGCCCGGATTCAATCTAGTTTCAGCAGCGCGACCTCGCATTTCTGCGGTTGATCAGCACAAGTCATCCTCTCCGGTGCTCTTGTATTTGAGCTGGGCGAGGACGCATTCATGCGGCTCCACGTCTTTCCTCGGCCCCAGATACACGGGCTGATACAAAGCGTTGCTCTCCCGGAATGCGTAAAGGTAGCGGATTTCGACCACCTCACCCGCTGTCGGCACTTTGAAGTTGGCAGGAATGGTGACGTTACCCACCGGAATCCAGCTTTTCCCATTGAGCAGTCGCAATGCGATGCTCCGCTGGTCGTTGATTTTAGCGACCACGGCAGAGCAGTTGGCGTAGAACTTGTGCTTGAGTTGAGGGCCGCAACTGTTGGGCCGGCCTGGGGTGTACGGGGCATCCCATCGCTTGAATACCGCGCCTTCCTTTTTCCCGGCCTGCAGATGCCGGAACAGACGCTTTTTGTCGGCGGGATCGGTTGCCGTTTCGACCACTTCAATATGCGTGATGTCCGGCCGGTTCACGAGCTTGGACAGTTTGATTAACCGGTGCTGATAAGGGGTGGTCCGATAATCCTCTCCCTCCCATGCCAGGAGGTCGAAGGCATACAGCACGTCGCCGATGCACTCACCGTCCAGGATGAAGTCGCTCTCGATTTTGTGGGCGCCAACCACAATCGGTGAGGGCAGCCCAATCAAGAGTCCCTTGCGATTGATGCCGTGGATTTCAGCTCCAGCCTTACGGAGCAAAACCCGGCGGCCATCAAACTTCTCTTGCATCGCCCAGGCCGGGTCATTGAGCAGCTCCGTGGCCTCCTGTTCGTCAATCGGGTTGAGCAATTGGGGCAAGAGGCCGGTGACGCGATGCTCCTTGTCAGTGTGTTGATACGGCGTGCCAGTCGGGCCTTCGGTGTAGCCCTTGGCCTGCTTCTCCCGGACCAGCTTGTCGTAGATGTTCCTGGCCGAATCGTGATCCACCGGAGTTTGGGTTTTGGTGCCGGTGTTCATCGTCGAGCCNNACAAGGTGATGCGTTCGGTCTGTGATGTGTTCATGGGATGCTCCTATGGTTGAATTGTTAAGGGACAAAGTGCGGCTCAAGAATTGAACCGCCTCTCGGAGTATCGTAGCGCCGCTAGGAGGACAGACTAGAAGGGGAAACTTGCCGTTTCTGTCAATGAATGGGATGGCGGTCAAAGTTTATCCTTGAAACCGTTTGCGCGGGTCGGAACATTGCTCGACCAGCAATGAAACCTTTGAAGATTGATTGTTCCGGCAAAGATTGGAAAACCCTCCTTAAGAGAAACCTTCAAGACGGGATCGAGGTAACTCTGGAGAATTTTAATTACACCGTGGACGGCCAATTCTGCGAATTACTCGCGCTTTCCCACTTTATGAGTTTTAGGCTCAATGTTCGAGATCATGCCGGGATGTTCAGGAAACGGCCTGCGTTCGGCACGGTCTCTTAATGGAGCAGGCTCCCGGTCTCACCCGGCTTACCGGTTTGCCATGCCGAGGAGAGAATATTGCCTGACAAAATCGTTTGGTCAGCAAACAGAAACAGTCCCCGGCCGCCTTTCAATTTCGAGCAGGCGTCAACGAGCGACTTCACCCGCTCGGCGCTTGTCGTGACCGTGACCACTCGAAAGCGATTAAAACCAAAACGTCTTCGATGAATTGATTGTGACCAAGTCGCTTCGTAGGCAAGGATTTTTCGGTAGAACGAAGTCTGAGAAAGCGTCTTTCGTATAACCGGCATAGTTCCCCGGTCCGCTTCAAGGAAGAAGAACGCGCGATTGCTCTCACCATTGTGGTCTTGGGACTCCAAAGCAAATACGCGGTCAGGAACAACGCTCAGTTTCGAGCCGCCATTGACTTTTACTTTCCATCGAAACCGTTGATTGCCGGATGCTAGTTCATGCTCAGTAAGAAGCCGGATTCCATTTTGACGACAGGCAAGGGCAACGGTGACCATCACGTCCGCAACCAACAGTTCATGCTGAAGGAACATGCGGCCTGCACCACGGCCATTCTCATCCCAAGGTCGATCCCGAAACGCAACCCCAAGCTCCTGTTTCAGCAACGCCACTCCTTGTCTCCCTAAACCGTAAACCATAGGGCGCGACCCGCCGCGATGGTAATACTCAAGCTGCACGCGCGGACGATCCAAGTAGCCGTGGTGATACAGCAATTGCAACCGCCGCAAAAGTTGCTGCGGACTCCCATCAAGGAGCGAGACGATATGCGAGGAACGCAGAAAACGATGCCGGTAAACGAGCCGGACAATTTGACAGTCGCGTTGGGTAAGTTGGATTGATGCGACCGAAGCAGCGCGTTGGAAGCGGGGCAGCCGGGAAGATTCCATCTGGTCACCATAACGGAAAGCAAACAAGGCAAGAAGTCGTCACATTTTGCGCCTTGGGGCAAGTTTGTGGGTTTCTTGATGTCAAAGCAGGATCAACTCCAAACCGTTGCCAATTGATAATGGTAATGGTGGGTGTGATTATTATGCGCCCCCATCTCAGATGGGGGCGCTGCTTGCTAATGATGAAGTAAAGCCGCCGCGTGGACGTAATATTCCAAATAGATTATCACGAGGAGCAAAATGATGTGAACGGCCTCGTCGTGATATTTCATTGTTATCCACAATGTCGCCTTGCTCACCGATATCCATTGCTTGTAAAATAAAAAGCAAAGCCTCCAAAAATAAGTACGGAATCTCTGCTGCACCTTTTTCGGTTGGCGAGGTTTGTGCTTTTCAGGCAACTTAGTTGTGGGCTTTGATTTGGTTACTCCGGTTTGCTGTCTAGGCGTTGCCGGGGTAACTGCTACGGGAGAGTTCGGGCATTTTGCTCGGGCTCTCCCCATTTTTTTAGGTGGTGCCTTGTTTCTCATAATGTTTGTCATCGTTTGCTCTTATTGTTCGGATATGGCTTAAAACCAAAAAACAGTTTTGGTTTTTGACTGATAAAATCTCAATGACCCAGAGTATCTACGCAACCGGCTTTCGCGGACTTTCTAGGCAAGTGATTGAACGACTCATTTGAAGTAACGGTTGAAATATCCATGAAGCTCCTTTCGTATGAGAGAAAAGAAAACTGACTATGAAATCAGTTCACTGGCAAACCACAGCCCT
>PLJQ01000388.1 GCA_003140275.1 Limisphaerales bacterium
TTCCGCGAGGACTTTCGCGAGTCACTCTACCGGATGATCGTGGCGTTGACCGGCGCCGGGGTCACGATTCTCACCACGGTCGAAGTGGAGGACAGCTTTACCGCGCTGCAATTCAGTCACTACGCGATTTCGTTTCTCACCGATGACATTATCCGGCTGCGGTACGTGGAAATTGACGGCCAGCTTCGCAAAGTGATGGTCGTGATCAAAATGCGCGGCGGCAATCACAGCAAAGACATCCGCGAATACGTCATCACGAACAAGGGCGTGGTGGTCATCCACCCGCGGCGCACGGATTACAACGGGCTGACCACCGGAATCCCCACGCGCACCGGCCCGCGCCAAGCGCAGGGAGAAGAGACCGCGCCGGAACCGAAGGCGACGAAGTAGAGCGAAATTTATGGTTGCGGAACTAACATCTGTCACACGGAACGAGCTCCATGAGAAGACGCTCGCGATGAACGAGGCGTTGCTGATCGGATCGTTGCGCCAGCATGAACTCACCGAAGCCGCCAACTCGGCGAACGTCCTGCTACAAGTGGAAATCACCGAACGCAGACGCGCGGAAGATGCGCTGCGCGCCTCCGAACTTAGTTATCGGCGGCTGTTTGAAGCCGCGAAGGACGGCATCCTGATTCTGGAAGCCGACACCGGGCGAATCAGCGACGTGAATCCCTTCCTGATTAAACTGCTGGGGTTTTCTCACCGTGAAATGATCGGCAAAACGGTCGGCGAGCTTAGTCCGTTCAAGGACATCGAGTCGAACCAGGTGATGCTTGAGCGATTACAAAAGGACGGGTATGTCCGCTATGAAGACCTGCCACTGGAAACGAAGGATGGCCGCCACGCTGCCGTGGAGTTTGTCAGCAACGTGTATCAAGCCGGCGACAAAAAAGTAATTCAATGCAACATCCGTGACATCACGGAGCGCAAGCGGTCGGACCATGATCTGATGGCCGCCAAAGATGAAATCAGCCGCCACGCCGTCGCGTTGGAGGAGACAGTCACGGAACGCACGTGCCAGCTTCGCGAAACGATCCGTGAATTGGAAGGGTTCTCGTACAGCGTATCGCATGACATGCGCGCGCCGCTGCGGGCCATGCAAAGCTACGGTCAATTTCTGGTGGATGAATACGGCGGCAAGCTGGATGAACGGGGAGTCAATTATCTTCACCAGATCATGCGCTCGGCCGTCAGGCTTGACCGCCTCATCCAGGATGTTTTGAGTTATACCCGGATTCTCCACTCGCCCCTGCCGATGGAGACGGTGGATCTGGACCGCCTCGTGCGCGACATCATTGAGACCTACCCGAACGGGCAGCCGATCAAACCGCAGATTCAAATCAAGGGCCGGTTGCCAAAGGTGATGGGCAATGAAGCGTTGTTGACGCAATGCATCTCGAACCTGCTGAGCAATGGCGCAAAATTTGTTTCGCCCGGAACCACACCCCAGGTGGAGATTTCAGGGGAAGTGAGAGAGGAATCCATGATTCGAGTGTGGTTCAAGGACAATGGCATCGGCATCGCCCCCGAAAACCACGAACGGATTTTCCGGTTGTTGGAGCGGATCTACCCGGCCACGGAGTACGAGGGGACCGGCATTGGCCTGACCATCGTGCGCAAAGCAATCGAACGCATGGGCGCGCAGGTCGGCTTCGAGTCAGCGTTGGGCAACGGCAGCAACTTCTGGATTCAATTAAAGAAAGGATAAAACCATGAAAACAATTCTCCAAGTCGAGGACGATCCTAACGATGTTTTCCTCCTACGACATGCCATGAACAAGGCGGGGGTGGCGAACCCCATTCAGGTCGCGACGGATGGACAGCAGGCGATTGACTATTTGAAGGGCATCGGCAAATTCGCCGACCGCGAAAAATTTCCCCTGCCGTGCCTGGTGCTGCTCGATTTGAAATTGCCACACGTGATGGGTCTGAACGTCCTCAAATGGATCCGCCAACAGCCCGGGGCGGCCTTGGTGGTGGTCATGCTGACAGCATCTGGAGAAGACGCGGATATCGCGGCCGCCTACCGTCTGGGCGCCAATGCGTTTCTGACCAAGCCCTCCGAGTCGGGCAAACTCGTGGATATGGTCAAAGCCGTCAAGGACTTCTGGCTGACGCACAACACGCTACCGCAGGAATCTCATGCGGAAGCAACCGCGCCGGAACTGGTGCATGCGCACACGACCGCGTTCGCGGCGAATCCTCTGCCGCCCGCTAATGGGGCAAGTCGTGAAGAGTGGAACTACATGGAGGCAAACAAATGAAAAAAATTACTGTATTACTATCTGACGATCACACCATAGTTCGAGAAGGACTGCGGCTGCTCTTGGAAAAAGAGCTGGATATCCAGGTTGTTGGTGAAGCGGCCAATGGCCACCAGTCGGTGCGAGAAGCGAAAAGGCTCAAGCCCGACGTGGTCGTCCAGGACCTCGCGATGCCGTTGCTCAATGGGTTGGAAGCCGCGCGCCAAATTAAAAAGGAAGTTCCCTCGGCCAAAGTGCTCATCCTCTCGGCTTACTCTGACGATGCGTACATAGAGCACGCGGTTGAAGCCGGCGCTGCCGGCTATTTGATGAAAGAAACGATCGGGCATGATTTGTTGCGAGCCATCCGCGAAATTGCCAAGGGAAACGCCTTTTTCAGTCCGCCCATTGCCAAGCGTTTATTGAAGCCGTGGCAGGAAAAGTTTCCCAATGGCAGCCCGGTCGGAAAAAAGGCCACGACGTTGACTGGTCGTCAAAAGGAAATCCTCCAGTTGATCGCAGAAGGATTTGCCACCAAGCAAATCGCCGATATGCTGTCCTTAAGCATAAAAACCGTGGAGAAACACCGGCAAGACCTCATGAATACACTGAACATTCATAACATCGCAAGTTTGACCCGTTACGCGGTTTCCAGCGGCGTCGTGGAATCCAACCGTATGCCAAATTGGTCAGAGACATCAGCGCCGCGCGCCACTGTCTAAGTGAAAGAATTGCGTGAGCGATGTGAGGGCAGACGATCAGGTGCTTCTTCATTTAGTTGTGTTCGTGGTGCTTTCCGGCAACTAACCAGTTGAGACGGTTGCTCATGAGAGGGATCAGTCGCGCACGAAGTCGATGAAACCGCGCTCGACGTCGGCGTGGATCAGCTTGACGTGAACGTGGTCGCCCACGTCGAGACCTTGAAACCCGCGCTCCAGCTTGCCTTCGGCCGGAGGCTTGAAGAGCCGGACCCACGTGCCTTTGTCAGAAGCGCCGGTAACGATGGCGTCGAATGACTCTCCAATCCTGCTCGACAGGAGCAGCGCTGCCGCCGACTTCCGCACCCGCCGCTCGACCTTCGTCGCGGCGTTCTCCTGCTCGGTGCAGTGCTTCGCGAGTTCCGCCAGCTCCAGGATGGAGTAGGGCAGCGGCGCGCCCGCTAGCGCCGCCTTCAGGAGCCGTTGCGTGATGAGATCGGGGAAGCGCCGGTTCGGCGCGGTGGAATGGGTGTAGTCTTTCACCGCCAGTCCGAAGTGTCCGGGCGGCTCGCCTCCGGGGAGATTGAGCGCGTACTCGCCGCGGCCGATGAGCTTGACCACGGCCAGGGAGAGGTCGGCGAACCTCTCCGGATCGGCTTTGCGACGCCGGGCGAGGAAGGCTTCGAGGGCCGCAGCATCCGGCTCGTTGGGGAGCCGGTCGCCGAGACCAGACGCGAGCTGCACGATGCGGTCCCAGCGTTCCGGGGACCGCAGGACCCGGCGGAGGGACGGAAAGCTCTTCGATTCGAGGTAGGTCGCGGTCACTCCATTCGCCGCAATCATGAAGTCCTCGATCAACTGTTTCGCCCGGCTCTTATGATCCAGATCGAGATCGGAAAGGACATCGCCGTCGAAGACCGCCTTCGCCTCGATCGTCTCGAGGCTGAGCGCGCCGTGGCGGTGCCGCAGCTCCACGAGCCGCTGCGCGACATGGTCCTGGAGGCGGAGGTTCTCGTCGAGGCCCGGAATCTCTACGATTCGCCGGGGCGCCGTGCCTTCGCCATCCAACCACGCCGCGACGCTTCGGTAAGCCAGTTTCCCGTGGTTCCGGACGCGCGCCCGATAAAGATCCGACGCGGCGAGCGAACCGTCGGCCTCGAACACCATGTCAGCCACCACGGCGATTCGGTCCTGGTCCTCGTTCAACGATGTCAGATCGGTGGACAGGGCTTCCGGGAGCATGGGGAAGATCGCGGCGGGCGTATAGACGGAGGTCGTGTTGCGCGACGCATGGCAGTCGAGCGCCGAGTCCTTCCGCACCAGCGCGTCCACGTCCGCGACCGCCACAAGGATTCTGACCCGTCCGCCCGCGAGCGACTCGGCGACCGTGAGTTGGTCGAGGTCGCGGGAGTCGTCGTTGTCGATGGACGCCCAGAGCCGATCGCGCAGGTCGCGCACGTCGCCGGTCGCATCGGCAGGCTGGCTTATGGCCGCCAACTCTTGCAGCGCCGCCGGCGGGAAGTCCGGCTCCAGTCCTCGTTCGATCATTGACTGGCGCGCGATTGCAGCCAGGGTGGCTCGGTCGGTGAATTGGCCTTGGAGAACATGCCGGTCTTGGCCGCGCACGTCGGCCGGGTCGGAGCCGGTTGGTTTCATAAAATTTTATGGGAGTGTATAGTGTATAGCGAACGCAAATCCGGGCGTCAAGCAGGCCGTGGCCGGATTTGAAACGCGGCGCAGGCGACCTACGATACGATGCATCAGAAAAGATTTTCAGCCATGGTCATGAAAGCTCGCGCGGCTTGCGGGCGGTGACGGAGTTGGCTATCTTTGGGTCTAACAATGATGGTTGCCGCTTGATATGACTCACCGCCAAATAACCTCGCGCGATCAGGACTCGAAGATCGTGGCGCGTGATGCCCGGTTGCGCTATGTGTCGGATCGACGGCCCGGTCTCCAGCGAATGCGCCGCGGAACTGGCTTTCGATACGCCACCGCCGATGGGAAACCGGCGAACCGAGTGGAGTTAAAACGTATCCGCGAGTTGGCGATCCCACCGGCTTGGGGGCAGGTCTGGATCTGTCCACAGCCGAACGGCCACCTGCAGGCCACTGGTCGCGACGCCAAGGGTCGCAAACAATACATCTACCACCCGCAGTGGCACGCCGTTCGCAAGGAGACCAAGTTTCATCGCCTGGCCGACTTCGTCCGGGCGCTGCCCAAGATTCGCCGACGCGTCGCGCGCGACTTACGATTGCGCGGATTGCCGCGCGAGAAGGTGGTCGCGGCCGT
>PLJQ01000169.1 GCA_003140275.1 Limisphaerales bacterium
ACCGGGGCTGCCCTTGGGCATAGCGTCGAATATCGGTATCGAGATGCACCATACGTTGGACACCATGCGCTGCTATGCGGGAGCACCAAGTATCCCAGCCTGAATTCACTGACTCACAGCATTTCCAACCTCTAGCCGAGCCAATGCCACACCAATCACGACCGAAGGCGAACATGCGCTGCAGGGCCGCGGTCGGAGCTGTCCGTTCCACTATTCAGGTGTTACAATGCCGACCTTGCGCTCCACGGTCGCTGTTTCGGCAGTCGCATTCGTCCCAGACAGACACATGAACACATCCGCTTCACGCTTCGTTCAGCGCATCGGTGTCGCGATTGCGATAGGTGTCTTCATGCTCGCATCAAGCGGGCAGGCTTCGCTCTCGCCGTCCAATGCGACTCACAAAGCGCGGAGTTTTCTGGTTGGCCTCTTGGATTCCGACCTCGGCCTTTTGCCCGAATATCGTGGAGCGACCGTCTATTGGCTGTTTCACGACAACTATCTGGCCGCGAAGGTACTGAACGTCAGCCATCCCGTCGTCGCCCAAACGATTCGCTCGGCGATTGAGCGCGAGGGCATTCACAAGTCCGGCAAGATTGAATTGCTTTTCGGAGAGGCCGAGAAGCCTTTGCCGTTTCGCAAGTATCAACTGACCGACGTTCGCCGCATCGCCAACAAAGTCATCCGCACCGAGATCGTGACCGCCGTTACTTTTGAGGGCTGGTCGCAGTATGCCGATCTTCTGTTATTGGCCTGCATCGCAGAAACCAACCCGCCAGCGGCCCGGCAACACTGGGACGCCGCGATGCGATTGTGGGACCGTAAGGGCTTTCTCGATGCCGCGGCCAGGCATGATCAGCGATATTCAACCTACAAACTCGGTCTGGCTCTTTTCGCCGCGAGTCGTCTGTCGCCACCCGCCAAGCCGCCGGACGGTTTGCTGGACAAGCTGCTGTCTCTGCAAGAAGATTCAGGGGGCTGGATTACGGATTATGACGCGACGGGTAACAGAATTGGTCTGGCAAATGTGGAAACGACCTGCCTCTCGATTCTCGGCATCGAATCGTTTGTCGGGCGCAGACCTTAATCCCAAAGAATGAATGTCCATGCGTCGTAAAACTGTGCCAGTAAAACGTTCTCTGTGGCTCGCCCCGGATGGTTGGTCGGTCCAGATCATAGACCAAACCAAGCTACCGCACGAGGTCGCGATTGTGCGCTTGCGTGCGATGGAGGACGCCGCCCGCGCAATCGTCACCATGCAGGTGCGCGGCGCTCCGCTCATCGGCATCACTGCGGCTTACGGTGTCGCGCTGGCCATGCGCGCGGACGCCAGCAACGCCAGCCTCGCCAAGGCGTATGCGCGCCTCATCAAAACCCGGCCCACCGC
This sequence comes from Limisphaerales bacterium, assembly GCA_003140275.1. Taxonomy (GTDB): domain Bacteria; phylum Verrucomicrobiota; class Verrucomicrobiia; order Limisphaerales; family PALSA-1396; genus PALSA-1396. The sequence continues at coordinate 1,385 of PLJQ01000169.1, forward strand.
CATCAACCTGCGCTGGGCGCTCGATCAAATGCGCGCTCTGCTCCAACCCTTGCCGGCAGCCGAACGTCCCCGGGCGGCCTACGCCCGAGTGGCCGAATTGGTCGAGGCGGACGTGGCCACCAACCGCGCGATCGGCGAGCACGGCTTGTCATTATTTCGTGCTGCGCTAAAGAAAAAGAAATCCGGCGAGCCGCTCCAAATCATGACCCATTGCAACGCGGGCCGCATCGCGACGCTGGATTGGGGCACCGCGACCGCGCCGATCTACCTGGCGCAAGCCCAAGGATTGCCGGTGCATGTCTGGGTCAGCGAGACACGCCCGCGCAACCAAGGTGCGGCCCTCACCGCTTGGGAACTCGGTGAACGTGGGGTGCCGCTCACCGTCATTTCCGACAATGCCTCCGGACACTTGCTCCAGCGAGGCCTGGTGGATTTGGTGATCGTCGGCGCGGACCGTGTAACGGCCCGTGGCGATGTTGCCAACAAAATCGGCACCTACCTGAAGGCCATCGCCGCGCGGGCGCACTGCGTGCCCTTTTACGTCGCGTTCCCGGAAAGCACGGTTGACTGGACCATTAAGGATGGTGTGGCAGAGATTCCGATCGAACAACGCGACCCGCGCGAGGTGACCCACGTTACCGGGTGGCTTGGGAAGACCAGGCGAGGAGAGGTGCGTCTGACGCCCGAGGGCGCCGCGGCGCGCAATGACGCCTTCGATGTCACCCCCGCTCGCTTCATTACAGCGTTCATTACGGAGCGTGGAGTTTGCCGGGCGTCGGCAGCCGGTTTGAAACGTCTGTTTCAGCGAGAGAAACGTTAGCCAACTCCGGGGATGCTGATCTCGTCAAAGCCCACGATCCGCGGATGCCGCGTCGCGCTGACCGGCCGATTACCCGGCCTTTCCACCAGTGCAACTTTCAGCCCGGCACTACTCGCCGCATCGAGTTCCTCGGGCACGTCGCTCAGAAAGAGACTCTCCTTCGGCGGCACGCCTGCATCTCGAACAATCGTCGCGTAGCTGGCCGCCTCCCGCTTGGCCCCAATCGTCGTGTCGTAGTATCCCGAGAGCCACGGGGTCAAATCACCGGCTTCGGTGTGAGAAAAGAGCAACTTCTGCGCGGCCACGCTGCCCGAAGAGTAGATCCGCACAGAGATGCCGGCTGCGTGCCAAACGCGGATGCGTGCCGGCACATCGCCGAACACCGGCGCACGCAGACCTCCCTCGAGATATGCTGCCTCCCAAATCAAGCCTTGCAGGTTTTTCAAACCCGTTAGTTTGGCGTCCGCATCCATCCAGTGGAAAATCTGCGCCACCAGCCACTCCCTCGCGTTGTCCGCCGGCCACGCCTCGGGGCACCAGCCCGCGAAATCAGCCGCTCCGGCATCCAGCGCCATCAGGTCTAGTGCCTTTCGGACCTCCGGATGCGTGGCATTCTTTTCCAGGTACGGGCCGGCATGCTGCCGCGCGTAGGGAAAAAGAATTTCATGAACGAAAGCAATATTCGAGGTGGTGCCTTCAATATCGAGCAGGACCAACCGCCCGGAAAATGAAATCATGACCGGGCCGGCGTGTTCGTCTCCGTTCTCGCCAGGCTTTGAGGAATGTAGGTCAGTCCAAAGCAGAGCGGTTCGTAATTCGACGCGATGGTGCTGCCCGTGTAAAGTGGAGTCCAGCCGGCCTTTTCCCGGAAGAGCCGTATCGCTCGGATGGTGCGGTCGCTGCACAGATCAAACCAGTGCTGCGTCCCCGCGGGCACGTTGATCAAATCCCCCGCCTCGACCTCAATGCCAAAAACCGGCCCCTGCGTCGGGTGAATGTGAAAAATGCCCCGCCCGCAGACAATAAAACGCACCTCATCCTCCGCGTGGGTGTGCTCTTTGTTGAATCGGTCAAGCATCGCTTGCAGCCCGGGAACGTCCGGGGTCACATCAATGATGTCCGCCGTGACATAGCCGCCCCGCTGCTTGAGAACTTCCACTTCCGGAGCATAAGCGGCCAGGATTTCATCCGCCGTGGCACCCGACTTGACGCGACCTGCCACCGGCCATCGTTCATAGTTGATTCCAAACGGCGCGAGATAATCACGGATTGCTCCCGGCTCCCGCAATTGCCGGTCCTCGTCGGGAATTCTAATTAAAGCCATGCCGGTAACTATGGGGCACCGGCCGGAAAAATCAACTTTTTCCTCGCCACCACCTCGAACAAAAACTCCAATACTTCTATTTGCCGCCGCGCCTCGATCAGGTCTTGGCCCCACGTGTACAAACCATGCCCGGCAATCAAAAATGCGTGCCGCATCGGGTTCACCGCATCGCGCAGGCGCGCGTCCACCTGGCGCGCCAGAGCCGAGATGTCCTGGGTATTCGAGAAAATCTCAACGTGCAGAATGAACTCATGGGTCGTCACACCCGCCAAACCCTTGAGCATCTCGTAATCGCGAATCTCCAGGCGTCCCGCCGGCAAGTACGCTTCTGAAAGCAAGGTGGCCCAGACTGAATGCGTATGCAGAACCGCCCCCGCGCCGGTCGCCTTCGCCACCGCCACGTGCAACAGGCTCTCTGCCGACGGTCTTGCGCCCACCTCCGTCACTCGCTGTCCCTGGTCATTCACCACCACAAATTGCTCCGGTGTCAACCGGCCCTTATCGAACCCGCTGCCCGTCAAGATCAACCGCAACGGCTCGCGTCCTGCCACCACGCTGTAGTTACTGCTCGTGCCGAGCGACCAACCCCGGTGGTGAAACTCTCGGCCGGTTTCGATCATGCCCTGAATCTGCGTCGCAAACGTCTCCGCTATGTGCATTGTCGTGTCCAAACTTGGCAGAACCGTGCCCGATCATCTTCTGGCTGGCAATCCTATCCGGATGTGCTCAAGAGATTCTGGAGCATCGTTGGGGGATTTCCTGCGCCTCATTTTCATTTTATTGCAGAGTAGCCAGGCATGTTTTCAAAGATNNCTTTCAAGGATGTGGTTTGCTCAAACAACCGAAGTACGTCATGGTTCACATCATGAAAGCAGCCATCATTTGTTTAACTCTTCTAGGCATCGCGACTTCGGCTCTCGCAGTTGACAAGGTAACGTTGGACAACCGCATCCGCCGACTGAGGATGAAGTTCGACGAGATGCAACAGAAGCCGGACCGCAGCATTCCGGCCGAGACTCTACGCAAAGCCCAAGGCATCGTTCTGCTGGACCGCACCAAGCTCGGTTTCATTTTTGGCTTTCAAGGCGGCAGTGGCGTGGCCCTGGTGAAGGACCCGAAGTCGGAGCAATGGGGTCCCGCAGCATTCCTTGGTGCCACCGAAGCGAGTCTGGGCTTTCAAGTCGGCGGCCAACAATCTTTTATCGTGATCCTGCTGATGAGCACCAACGCCACGCGCATGTTGACCAAGCACACCTTTGAGTTCGGCGGCGAAGCGCGCGGAACGGCCGGCAACGCCAGTGCCGGGGTCGATGCCACCGTCACATCACAGGAACAGGCGATGCTGGTGTTTGAAGATCGCAAAGGCCTGTACGGAGGCGTGGACCTCAAAGGAGGTCTGCTCTCCGCCGACGCGGCGGCTAATCTTGCTTACTATGAGGAAGCATTGACGTTGCAGGATGTGCTCTTCGATCAGAAAGTGAAGCCAACGGATGCAACTTCCGAACTCGTCCAAAAGATTACCGGATCAGGTTCATCGGGTATGGCATCCATCGCAACAGTGCCGGTTGCGCAAATCACTCAGAAACTGATTGATTCCAATTCCGCAACCGCCACCAAGTTCGCCTCGACAAACCCCTCGATCATCACGACCCCCGCGCCCACATCCCTCGCCCAGCCCGAGCTGGCCAACGAACAATTGCGACTCTTGCTGGCCGATCTGAAAATCAACAAACAGACGAATGCTCTCAATCATCTGAATGGTTATCTGACCGCGATGCTCACCAGCGTTTACACGGCCGACGCGGAAATGACGCTGCTGATTCTGGAGCGCCTTCGCGGCAGCCAGACCCCCGACGGCATCACGCTGTTGGAAACACGACTCGACGGCGCCTTGATCAACCTCGGGACTTCGGTGGGCGCTACGCCGCAGAAAGAGCGTCCAGCGGATTCACTTAAGACCTTGAGACGGGCCAGGGATTATCGCGGCAGATTTCCTCGCACATCTGGCGACCCAAACATTGACAACGGACTGGCGCAGGCCTGGAGTTTGGTCCAAAATCAAAAATAAGGCTACTGCTCTCCGACGATCGCGGCGAGTGCGGACAGGCGGTTGCGGGCTGGCTTTTTTTGCGCCAACCATTACGATGACGCGCCTTGAGCCAACCACGAACCATGAAAAAGCAATTGATCCGCATCTCCATCCTCCAGTCGAGCAAGATCGTCACCATGCTCTGTGTCTTGATGGGTTTTATCTACACGCTCATCGGCATCCCGATGATTATTTTCGGCAGCAGGCCAATCAAGATCATGGGGATCATTTACGCTCTTATGCCGATCATCATGGCCATTATCGGCTTTGTGTTCTTTGCGATTTTCGCCGCGACCGCGTGGATGTTTTCCGTCATTCCGAAAGGCTTTCTGCCCACTACCGACACCGGACAGTTGCTGGTCTTCACCGAAGCCGCACAGGATATTTCCTTCGACGCCATGGCGGCAAAGCAGAGACAGGCCGCGAAAATCGTGCAGGACGACCCGAACGTCGAAGCGGCCATGGCCTTCATCGGGCCTTCTTCCTCCGGATCGAGCCAGACGCTGAACCTCGGCCGGATTTTCATCCGCCTGAAGCCGCGCACGGAGCGCCTGCCTGCGGACGCGATTATCCAGGAGTTGCGGCCCAAGCTCACGTCTATCCCGGGCATGAAGGTCTACCTGCAGAACATCCCGCCGATACGCATCGGCGGCAAAATAACCAAGAGCGAATACCAGTACACGCTGCAGGATGCCGATACCGAGCAGCTTTTCCACTGGGCGCCGGTCATCGAGTCCAAGCTTGCCACGCTGCCCGGCTTCCAGGACGTCACCAGCGACCTGCAGATCGGTAATCCGCAAGTGCTGATCGAGATCGACCGCCAACGGGCCTCGGCTCTGGGCGTCACCGCGACGCAGATCGAGAATACGCTTTACAATGCCTATGGTCAGCGCCAGGT
>PLJQ01000048.1 GCA_003140275.1 Limisphaerales bacterium
GGGGTACTGTCAAGATGCACACAGCTCAACCCTGCCGGTTCCAACTGACTTACTTCTTTTCAGCGTCCACCCTGGCTTTTTCGAGTACAGCCAGGGCGTCGGCTTTCTTTTTATCCGCATCCAGTTGCGCCTGGGTAGCGACCTTCTTGGCTTCGATTTTCGCTTTTTCAATCGCCGCATCTGCGTCCGCCTGTTTTGTGTCATTTTTCGCGGCGGCGTCCACAGCGGTCTTTCGACTGTCGATGGTGTTCTTGGTGGCTTCTTTATTGTTTTCGATGGCCGCCTTCTGTTGGTCGCAGCCGACAATGACGAAGGCGGCGAGTACTACCGGTATTAGATATTTCATAATTTCCAGTCTTGGTTGTTTACAATTTGTTGTCAGCGCTTTTCAGGCGCTCAGGAATATCTTAGCAGATGCGGAAACGGGCGATAGGGGAGGTGAATCCCCCCAGGGCCAGGTAACCCGACTTACACGCGGCGCCGGCGGGTAACGCTGGAACAGCCGACTCCCGTTGGAATGCGCTTCAATTCGACCTGATCACTATTCGGGAAGTGTCAATCGCCACGCACCGTGGGGGGATTCCCCACTAGCAACTGTTGGCGCATACGGTAACGTAACGCAGTAAATGAAATTCAATGGAGTCCTTCTTTCGGTTTTCAGCGTTTTCTTGACATTGGAAAACCTGCCTGGACAAAGCTTCCGATTTCCGTGGAGTGGTTACGGACATGAAGCGCAACATGACGGGATTGCATCCGCCAAATCTCAACCGTTGAACCGCATTTTGTGGCAGACACCCGTGGACTTGAATCCTCAGTATGGCTACAGCACCAATTACTACGGGGGTATTCATTATGGTTCTCCTCTCATTACTCGTTCCAATACCGTGCTGGTACCCGTGAAGACGGGGGCGACGGGTGGATTCGAGGTTGAAGCGCTGGTTGGAGCCACGGGCGCGACGAATTGGGTGCAGTCAACGGATTACATCCTGCCGCCGCATGATTGGATACCAAGTTTCTCGCCGACGCTGACCCCCAAGAACAGGCTGTATTTTGCCGGGGGCGGCGGGACCGTATATTATTGCGATAATCCTGATTCGACCGGATCTCCTGTCATCGGGCAAATCGCATTTTACGGGCTTTCCAATTATGCCGCCTATACCAACGCATATCTGGCCAATGTCTTTATCGATACTCCCATCACTTCGGACCGATATGGAAACATCTTCTTTGGGTTTCAGGTCACTGGTTCCACACCGCCCAACCTTCGCGGCGGAATTGCGCGCATTGATTACGACGGAAGCGGCATATGGGTTTCCGCCAGCAACGCTGTTCACAATGCTGGAATCACCAAGGTTGTCCAGAATTGCGCGCCGGCCTTGAGCAACGACCACAAGACATTGTACGTCACCGTCAATAGCACCAATTACTACGCCTACCTCGTTGCGTTGGACAGCCGGACTCTCGCGGTGCTCAACCGTGTCCGGCTCAAGGATGCGCATTACCCAACCAATGACGCGAACATGGGCGATAACGGTACGGCCTCGCCCACCATCGGCCCGGATGGCGACGTTTATTTCGGTGTGCAGGAAAACCCGCTCCAGTCCAATAACAATCGCGGGTGGCTGCTGCATTTCGACAGCACGCTTACTCAAATTAAAGTGCCCGGTGCCTTTGGATGGGATGCCACGGCGTCCGTGGTGACCGCTGCGCTCGTTTCCTCCTACCATGGCAATTCGTCGTATCTGCTGATGACCAAGTATAACAATTACGCTGACAGCGGAGGCAATGGTGTCAACAAAATCGCCATCCTCGATCCGAATGACAGCATGACCGATCCGATTTCTGGCGCCCAGGTGATGAAGCAAATCCTTACCATCGCCGGACCAACGCCTGATCCGAGTTTCACCAACACCTATCCGAACGCGGTCCGTGAATGGTGCATCAATACGGCGGCGGTTGATCCATTTACCAGATCCGTGCTGGCCAACAACGAGGACGGCAAGTTGTACCGCTGGGACCTGACCTCCAACACGCTTTCGGAAACGAACGTGCTGACGACGGGTATCGGTGAAGCCTACACCCCCACTGCCATCGGGGTTGATGGCATCGTTTACGCAATCAACCGCGGCACGGTGTTTGCAATTGGCCGCTGAAAGGCAACGACCATGCATCTGAAATTATTCCTGTCCGTTTTAACGCTGCTGCTCGCTGGCCTGTCGGCCCAGGCGGGCCTGACACTCACCCTGCTGCCCTCGGTCCAATCGGGTGTCGGGAGCAACGAAGTCGCCTTCGCCGGTGTCATGACCAACAGCAACCTGACGGGCAATCTGTTCCTCAACAACATCCAGTTGAGTTTCAACGGCGCGGCAACCAACCAACTCGCAGCGAAGACAAACGTTTTCTTTGTCAACGTCCCCGGCATCTTACTGCCGGGCGAAATCTATAGCGACGTGGTCTTTGCGGTCTCGCTCAACCCGGCAGCTCCGCCCGGAATCTACTCCGGCACCGTCGCGATCCAGGGTGGTACGAACATTCTTGCGGCGACCGATCTGGCGAGTCAGACATTCCAGGTCTCTTTATCACCAGCAGCTTTGGCTATCACGATGTCGAACACCAACATTGTCCTTTCATGGGCATCACCCCCGGGAAATTTTATCCTGCAACAAAACTCCGATCTTCGCACGAATAATTGGATGACCGTAACGAACGCGCCAACCATTGAAAACGGACAGAATCGACTTATCCTGCCACCATCGACCGGTAGGCAATTCTATCGGCTCGACTATCCCTGACC
>PLJQ01000059.1:0-3222 GCA_003140275.1 Limisphaerales bacterium
TACTACGGCCGCTTCTTCACTCCGTTCTCGTTGGAGAACGTCTCACCGCTGGCGGCGTACACGTTGAACCTCCCGCTCCAGACGAGTGTCGCGCAGTTCGACCTCAAACCGCAGCGCGACTCGGTCTACGANNCGGCGGTCACTTCGCGCTCGGCCGTGGGGACCTCGGCGTGCGGATCATGCAGAAGAACGCGACCGACCTGATCGACGACACGCAGGTGGGCGTGACGAACCTGCACCAGGACATCAACTTCGCGCAAGGCCGCATCGCCACGCAGATGGCGTACTACCAGCTCGGGCTGGCGCGCGCGGGGCGCTTCTACGCTGCGGTGACGCACACGTACTCGGTCAACAAAGGCTGTGAGACGCAATTGCTCGCCCCGTGCTTCGGCGTGGGCAACGACTGGACGCCGGCCGATCACGATCAGCGGGTCGACATCACGTCGGGGTTGATTGCGAACGACCGCCACGGCGGCTGGTTCGGGATCGACGGTGAGTACGGGAGCGGCCTGTCGTCGGCGCTCAACCCGGGCTCGATCACCTGCGGCGGCGTCAACGGCACCCAAGGCGGCCCCTGCAAACGTACGCCGCACCTGACGTTCGACGCCGAGAAAGGCTTCGCGCTGCACAACGCGATGGCGCTCACGCTGCGCGTTCGCAACCTCTTCAACGACCGCTACTACGTCACGTTCGCGAACGCGCAGGGCACGCATTTTGCGCCGCCGCGCACGTTCGACGTGGGGCTGCGGCTGAATACGAAGTAGCGATCAGGCGGCCGGTTTGCGCGCCGTGACGGGGAGCGTCGCGCGAATCACCGTCCCGCCGCCTTCGGCGTCGCCGACGGCGACGTTGTGGGCGATCTGCACGAGGTTGTCGATTTTCGTTCCCTTGCCAATCGTCGTGGGCCCCAACGCGCCGCGGTCGATGGTGACGTTCGCGCCTATTTCGACGTCGTCATGGATGACCGTGCTGCCAACCTGCGGCACTTTGCGATGCACCCCTTCGTCAAACACGTAGCCAAATCCATCGGCGCCAATCACGGTTCCGGCGTGGATGCGGACGCGCTTGCCGATTTGCGCGCGCGGATAAAGTGTGACGTTGGGAAACAGATGCGTGTCTTCGCCCAGGATGCAATTCGCCCCGACATGATCGCCACCTTCCAGAACGACGCGTTCGCCGAGGCTTGTTCCGTGGCCGACCACGCAGTGCGGGCCGACGTGCGCCGTGGGATCAACGCGCGCCGAATCCGCGATCACCGCCGATGGATGAATACCAGGTTTGAAAACGACTTCGGGAAAGAAAAACGGCAGCACTTTGGCAAAAGCAATGCGCGCGTTGGTCACGCGGATCAAAACCTTTTGCCTCCAGGGAAAATTACCTTCGACAAGAATCGCGGATGCGGCGCTTTGTTCCGCGCGAGCAAAATAAGTTTCATTCTCCGCAAAGGTCAGATCGCCCGCTTTGGCGGTGCTTGCGGGCGCAAAGCCGGTCAACGGCGTGGCCCCGTCGCCCAGGACTTCCCCGCGAAGGCGTTCGGCAATTTCGGCAGCAGTGAAAGGCATGTTCTGATTCCAAATTATGAATTAACCGCCGGGTGAATCCTCACCGTCAAGTCTCAATTGTTGACCTCAATTTAGTTGTGTTCGCCCGTTGACTTGAAAATCAGTCGTCACTATAAAGTCGGCGCAACCTAATTCAACACCAAGTTTACTTTATGGCAAAAACATTGCGGGTCGGGATGATCGGCTACCGTTTCATGGGCAAGGCCCACTCCAACGCCTGGAGACAGGCGCCTCACTTTTTCTCCTTAAAAGCCAACGTGGAAATGCACACCATCTGTGGCCGTGACGCTGACGGCGTCAAGGCTGCGCGCGCCCAGTTCGGCTGGCAAAACAGCTCGACCGATTGGCGCGCGGTCGTGAATTCGCCGGAGATCGACATTGTGGATATCAACACACCCAACGATTCCCACGCGGTCATCGCCATTGCCGCAGCCCGCGCCGGCAAGCACGTGCTCTGCGAAAAACCGCTCGCCCTGACAGTCAAGCAAGCTGAAGCGATGCTGGCCGCCGCCAGAAAAGCCGGCATCGTGAACATGATTTGCCATAACTACCGGCGTATCCCCGCCATCGCTCACGCCAAAAAACTTATTTTGGAAGGCGCCATTGGCGACATTTACCATTATTACGCCCGTTACGCCCAAGATTGGATTGTGGACCCCAAGTTTCCCCTCGTTTGGCGTTTGCAGAAGGGGGTCAGCGGCACCGGCGCGCATGGCGACATCGACGCCCACATCATTGACCTTGCTCGTTATCTGGTCAGCGAATTCAGCGAAGTCTCCGGTTTGATGCATACCTTCATCAAGGAACGCCCGTTGATGGATGCCGTCGGAAAGGGACAAGGTCTCGGCGGTAAAGGCGGGCGGAAACTGGGCCGCGTCACGGTGGACGATGCGACGATGTTCATTGGCAAGTTCAAGAATGGCGCGCTCGCCAACCTTGAAGGCACACGCTTTGCACTCGGCCGCAAGAACCACATACAAATCGAAATTAACGGCTCGAAAGGCTCGCTTTGTTTTGATCTGGAAGATTTGAATCGGTTGAAATTTTTTGACAACACCAATCCGGGCGACCGGCAGGGTTTCCGCGATATTCTGGTGACGCAACCCGGTGGAATACATCCTTACGTCGGTCAATGGTGGCCGCCCGGACACATCCTCGGTTACGAACACACCTTCGTGCATACGGTCGCCGATTTCGTGAATGCCTGCGTGCGAGGCAAATCCGTCCAACCGACTTTTGAAGACGGCCTGAAAAACCAGCAAGTGCTCGCTGCCGTCGAGCAATCCGCCAAAACCCGTCAGTGGGTCAAGATGTAGCCGCCGAGGAAACGAGGCGGGCAATGCAGGCATAAGCTCCGATTGGTTCCGCTTCCTCATGTCGGCGGCAACCAATCCGGGGGTCGATTCTCAGCCGAGCAACTCCCTGACTTTGGCGGGGATGTCGCCGTGTTTCATCAACGATTCGCCCACCAGGATGGCTTGCGCGCCGCACCTGGCCAATCGTTGCACATCGGCGCGAGTGTGAATGCCACTTTCGGCGACAAGTATTTTCACCTTCAATACGTCCGGGCCGACTGCGGCTCGCAACTTCGCCGACAGTCGCTCAGTCGTCGCCAGATCAACTTTGAAATTGTTGAGGTCGCGGTTGTTGACTCCGATGA
>PLJQ01000059.1:3235-4055 GCA_003140275.1 Limisphaerales bacterium
GCGTCCGCGCCCCACTCGATGGCTTCCAGGATTTGCCGCTCGTCGATGATGAAATCCTTTCGCAGCAGCGGCAGCTTCACCGCTTCACGAATTTGTTTCAGATGATCGAGCGAACCTTGGAAAAACTTTTCGTCGGTCAACACAGACAAACAACTCGCCCCCCCCGTTTCGTATTCTTTGGCGATTCGCACCGGATCGAAATCCTTGCAAATCACACCCGCCGATGGTGACGCCTTCTTCACTTCGGCAATCAAGGCCAGCGAACCGAGTTTCGGGCAGCGCAAGGCTCCGACGAAATCACGCACCGCGCCACGTGCTTGCAAAGCGGACTTCAAATCGCGCAACGTAGGTTTGCCGTGGGTCAAACGAGCAACCTCCACCCGTTTTTGCGCCACTATCGTAGCGAGAATACTCATGAGCCGCTGTAACGTTGTAACGATTTGATGATTTTAACGAGTCAACGGCTATTCCCCTTCATCCTTCACGCCTTGCATCCGCTTCATCGGACATCCGGCGCGCAGCCAGCCATTGACGAATTGATCAAGATCGCCATCCATCACGGCCTGAACGTTACTGGTTTCCACGCCGGTCCGCAAATCTTTAACCATGCGATACGGTTGAAAAACATAGCTGCGAATCTGGTTCCCCCAGGAGACGCTGCCTTTCTCTCCGTAAAACCGTTCCATCTCCTGCTTCTGCGCGTCGAGCCGCTGGGCGTAGATTCTCGACAGCAACAGTTTCATGGCCGTGGCGCGGTTCTGATGCTGTGAACGCTGGCTTTGCGACGCCACCACCAACCCGGTCGGAACGTGCGTAATGT
>PLJQ01000059.1:4063-6130 GCA_003140275.1 Limisphaerales bacterium
GGCGAAATGCGCACCAGCCGATGCACGCCGCGTTCGGCTTTGCAATAACCGTAGGCGTTTTCGCCGCTGATCAACATGGTGACGCTCTTGATGCCGGCGGTTTCGCCCGGCAGGGCGTCGGTCACTTCCGCTTTCCAGCCGCGCGACTCGACCCAGCGCTGATACATTCGCATGAGCATGCTCGCCCAATCGCACGATTCCGTACCGCCCGCGCCGGAATTGATGCTGAGGATGCAATTGTTTTTGTCATGCGGTCCGTTGAGGAAAACGGTCAGCTCATGCGCTTCCAGTTCCTTGAAAAACCTCGCGAGATCGCGTTCCAGGTCGCGCCGGTGTTTGACCTGTTCGGTTTCCGGTTCGCCTTCGCTCAATTCGATCATGACCCCAAAATCCTCGAGCTGTTTCTCGGCCTTGAGCAGTGGCTCGATTTTGTTGCGGATGGAACTGGCTTCGTCGATGACTTTCTGGGCTTGTTCGCGATTGTTCCAGAAATTTTCCGCCGCCATCAAAGCGTCGAGTTCGCCCAGCCGTTTTTGCGCGCTGGCGACGTCAAAGAAACCTCCGCAGATGGATAAGTTTTTCCGCGGCGTTGGGCAACTGGTCTTTGATGGTGTCGAACATACAAGTGAAGATTACCGGAGCCAGAACTCAGAATCCAGTCATTCCGAAAGGCGCCGATCACAAAGCTGAATTTGGACCTGCGCCCGCTGACTTCCGGCTCAAAGCTCGTCCTGCCGTTCCGCGTAGAACAGCCGGTAGGCGCGGTCATAATCCGCTTCCGGCACGAGCACCCTGGCCAGTCGATTTAAATCGCCATCGTCCGGCAAATTTGGATCGACAAACTCCTGCGTGGCGGCGATGGCGTGCTTTTCCAGCATCACCACGAGCATTTCGGCATTCACCAGCGGCCCGGTGTAGAAAAGTTTCATCGCTTGAAAAACCACCGGGCAACTCTTTGCCACTGTAAGAATGAAAGAGGGGGCGACAAGTGAGCTTGTCTCAAAACCGTGTGGTCGGAAGGACGAGTTACACGAGTCCCTGACTTTTCGGCCATTTTGAAAGATTGGGGACTCGNNCTCGTGTAACTCGTCCCTCCGGGATTTTTAGACCGTCTCAAGTGCGCGCTCAAATTTTCTTGAGCAAACCAAGCCACCGTTTCCAACCTTCGACGCTGGCTTTCTTGTTCGCCTCAACGGTGTTGGCTGGATCTTCGCCGGCACGCATGAAGCCGTGACCCGCACCGTCGTATTTCACCGCCTCATAAGTCTTGCCTGCTTTCTTAAGCAGCTCCTCGGACTTCGGGATGGTCGCGTTCACACGCGCGTCATTGTCGCCGTAGAAGCCATAGACGGGACACACGATGCGCGCGTAGTCGGCTTCGCTTTCCGGCCCGGTGCCGTAGAAAACAAACGCGGCCTTGATGTCTTTGAGGTTTGTTGCCGCGCGAAAGGTTTGCGCGCCGCCCCAACAAAATCCAGCCACGACGACCTTGCCGTTCGCCGCCGGCAATTTGCCAACATAAGCCCGCACCGCTTTTAAATCATCCGTCACTTGGTCGGGTGACAGAGTATAGAGCGCCTTGGTGGCGGCGTCCTGGCTGGAAAAATCGCTCGTCTTGCCGCCGTTTGGACCCAAGCCGGAAAGGAGGTCCGGCGCGATGGCAATGTAACCGGCTTCAGCCAATTGATCCGCCACGCTTCGCACCCAATCCGTCAACCCGCGATTTTCGTGAATGACCACCACGGTGGTCGCCTTTTCCTTGACTTCGGGAAAGACCAGGAAACAATGAACCTCGCGATCGCCTTGTTTTACTTTAACCCACTCCTGGTGACGCGGGGATTTTTCGAGTTTCGCTTTGGCCCAGTCTTGGGCGCCGGCGGAAATGGCCAGCATCAGTGCGGTCATGAGCAGAATGTTTTTGTTCATTATTAATCCCTTCATTTTGGTTTTGAGATTGAAGTTGCGCTTACCCTTTCAAAGCTGCGCGAGTGCGTTTCACCAGATCGTTGTCTGGCCCGCCCGATCCGCGCAAGTTGAAAACGCTGGCCGCAAAGTAGCGGTCTCGCC
>PLJQ01000480.1 GCA_003140275.1 Limisphaerales bacterium
GACTTCCGACTTCTGACTTCCGATCTTGGTCTAGATTCCGTTTGCAAAACCATCGTTTATTTGCCACAAAACCGGCCCGTATGTTTAAAGTGTTTAAGACATTTGTTGCGCTGTTTCCGTTGCTCGGCCTGCTTTTGGCCGGCTGCAATAAATCCATGCCAGGGGATTCCAACTCATTTCAACCGCCGACGGCGACGGTGCCGAATCCGAAAGCGGCGACCGTTTCGCGCCTCCATTGGCCCGGCAAAAAGTGGCTGGCAGCGCAGACAAACGCCACGCCTTTTATGGGCATCTGGAAGCTGCCCGAAAGCGCGAAGCTTGAAACGCAGACGCTCGACAAACTTTCAACCGCGCCGTGGCGATTGTTGCGCGGGGAAACCAATGCGGCGAACACCGCCAGTAAATTGTTACGGCCATTGCTGGACGATCTGGTTCAGGAAGAAAGTTACGTCGAGTTGCGCCACGCGATAAGTCAACCCGCCGAAACGGTCCTCGCCATCCGCCTTAATGGCGCGCGGGGCGCTTTGTGGAGCACCAATCTCGCGGCTGTGCTCGAATCGCTGACCGCTATTCGGCCGGCGCCTTCGGCCAGCGGCCGGTCGGGCTGGGTGCTCAAGAAACATCACGCACCCAACCTCATCGAACTGGCACGCGTCGGTGAATGGACGGTGGTAGGCTCGGCGCAGGGCACGAACACCCTGTTCAGGGATATGTTGGTCCGCCTCCAGCGCGATCACGCCCCATCCTCAGCCCCATCGGGGAATCTTTGGCTGGAAGCGGACCTTGATCTGGCCCGCGTGATTGAAATGTTTTCCGGCGCCTGGAAGCCCCCGCAAAACTTACCGCGAATGACGGTAAAAGTCACCGGGGACGGCGGAAATGTTCGCGCCGAAGGCGAGTTGAATTTCCCAAAACCACTGCCATTCGAGATCGAGCCATGGAACATACCGACCAATCTCGCGGGCGGGTATTTGATGGGTTTTACCGCCATTCAAGGCATCCGGCACTCGTTAAGCAATTTCGAGTCTTCCCACAACCTCCAGTTCGGAGTTCCACCCAACCAGGCTTACATGTGGTCTTTGTTCGGACTGCCGGCGCAAGCCTACTTCGCGGCTCCGCTCGCAGATGCCAGCAACCAGGTTCATCAACTCGCCGGTCGTTTAATGGAATTCGTCAATCCATCGCTCGCCGCAAGTGACAATGGAAAGATTGGCTGGGTGGATGAGCTCAACGGTGCCAGTTGGCAGGGAATGCCATGGTTGTCTCCATTCATCCGGGCCGTGCGTACGAATAACGGTGATTTTGTCTTCGGCGGCACCCTTCCCGTTATGGCCCCCACCGATCCGGTGTCACCGGAGTTGCTTAAATCCATTCTTAGCCGGACGAATCTGGTGTACTACGATTGGGAAATCACGGGGCCACGGATTGAAACGTGGATGTTCGTAGGCCAGCTTATGCGCATGGTTTTCGGCAAGCCGCAAGTGCCGCTCGACTCGGCCAGTATCGCCTGGCTCCTGATGGCTAAAGACAAGCTTGGCAATGGCAGCACCTTGGTTACAAAAACGGGTCCCGCAACCCTTTCCTATGTTCGCAAATCCGCCGTCGGGTTTACCTCAATCGAGCTTCATCTGCTTGCGGATTGGCTGGAATCGCCGCAGTTCCCGCGCGGTTTGCACACCTTCCTCGCGTCCACGAATGCGCCGTCCGGCGTAGCAGCGCCGCCGGCCGCCGCCCCGGCGAAACCCTGACCGCTGCCGTGTGAACGTAGAGAACAATCAATTTACCACGCGACAGACGATAATTCTCCCTCTCCTGGAGGAGAGGGTTAGGGTGAGGGCGAACCCATTTTCTGCTGCATCGTTCCGGCTAAGAGCCGGTTTGAAAAGTGGCGGCGGGCCTCCCGGCCTGCCGTAGGGCGGCATCTTGCCGCCTGAAAAAAGCACCCACATTGCGGAACCGCTCACATTTANNCGCTACAGTTTTCAAACCGGCTCTAAAGCACAGCCCGGCCGCCAACGTGAGAAGGCGGATTTTCGAACCCCAAAAGGAGGGGTCACCGACCGCCGCTGCAAAATCTGGTTTGCGCATTGACGGCGGGCGGATGTTCCGGTTTCATCACCGGCCAATCCAACCTTATGGTTTTAAGGAATTTCAGTTCGATGGTACGCCGGCTGACTTTGCTTGGTTTGACCCTCGCCCCGCCGCTCCTGCTGCGCGCTCAGGAGAATTATGAAATTCAGGTTTACGGTTCGGATACCGTGCCGAAAGGCGCGACGATGATCGAACTGCACAGCAATTTCACCCTCGATGGCCGCAAGCAAACCGAAAACGGCGTGTTGCCGACCGATCACGCGTTTCACGAGACGCTCGAAATCACGCACGGGTTCACGCCGTGGTTTGAAACCGGCTTCTACATTTTTACCAGCGCCCGCTCCGGCGAAGGCTGGCAATGGGTCGGCGACCACATTCGCCCGCGCATTCGCGTTCCCGAAGCGTGGCATTGGCCGGTGGGCGTCAGCCTTTCGGGAGAAATCGGTTACCAGCAGCGCGGGTTTTCCGAGGACACGTGGACGGCTGAAATTCGCCCGATCATTGACAAGCAGATGGGGCGCTGGTACGTCTCGCTGAATTCAGCTTTGGAAAAATCTCTCGCGGGGGCGAACTCATCGAAAGGATTCATATTTGCGCCGAACGCCAAACTGAGTTATGACCTGACGAAAGTTGTCACGGCCGGCGTGGAGTATTACGCCTCATTCGGCGACCTGACGCATTTCGATGACCCGGGCAAGCGGGAGCATATGATCGTGCCGGCGATTGATTTGAACTTATCGCCGAAATGGGAATTCAATTTCGGCGTCGGGATCGGAGTGACCCATAGCACCGATCATCTGATCCTCAAGATGATCATCGGCCGGCGCTTTTAGA
Source organism: Limisphaerales bacterium (assembly GCA_003140275.1). Lineage (GTDB taxonomy): Bacteria > Verrucomicrobiota > Verrucomicrobiia > Limisphaerales > PALSA-1396 > PALSA-1396. The sequence goes on from PLJQ01000480.1 coordinate 2,926, forward strand.
ACCGTTCTCAAAATTAATGCCGATAACGCAACCCCTTCACCCATCCTAAGACCCTGTTTGAGAACTGTAGCGTCAGCCATCCTGGCTGACGTAGAGTTGGGCTTCCAGCCCGGCGGAAAAANNTTAAATGTGAGCGGTTCCGCAATATGGGTGCTTTTTCCAGGCGGCAAGATGCCGCCCTCTTGCTATGGCAGGCCGGGAGGCCCGCCGCTACTTTTCAAACAGGCTCTAACGGACACCCTCTGCGGCTTGCCCGCAACGCCGCTGCAGCCCTCCTGCGGACCGGCGGCAGGGCACTCGCCTGGCAGTCTATTTTGGTGTCCGATCAGGTGGCTGCCGTGCGCCAGCAAGTGTGTCAAAACGGCTGCACTTTTTACCGCCCTTCAGACAGCCGCTGTGCGCACCTCAACTGCGGCTGTTATTTGGCTGGAAAACTCCTTTCAAAGTGGAAGCTGATCACGGAGCAATGCCCCCTCAAAAAATGGCCCGTCTGAAACCGCAGCTTTTGCCCATCACTCCAGCCTTTGCACAATCAAATTCCACCCTTTTCAATCTTTCCGGTCGGGCCCACGCGCTCCGGCACATCCTTCACATTTCCCGAGCGTAATATTTGGTAGCGCTCCAATACGTCGTCTCCGACGGGTCATGGGGGAGCAGATTGTTGCTACGACTAGAACTCGTGAATTTTTGGGTAATCCATCCAGTTGCGGCGATCTTCAAAACCAGAGAAATCTATGGAATTGTGTTGGTAATTCGCGGTGTGCTTTGGGGCTATGCTGCATCCAAAGAATAGGGCAACTCCGATGATCAGCAGTAGCCGAGCAGGTAACGCTTTCATAACGTTTTAAGGTTAGCTTTCCGAACTGGTGCGTCAACAAAGGAATTGCGGGACGCTCTGAGGGAGGGATTCGGGCCGTCTTGTTTACTTAGTAACAAACGTTCGCAAGGTTGAAACCTGGTGGGCCTCGTAGATTCCTGTGCCGACGGCGGCGACGAAAGTTGCGGCGATTATAATTTTTTGTAGTGTAGTCATAACGATGGTCTTGGTTACAGTGGCGGTGGTGGCAAGGACGGCAAGAGAAGCCGCGCCGGCCACGAGAAAAAGCATTTCAGTTTCATTAGAATTCGCGGCTAATTAGACTTTCGTTTGATAGTAACAGACAACCGAGGGGCGGCGACTTTCCATTCGCCTCCAATGTTCTTGAATTGCATACAGATGTCTTGCTTCGACGTTGCGTTCCCATCGTCCTCTTCTTTGTAGGAGAGCACGAAATTAACTAGGCCGTCAGCAGTAACATTTTTGCGATCCAAGCGCAATGCATCTGTCGTGCTTGCATAGCCACGCAGCCTCTCGGCAATTTCATTTTCAGATTTGCCTTCAAAGTTCTGTAAACTGGATTCCTGCGCTTCGGGGCTGAGACTGGCCAGATATGTTCTCATGTCGCCATTGTTCATTGCCCACATCACCGATTGCAGTGCAGCTTCCGGAGTGCCATAGCCGACGAAAGCCCAAGACGCTTTGGGAATCACGGCGCCGGGCGGTGGAATATTTTTCAAATTCGGCCCTGCCACCACCGAGGAGTGGAGTTGACGATTTTCCTGCCGCAACCTTGCGAGTTCGTTCGTTTGATCACTGAGGAATCCCACTTTCGCACGAAGCCTGAGTAGTTCGCGGAGCCGTTCATCTGACAGTGCTTGGGAGCTTTTGGCCTGGGCGACCAGATTGGATAGACGTTCGTTCTCCGCAAGCGATTGTGCAAGCTGATCGGCTTGTTGCTGCAAAATCTGATTCTCCTCGCGCAGTCTGACCAGAGACCGGTGCTGAACAAACATAGGCGCCGCCACACAAGCGGTGATGATAGCCGTAACGAGAGTTTTTTGCAGTGTAGTCATGGCGATGGCTTTGGTGGCGGTTGCGGCTGTGGCGATGGTTGTTCCGGTAAGGGCGGCAGCAGTGGCAATTGTGGCAGCGAGTCCAACCGGTGCGGCCTGAACAGCATTGGCGGTGATAACGACGACAAGTCCGCTCGCACCGACCGTGATGCCGCGTTTGATGAAGAATTCGCGTAGGCGTTCGACGGCGCGGCTGACGCGTTTTTGCGCGGCGTCTTCGCTAGTGCCGAGGGTTTGCGCCATCGCACGCGCGGACTTGCGTTCAAAGTAGCGCAGCAACAGCGCGTCGCGGTCGCCCTCGTTCAACTCGCCGAGCGCCTCGTCAAGTTGCGAGGCGACGTGTTCCCAGATAGTGTCGGGTTCGGCGGAAAGCAATTTATTCATGGTGGCGGCCTCCTGTTCGCGGGTGCGGCGGCGAACATCGGTGCGGACAGTTTGCGCGGCGATGTTTTGCGCGCTGCGATGCAACCAACCGGACAACACCGGGCGATCCATGAGTTGGGTGGCGTTTTTCGCGAGGGCGACGAACACCCCCTGGGTCACGTCTTCAGCGAGGTGCGAATCGCAAACCATGCGCAACGCGGCGGAATAGACGAAATCCACGTGGCGGCGCACCAACTCGGTGAACGCCGGTTCGGAGCGGTGTTCGGCGTAGGCGTGTAACAGTTGTGAGTCTGTTTGGTCGTTCACTCACCTTATAGTAGCCGCCGACGCTCAAACCGGACAGGGAAACGCAGAAAATCCTCCGGGAGAGCGACTGTGTGCGAGGCGCCAGTCGCAGCGCGTCAAAAGCAAAGTGGCTTGCGGAAACAAGAATCTCGAGGCAATACGCCGTCAGGAAATACAAAGCAATCTGCCGGTTCAACGACGAACAAGTCAGCCAATGGAGCGATGTCGCCAGCATCAGTGTGATGAGCTAGAAACCCTCGACATGTCCTTCTTTATCGAATGGCCGCTGTTCTTGGCTGGCGCGTCTTTCCACTAAGGAAGTGAATCATTGACCAGCGGAGGGCGGCGGAATGATGTTCGCCGCTTCCCAAGACTGGAAGTTATCATCGGATTCGACGACGCGTGGCGAGCCATCAGCCATCACGTAAATCCTGGCCCATTTTCCGCGTGGCGTCGACCAAGGTTGCCGCTCGCGCGCCACAGCCACAGCCAGCAACGGAATGTTTGTCAGTTCATTGAGCGAGCCCTGGAAAACCATTTCAAAATCACTCGTGTGGGGCGCAGGTTCGTCTTTGTAAAAATACGCAGCAGCCTGATCGAGGTTGGATGGAAAATCGCCTCCATGTTCGTGGGCGTACTTGCCGAGCGCGGACCTCAGATTCCTAGCGTCGCTCATCGGGTGGTCGTTGCTGCCGGGGAAAGAGTGAGAACCCACAGATCCCAGCCGGTAGAGCTGCATTTCGTATTCTGCCGAGTCGGAATCGGTTACCACGTCCTCCCGAAAACCGTTGACGCCCGTCCGGGAATTACTCGGCGATGGCCGCCACCGCCGATCTGCGATTCTTTGCTGGTCAAGTTCATGCGTTTGCCTCCGCAGCGACTCGGCTTCGTCGCGAAGTTTCGCCAATGCCACCGACGGGTCTTCCGAAGGCAGACGGCTTGCCTGCGAAACTAGTTTGGAGAGGCGATGCTGCTCTGCCGTAAGTTCGGCGAGTTGATCGTCCTGTTGCCGCAACACCGCCTCGTTCTGGCCGAATTGAACCTTAGCGCGATTGCGAATCACGAGCGATGCCGTCAGCGCGGCAATCGCTATGGCGCTGAGCAGAATGATTTTGAAGTTCGTCATGTCGATAGCGTGCGAGACGGGCTAATGCAAAAGAACCCACCAATGCGGCGGACCATCCGCGAATAACTTTGTCTCGTTCACGCCTTGAAGATAGCGTTGGTCCAACGCTGCATTCACGGGAGCTTTTTGCGTGATGAACCAATCTTCGGTCAGTTGCTTCTGGAGATCTGGAGCCAGAAGGCTCTTTGGCACGACCGTCCAACGCTGCAGGATGACATCCTCCAACGGTGTTTTAAACCAAGGTATTAATTGAGCGATGTCAGCCGGGAACTGGCCGTTGATGTCTTTGATATACTGCTGCAGCGCGGGTTGCAGCACATCATGAAAAATATGTCCTTCCGCCGTCGTCCGCGTGATGCTCATCGCCTTACGATGTCCTTCCTCAGAGTCAAAGTTGCTCTTCTGCGACAGCCAGAGCCATTCGCTATCGGTCAGGAACTTAAGCTCCGGAATTTTTTCGGAAGGATTCGTTTCCAACAAATGCTTGAGCTGGCTTACACGTTCCGCATGGAACTGCGCCATAGACGCGAGCACATCGGCGCGCGAGGACGGGGACGCGGGCTTCGGCTGCTTCAATTCCTGAAGGTCTGCGCGCAAACGTCCGACTTCACCGCGCAGCCTCAACAATTCACTGAATTGATCGTTCGAGGGCGGTGCCTGAGCGAGCAAATTTGAAAGGCGCTGGTTGTCCGTCAACAGTTGAGCCATTTGATCTGCTCGCTGCCGCAACGCCTCGTCCTGCTCGTGCAGTCTTGCTTGGGCTTGGTGTCCAACCACCATAGGCGTGACCAAGCTGGCGGCGACGATGGCGGTGATGAGAGTTTTTTGCACTGTTGTCATGGCAATGGCTTTGGTGGTGGTGAGAGTTGTGCCGGTCAGGGCGGCGGTCGAAAGTGTGGCGGCCAGACCGGCCGGTCCCACAGCAACTGCATTGGCAGAAACCGCAGCCGAAAGCGCGACGGCGGTGGTGGTCACGCCCCGGCGGGAAAGAACAGTGCGAAGTTTTTCCAGCGCGCGCTCGACTCTCATGCGGGCGGCGTTTTCGCTGAGACCGAACTGTTCGCCAATGTCGGCGTGCGGCCTGTTCTCGAAGTAACGCAGCAAAATCACCTCGCGGTCTGCCTCGTTCAATTCGTGCATGGCGGTGTCGAGCACGGGGCGGAGCGTCTCCCAATCGGGATTTGACCCAGGATCGTGGAGTAATTCTTGCATGGCGTGGGCCTCCTGTTCGCGGGTGTGGCGGCGTTGTTCGGTGCGGACCGCTTTGGCGGCGGCGTAATGCGCGCCAGTATAAAGCCAGCCGGCGAGCGCCTGACGTCCAACGAGACTTGCCGCCTTCCGCGCGAGGTCCGCGAAAACCGATTGCGCCACTTCCTGTGCCAGATGTGCGTCACCATTTACCTGCCGCAGTGCCGCCGAATAAACGAGATCGAGATGCCGCCGCGCCAATTCGGCGAAGGCATCTTCGGAATTGGTTTCCGTGTAGCGGCGCAGCAGTTCACCATCCGAGGTCATTTTCAACCTATAGCACCCGGCCCGGCGAAAACCGCACAAGAAATTTGGAACGAGGATCAATGCGCCGTCTGGAAATGCAAAGCCATCTACCGTTTCAACGACGACCCACCGTTTCTGAGTTCGTGACCTCAAAGCAGGGAATCAATACGCTACAAGATTGAGGGGAGGGAATGGTGTAGGAAGCCCGAAGGGCGACCGGAACCATTCCGTCCCCCTAAAGGGGTCACCCATTAGCGTAAAGGGGTCAGTCCCTAGTTTATTCAACTTTTGCTCCTTCCATCCGCTTTGCGGTGCTCGTACAGGCGTTGGTTCAAGTGTGTCCAGGCACCCATCTCCAACCGTTCCGCGATCCATTTGAGGGTCATCGTTGTTTCCTGCCGCAACCGGGCGGCCAGCTTGATCTTCACCCCGTCGGACTTGCGTCGCAACCGCAAATCCTTCTCCGTCCACCGGGCTTGAGGCGCACATAATCGCAGACCGTCTTCAAATACCCGTGGGCACTCCCATCCACCACCAGCGCCTTGTACCTGCCACTGAATCAATGCCCGAAGAGTTTGTGCCGCCGGTTGAACCGGCCGGTATAGGTACCCAAAAACCATTTCATGCCCAAAACCAGGTTGGCTTTGGGGGTTTCGACGACCCGATGAAAATGATTTCCCATCAAGCCCCAAGCGTGAACCTGCCAGCCGGTTTTGGCGCAGGCTTCGGCGAGGGTCGCCAGAAAGCGCTGCCGATCCAGGTCGTCGTGGTAA
>PLJQ01000031.1:0-1706 GCA_003140275.1 Limisphaerales bacterium
GCGAGCTTTCAATAACTCAAACCCCGCCCTGCGCATGGGCGCTTCACTGCGCTCGGACAGCACGTCATAGACTTGGCTGATTTTGTTGTAGAATGCTTTGGTCTGGTCTTTCGACTGGAAGACGCGAAGGATTGCCGGTTGAGTGTTTTTGTTAAATGCGGATTTCATGGCGCTTTGCTTTCCAGATCCGCAACTTTGGCCAAACGGCGACAATGACGCTCCGCACCGCTGAATCGCGCGGCCAGAAATGTTTGAACCAATTCCCAAGCGAGTGCGTGACCGACCACAAGACCACCCAGACAGATCAGGTTTAGATCGTCGTCCTCGACGCCTTGGTGCGCCGAAAAGTTTTCGTGAATCAAGCAGGCCCGAACCCCCGCCACTTTGTTCGCAGCGACTGATGCGCCGACACCGCTTCCGCAGATCGCCACGCCGCGCCTCACGTCTCCGCTGGCAACTGCGCGGGCGAGCGGCACGACAAAATCCGGATAATCATCGTCCTGCTTCGGCTGTCGGTCGCCAAAATCAATGACTTCAAGTCCGGCCTCGCGCAACTTCCCAACGAGATATTCCTTTAACTCGTAACCTCCGTGATCCGCGGCGAGGCCGATGAGCTTCAGCGTCATCGGCAAGATGGCCAGGTGATCAGACATGTTCCCTTTCCAGCAAAGCCAGTGCTCGTTGGCACACATTTTCCACACTGAATCCGTATTCGCGCATCACGACTGGTCCCGGAGCCGAAGCACCAAAGCGATCCACGCCAATCACATCGCCCCGCTCACCAACGTAGCGATGCCACCCTTGAGTCACCCCCGCCTCGACTGCAAGCCGTGCGTGGACCGATGGGGGCAACACCGAATCGCGATACTCCGGGGATTGGGCCTCGAACAATTCCCAGCTCGCCATGGAAATGAGACGCACCGGAATTTTCTGTTCATTTAATTTCTGCGCCGCCGCCACAATCAAGCCGACTTCCGATCCGCTGGCGATCATGATCAAACGCGGGTTGGCTTGGCGCGAGTCGGCCAGAATGTACGCACCGCGACGAAGACCTTCCGCTGAAGCAAGCTGTTTTCGGTCGAGCGTCGGCACTGCTTGACGCGTCAAGACCAGCGCGACCGGCCGATTCCGTGTCTCAATCGCGACGCGCCAGGCCACAGCGGTCTCATTCGCGTCGCAGGGGCGGATGACAAGCAAGTTCGGCATCGCGCGCAGCGAGGCCAGTTGCTCGACCGGCTGATGCGTTGAACCGTCTTCGCCCAGCGCGATGCTGTCGTGGGTGAAAACGAAGATCACTCCCTGTTCCATCAGCGCCGCCAGTCGAATCGGTGGACGCATGTAATCCGAGAAAGTGAAGAACGTTGCCGTGAACGGAATGACACCGCCATGCACCGCCAATCCATTCGCGATGGATCCCATCGCGTGCTCGCGAACACCGAAGTGCAGATTGCGTCCGGCATAACTCCAACCGCCGCCAGCCGATCCTTGCAAGTTGCCGGCTTCGTCGCGCGGATTCTCGAAATCGCCGCTCGCTTTCAGAGCCGTATGGGTGGACGGATCCAAATCAGCCGATCCGCCGATCAACGAGGGAAGTTTCGCACTGATCGCGCTCAACACTTTGCCCGAGGCAACGCGGGTTGCCATGCCTTTCGGGTCGGCTGGAAAGATCGGGATGTCGGCGTCCCAGCCGTTGGGCAATTCGCCAG
>PLJQ01000031.1:1822-4116 GCA_003140275.1 Limisphaerales bacterium
CCAATATGCGTGCGCACGAGAATCAGCGAGGGACGTTCCCGCTCGGTTTGCGCTGCCCGCAATGCGCGGTCAATCGCTGCAAGATCGTTTCCATTCTCAACGGTCTGCGTGTGCCAGCCATACGCTTCGAAGCGCTTGGCGCGATCTTCCGTGAAGGTGATGTGGGTCGAAGCGGAAAGCGTGATGTGGTTGTCGTCATAGAGGCAGATCAGCTTGCCGAGCCGCAAATGACCCGCGAGCGACGCGGCCTCGGACGCTACGCCTTCCATCAAATCGCCGTCGCCGACCAGCACATAAGTGTGATGATTCACGATCTGGTGTTCAGGACGGTTGTAGTGTGCGGCGAGATAGGCTTCTGCGATGGCCAGACCGACGCTATTGGCGAAGCCCTGGCCCAGCGGACCGGTCGTTGTCTCCACCCCCGTCGTCAATCCGCGCTCGGGATGTCCCGGACATTTGCTGCCCCATTGGCGAAATTGTTTGATTTGTTCCAGCGGCAGATCGTAACCCGTCAAATGCAGCAAACTGTAAAGCAACATTGAGCCGTGCCCGGCCGAAAGGACAAACCGATCGCGATCGAGCCAATGAGGATTGGCCGGATTATGTCGAAGGAATCGTGTCCATAGCACATAGGCCATCGGCGCCGCACCCATCGGCAGACCGGGATGACCGCTGTTGGCTTTCTCCACGGCGTCCACCGACAGGAAGCGAACCGTGTTGATGCAAAGGTCGTCCACTTGAGTCGGATCGAGACTGGAAGCATTTACCCCGCGATTTGCCTCTTGAAAAGTCATCTCAAGCGTTCCAATTTCGCGCGCACAACCTGTTCGGTGGTTTGTCCGACGATCTGGTCCTGCACGCCGCCTTGCTTGAAAATGAGCAAGGTGGGCACTGCCCGCACGCCGTATTGCTCGGTCAGCTTTTCATGGTGCTCCACGTTCACCCTGACGACTTTGACGGATACGGCCCCGTCATCGGCGAGGGATTCAAGCATCGGGGCCATGGCTTTGCATCGGTCAGACCAGCCGGCCCAAAACTCGACCAGCACGGGTTGCATGGCATTGAGCACTTCCCGGTCGAAGTTTGCTTCGCTCAATTCAATGAAGTGCTTGTTCATAATTGCTTTCTTATTTGCATGGTCACCGAAGTCTCGAATCCAAGGCAACGCGGCCCACGCGCTGTCTTGGTCGCGCCGCGAAAGTCAAAATCACCCGCTTCGAGGTAATAACGCTGACGGGTCTCAATCGTTGATGCCCCAATGCGGATAGTAGCAGCATTCGAGCACCACTTTGCCTTCCAATATGAGATAAAACCGATTGGCCGGGCTTCCTTCCTGAAGAATCCACTGCCCCGGTTCAAATTGCACTTCCAAGGCTGAATCGGTGAGCAGTGGCAGTTGCTGGGCATTTAACCCCCTTAAAAATGGCTGTTGGGATGAGGCAATAAAGGGATTCAAGCACGGGGGCCATGGCCTTGCACGGGTCAGACCAGCCGGCCAAAAACTCGACCAGCACGGGTTGCATGGCATTGAGCACTTTGTGACGGAACATTTACCGCTTCGGTCGGAGCAGCACCTGGTTTGACCGAAGCTGCGGTGAACCGAGCCGGTGACGGAGCTGTGGCCGCACTGGCCGATTTTTGGTTTTTATCCATAAGGGGAAAGAATAGGCTGTGCAAAATTGCGCACGCAATGGGGTGTTCTCCCCATCTACTCTCTCCAGCTTCAAGCGTTCGCCAAGCGTTAACGTCTGAACGGGGACGACATGAGCCAGCCCGGGCTTTGGCGGGAGTGACGGCTTTGACTTTCAACATGGCTTCGGCGACAAGCCGCATTTGTTCGCGGAAACCATTCTCCGGCGTTTCCAAGGGATTTCCGTTTCTACGCGTTTCTATGCAGCAGTGATGCGGGCCGGGCCGGAGTACCGCGGGGTTTCGTTTCAACGCCGTTTCTAGCAGCCTGTCGGACTTANNTAAGTCCGACAGGCTGCTAGCGTGGCATAGTCAAATTATTGAGAGAGCCGGAAACCCGCAAGCTAGACCACCGTGCTCGCCAGGACAACGTGACGTTCGCCACGCCGTCAAAAAAAACCATGCCAGCACACCGACCGACAAAACAAAACGCGTCACGCGCCAACTTATGAGCGAAATTTTGCTCCGCCGCGCACTCGGTACAGCAAAAACGGCCAAGCGTTGCCGCCTGGCCGTTGCGCTGACACGCGCCTTGCCTTAATTGGCAACGACGCTGGCGGATGCTTCTCCGTTGCGCCCATTCCAACCCCGCCGCCAGCCCGGCA
>PLJQ01000102.1:0-14318 GCA_003140275.1 Limisphaerales bacterium
TAAGTCCGACAGGCTGCTAGGGCCAGGGGTTTCGCGGGTAATTTGATTTCACACTTTTCTGTTTCACAAAGAATTATCTTTTGCGAAAGATGTGCCGGTGCGCATCGTAATTTTCCGGCGCTCTCTTTATGGCAAACATACGAAGCCCATTTGAAGAACTGGCGGGGTGTTATCATCTGGCCCGGTTCACCGACAAAATCCGCCTGCATCTTGAAGGCAAACTGCCGGAAGATTATCAAAGGCCGCTCTTCCACGAACGCGGTGTGGACGGTTTTTTCATGAGACACTTTGGTCTGACTAAGGAGGAACTGCTGGCCACGGTGAAGCAATCCAATTACGACGATGCTAAAGTTGCAACGTGGTTTGAAACGCGAATTGGCAACGACGAGCAAAGGAAGCAGGGTTGGAATGAACTTTCCGTGAACCTCGGCAAACCCGGTCAGCCCATGCACGAGACGCTGGCGTGGGCGAAGAAGAAGTATGGTTTTCAGTCCGACGATCCCAACCTGGACAGTGTCTTCAAAACCATCGAGTGGGATGAAGGGCGAATTCCGAGATGATTCGGAAAGCGATTCGCGGAGCAGCAATCTCAACCGGCCCCCCTTCACCATCCTGCAACCACCATGCATATCAACCTCGTCAACGCCGGCGTTGCGCGGACGGGCTTGTTTGCGGGTTTCTTTCGTCCAGCCCAAGCTCACACGGACATGGCTGCCCGTACTCAATCAATTCAACTGGCTTCGGCAATTTTCACCAGTTGCTTGCCGGTGTTCTGGCCTTGCAGCATCCCGATGAATGCCCGCGGCGCGTTCTTGATTCCCTCGGTAATCTCTTCCCGGATTTTCATTTTGCCGGCTTTGTACCACTCCGCCATCTGCCGGAGTCCTTCGGCATAGCGGTCTGCAAACTGAAACACCAAAAAGCCTTCCACGCGCGCCCGTTTCTCGATCAGCTTCCAAAGAAAACGCGGCCCCATTTCCGGCTTGGCCAGATTGTATTGCGAGATTTGACCGCAAACACAAACGCGCGCTTTCACGTTGATCAATTTAAACACCGCGTCCATAACCGGCCCGCCCACGTTGTCAAAATAGACATCGATTCCGCCGGGGCACAGCTCCTTCAGCTTTTTGAAATAATCATCGGTGGTCTTGTAATTGAATGCCGCATCGAACCCCAACTCGCGCATCAGGTAATCGACCTTTACGTCCGAACCGGCAACACCTACCACGCGACAACCTGTGATTTTTGCTATTTGCCCCACCATCGAACCGACCGCGCCTGCCGCGCCGGAAACCACGACCGTTTCGCCAGCTTGCGGCTTGCCGATGTCCAGCAAACCGAAATACGCCGTCAGGCCGGGCATGCCGAGCACACTCAATGCAGTTGAAATCGGCGCCAACTGCGGGTCAATTTTTCGCACACCTTTGCCGTCGGACACCGCATACTCCTGCCAACCGAAAAATCCTTCGACAATGTCCCCTTTTTTAAACTCGGCGAGTTTGGATTGCATCACCTGACCGACGACACCGCCGACCATGACCTCACCAAGTTTAACCGGCGGCGCGTAGGACTTCACGTCGTTCATTCGACCGCGCATGTAGGGATCGACAGAGAGATAAAGCGTTTGCACAATGATTTCGCCTGCGGCCGGCACCGGGATCGGCGACTCCACCAGTTTGAAATCGGATTCTTTTGGAAACCCCTCCGGTCGTTGCGCCAGGATAATTTGTTTGTTCACTATGCGGCAGGGTAATCGTCAACCGTCACCAAGAGAAGAATGTTTTAAAAATAGTTTAACTGATCCTCGGTTTGCTTTTTCGAGTTTCGGCAAATCGATGGCCATTGAACCAGCCGGGCTTGTTTTGCAAAAAAACTAGCCTCGACGGGCAATCCTGTTACCTTCGCCTGGATGTCAGTTGAACCGCTGGTTAAAAAAACATAAAGATGCACGAACCTGTTCCCTACTTTGATCTGGCCGCGCAGATACGACCGCTGCGCAAGGAAATCGACGCCGCCATCGCGAAGACGCTCGACAACTGCTCGTTTTGTCTCGGTCCCGACGTGGCGCAATTCGAAAAAGACTTCGCCGCGTTTTGCGGCGCCGAACATGCCGTTGCTTTCAACAGCGGCACTTCGGCGCTACACGTGGCGATGTTGCTGTTAAATATCGGCCCGGGCGATGAAGTCATCACCACTCCTTTTACTTTCGTGGCGACGAGTTGGGGGATTTCCTACGTCGGCGCAAAGCCGGTTTACGTCGATATCGACGAACAGACCTTCAATTTGGATCCGAAACTGATCGAGCGCGCCATCACGCCGCGCACCAAGGCCATCCTGCCGGTCCATCTTTACGGTCACCCCTTTGACATCAATCCCATTTTGGCAATCAGCCGAAAATACAAGCTGCCGCTGGTTGAAGATGCTGCGCAAGCGCACGCGGCGAAATATCACGGCAAAATCGTCGGCACGTTCGGGGCGATGTCCTGTTTTAGTTTTTACCCGGGAAAAAACCTGGGCGCAGCCGGCGAGGGTGGCGCGCTGGTGACCAACGATAAAACGTTTGCTGCGCGGGCGCGCTCTTTGCGTGAACACGGCTCGACCGTTCGCTACTACCACGATGAGGTCGGTTTTAATTACCGGATGGAGGGCCTTCAAGGCGCCGTGCTTGGAGTTAAATTGAAACACCTGTCAAAATGGACCGAAGCGCGCCGGCGAAATGCTCACCGTCTTCATCAATTGCTGGCGGGCACGCCCCTTCAACTTCCGCTTGAGGCAGAGCATGCCGGGAGCGCCTGGCATCTCTACGTGGTACGCCACCCGCGTCGCGATGAACTCAAGCGTCACCTGGAGGCCAACGGTATCGGCTGCGCCTTGCATTACCCGGTGCCATTGCATCTGCAAAAATGCTACGCAACGCTGGGTTACAAACCGGGTGATTTTCCGGTGGCTGAAAAGGCCGCGCGCGAATGTCTGAGTCTGCCGATTTATCCCGAACTGACCGACGAGCAGCTTCAGCGCATTGCCGAAGTCATCAAGGATTTTTTCGGGAAGTGAATCTGCGAACTGCTGTGCTCCAATCAGGGCGCATGACAGGTCCAACGTTCATTACCGTTGGCGGGCCAGGTTGTTTGGGTTTGCTGCCTGGCTTGTATTTCACGCAACTCAGCGCGGTTAAATATTTCAAAACATGAAAGCTCTGGTTACTGGCGGCGCCGGATTTATAGGTTCCCATCTGGCCGAAGCCTTGTGTCGCCGTGGCGCACAAGTCGTGGTGTTGGACAACCTCAGCCTCGGCACCCTCGCCAATCTGGACTGGCGGCGTGCGGGTGACGCACTGGAATTCGTGGCGGGTGATTTCAACGACGAGGCGGTGCTGCGCAAGCTGCTGCCCGGATGCACCTGGGTTTTCCATCACGGGGCCTTGCCGTCCGTGCCGCTTTCAGTGGCCAAACCGCTCGAAAGCAACCGGCAAAATCTCGAAGGCACTTTGAAGCTGCTGGTGGCTGTGCGCGACGCGAAGGTCAAACGGTTCATGTTCGCCTCCTCTTCCGCGATCTACGGTGATTCGGAAGTGGCGAAGAAACATGAGTCGTTGGCGCCCAATCCGCTTTCGCTTTATGCGCTGCAAAAGTATGCGTCGGAAAAATACGGCCAGCTTTTTCATCAACTTTACGGTCTGGAAACCGTGGGTCTGCGGTACTTCAACGTCTTTGGCCCACGCCAGGCGTTCGATTCGCCTTATTCGGGCGTCATCGCCAAATTCTGCACGGCCATGTTGGCGGGCGAAACGCCAACCATTTTTGGCGATGGCCGGCAAGCCCGCGATTTCACTTACGTCGAAAATGCGGTGGCCGCGAATCTTCTCGCGGCGGAAGCCCCCGCGGAAAAAGCCGCCGGCCAGGTGTTCAACGTGGCCGGCGGACAAAGCATTTCCCTGCTGCAACTGGTGGCAGAATTAAACCAACTGACTGGCCGGCAGTTACAGCCGGTTTTCGAGCCGGCGCGCGCCGGCGACGTGCGAACTTCTTTGGCGGACATTTCCGCCGCGCAGCGGGAACTGAATTACAAAGTAAAAGTAGATTGGCAGGAAGGTCTGCGGCGCACGCTCGATTTTTACCGGCAGAGTGGAGCGAATCGGCATTAGAGCGATTGGAAAACTATCCCGCGATATTCCTAGGCGATATTACTGATCGCTTGTGAATGCTGGACGGAATCTTAGGTTTGTCGGATTAGGGAAAGGTTGGGCCATGTAATTTGCTGATCGTACAGAAGTTCCCGCTGCGGAAGAGTAATAATGGCCAATCATGCGGTACCGCTGCGTCGTCTCATTGTTTCCATCTTGCCTGCCGTGGTGGTAGCCTAACGCGTATCCAACCCATAGCACCGTGGTGATCAGCAACCCGACCCAAATTACAACTTTAGATTTCATAGAAATACTAACACTAGAGAAAATCGTAAGTTTCATCAAACTGTACCAAATCCTTTTTATCGACAAGATCGAAAAACAGAAATAGTATTTGCTAAGTTAATAATGATCGTCCGCAATGGAGCGGACGATATTCTGCTAAGTAAGGCCATCGGACACAGTAAACTTATGAAATTGCCAATGATGTTTGCGTTAGCATTCGTAACCTTCTGCCCGTTCGTTTCTCAGACTTCTGCAGACGACCGAAAGGTTCTCCCTCCAAACATGCAGTGGGGGACTTTGGTGCTCACTCAGGAGGATGTGATTCCAGATTCGGTTCGAGTGTTTGGACCAGATGAGGGAACGAATATGGCTCTGACGTTTTCAAAAAAAACACCGGAGGAAATTGCGAAGCTTAAAACGGAAAACACGGGCAAAAAAATTGCAATCAAGAAGGGCGATGCAGTTGTAGCGGTCGCTGGTTTTGCAGGTGAACATACCGACAGGAATAAAAAGCCGGGCCTTGTCTTGATTTTTGAGAATAAGTCAGAGGCGAAAAAAGCGGCAAAGGTCTTGCGCGGAGAAAAAACTGAATAGCACTCGAAATGGTGTCGGTTCTTAGCGTTGACAACTCGCGTCAACGCCGAATTACTTCGGTCCGGCCGTCGCCAGTTTAGGGAGGTTTAGTTTGTGCTTCAACTTTGGCTGGACGTTTGGCACGCACGGCCCTTCGGCCTGGGCGAATAACGGCAAGCGGCCTCTGGTCAAGCGCGTTTCAAGTTGTCTGTTTCCTTTGAACTTTGAACTTTGAACTCTGAACGCCACGCTTCATATTTCAAGGCATGGCGCACGCTGATTTTGTTCATCTCCATTTGCACACCGAGTATTCCCTGCTCGATGGCGCATGCCGCCTCGACCGGCTGATGAACAGGGCGCATGAGCTGAAATTCCCGGCGCTGGCCATCACCGACCACGGCGTGCTTTACGGCGCGATTGATTTTTATCAGGCCGCCCGTGAAAAAGGTATCAAGCCCATCATTGGCTGCGAGGCCTATGTCGCGCCTGGCAGTCGCTTCGAAAAGAAAACGACCAGTGGCAGCCGCGATGTTTATAACCACCTCCTGCTCCTGGCACGAGACGAGGCCGGTTACCAGAATCTCATCAAGCTCGGCACGGCCGCGCATCTGGAGGGTTACTACTATAAACCGCGAATCGACAAGGAACTCCTGGCCGCGAACAAGGAGGGGCTGATCGTGCTTTCCGGCTGCCTGGCCAGCGAAATTCCCGATCTCATTCAAAAGGATCAACTCGACAAGGCGCGCGAAACCATCGACTGGTTCAAACAAGTTTTTGGCCCGGAAAATTTTTACCTCGAACTGCAAAACCACGGCATTCCGGAGCAGGCCAAGGTCAATCGCCAGCTCATTCATTGGGCAAAGGAATTCGGTCTGAAGCTCGTCGCCACCAACGATGTTCACTACGTTGAAAAGAGCCACTCGCACGCGCACGATTGCCTCGTGTGCATCGGCACGCAATCCATGTTAAGCGACCCGAAGCGCATGAGCGCGGGCTACGCGCCGGAACAGTTTTACGTGCGTTCCGCAGAAGAGATGAAGGCCCGTTTCAGTGAAGTTCCCGAAGCGGTGAGGAACACAATCGAGGTCGCGGAGAAGTGCAACGTTGAAATTGAGTTCGGCAAATTGCATTACCCGGTTTTTCATCCGCCAGAACATTTCACGCGTGAAGGGTACCTGCGCCAGTTGTTGGCCGAAGGGCTGCGCATTCGCTACGGCATCCACGCCCAAGCCAAAGGAGAGGAATTTTTCGTCGAGTCGATTGAAGACGCACGGCGTCTGCCGACTTTCAAACCTGACGCGATTCAGAATCCAGAATCCAGAATCCAGAATCTGGCCGATCCCGCCGTGGCTGCCGCGGTCAAGGCCGTCCTCGACCGTGTGCAACTCGAACTGGATGTCATTGAGAAGACCGGGTTCACCAGTTATTTTTTGATTGTCGGCGATTTTGTTCGTTACGGGCACAGCAAAGGGATTTCCTGCGTGGCGCGCGGTTCAGCCGCGGGATCGATAGTCGCTTATCTGCTGGAAATCTCGAACGTGGACCCGATTCGCTACGGCCTGCTGTTCGAGCGCTTTCTCAATCCCGAACGCGTCAATCCGCCGGATATCGACATCGACTTCGCCGACGACCGCCGTGCCGACGTGATTGAATACGTCCGGCAGAAGTATGGCCGCGAGTCCGTCGCCCAAATCATCACCTTCGGCACCATGGGCGCAAAATCGGTGGTGCGCGACGTGGGCCGCGTGATGGGCCTGAGCTACGGCGAATGCGACCGGTTGGCCAAAATGATCCCGTTCGATTTGAAGATGACGCTGGAAAAGGCACTCAAACAATCGCCGGAACTCAAGCAGGCCTATGAAACCGAGGAGACAACACGCGAACTTATCGACACGGCGTTCATTCTGGAAGACCTCACGCGTAATGCCTCGGTGCATGCCGCCGGCGTGGTCATTGGCGACCAGCCACTCGTCAATTTGTTGCCACTCAAACAGGACGAAACAGGCACCATCGTCACGCAGTATGCCATGGGGCCAGTCGGCGATCTTGGCCTGCTGAAGATGGATTTCCTTGGACTGAAGACCCTGACGGTGATTCGCAACACTTGCGAAATGGTCAAGGCCACCAAGGGCATTGACGTGCCGGTTGAAAATCTTCCGCTCGACGACGCCAAAACTTATGACCTGCTGAACAAGGCCAACACGCTCGGCATCTTCCAACTGGAATCGGGTGGGATGCGCGATTTGTGCCGCAAATTTCAGATCAGTTCGGTGGAACACATCACCGCGTTGATCGCCCTCTATCGTCCCGGACCCATGGAACTCATCCCGGAATTCATCAAGCGACGTCACGGCGAGGTGAAAATCGAATACGAACATCCATTGTTGGAGCCAATCTCACGTGAAACGTACGGCGTGTTGATTTATCAGGAACAGGTGATGCAGGCGGCGCAGTTGCTCGCCGGTTATTCACTCGGCGGTGCGGACGTGCTGCGCCGCGCGATGGGCAAAAAGAAGGTCGAGGAGATGCAGAAGCAGCGCGACGCTTTTGTCAAAGGTTGCCGGGAGAGGAACAACATTCCAAAGGCGAAGGCGGATCAGATTTTCGATTTGCTGGAAAAATTCGCGGGCTATGGCTTCAACAAGTCGCACGCCGCTGCCTACGCCATCGTCTCGTATCAAACGGCTTACCTGAAGGCGAATTATCCGGTGGAGTTTCTCTGCGCCATGTTGACCAACGACATGAGCGACACCGCCAAGCTCAGTCAATACATCAACGAAGCGCGCACCCTCGGGATTGAAGTCTTGGCGCCGGACGTGAATGAAAGTCAGGTTCACTTCGCACCGGCGGAAGGTAGGGCGGGATCTCCGCAGCCCGCCGCGGCGCGCTCGGAGCGCGCGCCCTACCAAGCCATCCGTTTCGGGCTCGCGGCCATCAAGGGCGTCGGCGAGATCGCCGTTGAAAGCATATTGAAGGCACGGCGCGAAGGCGGGAAATTCAATTCGCTTTCCGAGCTGTGCGAACGGGTCGATACCCGCACGGTCAACCGCAAAGTGCTCGAAGCGCTCATCAAATCCGGTGCGTGCGACGGCTTTGGAGAGACGCGCGCCACCTTGTTCGCGCAAGTGGATCGCACGCTGGTGCGAGCCGCGGGCATCGCGCACGACCGGGCCCGGGGACAATCCTCCTTGTTCGGCGCCTTGGAGGAGAACGCGACCTCGATGCCGGAATCGATCAGCAAACTGTCGGAATGGCCTCAAAGCGAATTGCTCGCGCACGAAAAAGAACTGCTGGGCTTTTACGTCACCGGCCATCCATTGACGCCTTATGTGCCCATCCTGGAAAAGTACACACTCGCCAACACCGCTTCGCTGGCATCGCTGCCGAACCGGTCGTTGACGCGCATCGGCGGCCTGATCGCCGCCGTGCAAAATGGAGTTTCCAAAAAAAACAACAAACCGTATGCGATGGTGACATTGGAGGACCTGGCCGGGTCGGTGCAGGTGCTCTGCATGAACGAGAACTACGACAAGCATCGCGAACTGCTCGTGCTCAACAAAGCCATTCTGGTCGTTGGCGAAGTGAACAACAGCGAGGACAAGCCGAAAATTTTTCCACAGGAGATCATGGACTTGGAAGAGTCACCGAAGAAATACACGAAGCAGGTCCATTTGCGCTTGCACACCGCTCACCTGACGCCGGAACATCTGGAATCGGTTCGTGCGCTGGTGGCAGCCAATCCGGGAAAATGTCCCCTGTTCCTCTGCTTGATGCGTCCCGGCGGCGAGATCATCTTCATCGAAACCCACGAGAATTTTTCCGTCTTGCCGTCACCTCAATTGCAGCAGGCGGCGGATGAACGTTTCGGCGAGGAGACGTACTACGCCAAAGTGGATGCGTCATTGCCGGAACGCAACCAACGACGGTGGGGACGAAAAGACGGGGCTGGTGCCGGGGACGAATGATTCGGCGTTCGCGAACGAAGACACGAAATCTTATTCTCACAAAAGCGGGAAGGGGCGGTGCTTGCGAACCGCCCCTTGGTGAATTCAATAACCGCTCAATCGGCCTTGGGAGAAGCACTCGTTCCTGCGAGATGCACGACCTTGTAGCCGCCAATTACTTTGAAGTAGAGCAGCAACAGCAGATAGATCACAGCCATCGTGGCCGGGATGAAGGAATCGGCTTTAAGCGTTTTGCGGTCACCGGCGATGCTGGCCTCGTACACGCCTTTTTCCGATGCTGAAAGTTTGTCGAGCGCGGCCTGCGGATCCTTGTTTCCGATCTTCTCCAGTTCTTCGCGGGCCTGCCCCAGATTGGATTGCACTTCGCCGAGTTTCTTGCCGTCAATGGCCTGCACGTCACTGAAGAAAAGCCATCCCTTCGGCTTCTCCACCTTGTATTCAGCATACACGGCCGGACTCGATTGCTGCAACGCTTCGCTGGCGAAACGGTCCTTTGCGTAACCCAGGCCGGCGGAGCCAACCAGGCCGGCTGACATCATGCCGATGCCGCCCATGATCGAGATCGCAATGGCGCCCGTGCGCGGAAAGCGATCGCTGGCCACGGCGAGCATCGTCGGCCAGAAAAAAGTTTTGCCGACGCCGTAGAGTGTCGCGGCGGCAAAGATGGTGAACATTCCCGCATTGCTGGTTNNAGAGAGCGCCAGCATCGCGCCAATGAACGTGGTGATGCCGCTCACGAGGTTGAGGCCGAAGCACGCCAGCATGGCGCAAACCAGCAAGATGCCGACGGGTGACAGGCCCAATCTCTTTTCTATGAAATTGGCGCAGAACCGTAGTAAAAACATCAACATGGAAGTGTAAACGAACAGCAGTTTGCCCTGGCCTGTGGTCAGAATATTGCCGGTAATGTTCTGAATCCAGCCATCCGTTCCCAGTTCAACCGCACCGATCAGCGCATGGGTGATGAACAGGACGAACAGCAGCCATGCGCCAATTGAAAACCTCGTGATCACGGCGACCGCCAGCAGAAGGACGCCGGAAAGGCCGTAGGCCAACGCCTTGGACAGCCCCAACGGACCGCTGAAAAACAGCGCCAACAGGAAGCAAATGACCAAGGCGCCGAGAATCCCCACGTCCTTGAACATGTCACCAAGACTTACTCCCTTTTCCGACGCCTCTGACTTCGGAAACTTCTGGCCGAAGAACATCAAGCCGTAAGCGGCGGTGGGGATGAGGAACAACGCCAGTTGAGCCTTCCAGCCCCAGTGCATGCCATCGCCAAATAGCCAACCTGCAAATGAACCCAACACCAGCCCGGCTGGCCAGCTCGCATGGAGGATGTTAAGGAAATGCGTGCGATTGTGTGGGAAAAGCGAAGCCACCAGCGGATTGGCCACAGCCTCAAGTGTGCCGTTGGCCACGCCGAACAGGAACATGCCAGAATAGAGCAACTTGTAAACCATCTCCTTCGGCATGGCCGCGGTCGGCGCAAAGGTCACAAAAGCGGACAGCGCGTGTAGCGCAAACGCGGCGACCACCAGTTTGCCATAGCCGATCTTGTCGGCGATGACACCACCAATGATGATGCCAAAGCAGAAGCTGGTAAAGGAGGCGCCACTGATGTCTCCCAGTTCTGTACCAGTGAAACCGAATTCCTTACCCCAGTTGGCAAGAATGCCGCCGCGAATGGCGAAACCCACGCCGGCGGCGAGAATGGCCATGAATCCCGCCCACAACAGGCGTTTGGCATTGGGCGCGATTGCTTCGTTGCTGACTTGAACGCTGCTCATAGTTTTGTTTTTTGATTTGGTTTTGGTGTGGTTTCAAAAGGCTCATTTGGCAACCGGCGCCATCCCGGCGTCACCCGGAATTATCTTCTCCGCTTTGTAACCCCCGCGTGATCGGTCGTAGAGCCAGATGGCACCGAACACCACGAGGAGAATGGCCGGCAGGATCGCCACCATTCGAAA
This sequence comes from Limisphaerales bacterium, assembly GCA_003140275.1. Classification (GTDB taxonomy): domain Bacteria; phylum Verrucomicrobiota; class Verrucomicrobiia; order Limisphaerales; family PALSA-1396; genus PALSA-1396. The sequence continues at coordinate 10,917 of PLJQ01000102.1, forward strand.
GGATTGTTGCGCGGCGGCGCCCAGCACTTCATTGAGTTTGTCGCCCGTCAAAGCTTTGAATGCTTCCTCGCCGCCCGCAACCTTGATTTTCGTCCGGTCAAAAATGCTTCCCATCCAGGGCAGGACGAACTTGATGGACATGGTTCCCGCCGTCCCCATCAAACCGATCAGCAGAGCGCCGCCACGTGGAAACCGTTCCGAAGCGGAAGCCAGCATGGTCGGCCACATGTAGCAGACGCCCGTTCCCCACACCGTCGCCGCCAGCAAACCGGTGATGGGCGAGTTCGCCACGCTCAGCAGCAATAAACCGGCTGACGAAAGGAGACAAGAAACCCACAGCAGCCCAATGGGCGAAAGTTTGTGCGCCAGCGTGCCGGCGAAATGCCGCATGACGAACATCAATCCGCTGACATAAATCAGCAAAATGATCCCTTTCATGCCGACGGTGCGGGTCAGTGCAACATCCACCCATTGGCCGGGCGCAAGTTCCGACGCAGCGGTAAGGAACATCGACAACCACAGAATGATAAACAGCGGGCGGGCAAGTTCCTTAAACATCTGTCGGGCGGGAACGCCGGCCGCGACCCGTTCCGTGGGGGGAAATTTTGTTCCGAGGATCATCGCGCCGTAGATCACCGCCGGCAGCAACACGACCGCCATTTTGACCTGCCAGCCCGCGCCGAATTGTCCGAGCGCCAGACTGATCAGGCCGCCGATGATGATGCCGCCGGGCCACCATGCGTGAAGGACGTTTAGCTTGTGGGTTTTGTCGTCCGGGTAAAGCGTGGCCGCGAGCGGGTTGATCACGGTTTCGACCAGCCCCTGTCCAACCCCAATGCACAACATGCCGAGCCAGACGATCCAGAAAATCGGCAAGCCGACGTTGAGGTGGTCGGCAAAGACCACGATTAAATTTCCCACGACAAACAGAACACTCGAAAGGCCGAGCATTCTCCCCATGCCGAAATAGTCCAACAACGGACTGCCCACCGCAATGGCCACGGCAAACCCCATGAACACAATCCCGAGCACGCTCGCCGTCATCTCCGCGGAATGTAGCCGGTCGATGGGATCAAAAAAGTGTCCCTGCAAAGCGCCGCCGATGTCGCCGCGAATGCTGAATCCGACGCCCGTCGTCACCAGCGCAATGACACTTAAAAGAAACAGCTTCGGCTTGTTGTATTCTGCGTGCCTCTCAATTTTGGTTGTTCCACTCATGCAATTTGGGGTTAAAGGGGGAACGTCGGGAGTTTGACAATCGCACCGCCTTTGAGCGCGGATTGATGCGCACACAGGCCGACGCAGGTCCAGTTGGCCGATTGCTTTGCGTTCGGGAATGGCTCGCGCTTCTCCACCAGAGCCATGACGAACTCATGCGCCAGGTGCGGATGCGAACCGCCGTGGCCCGCGCCTTGCGTGAAACTCAGGTGCGTCTTTTTGCCGAGGTCATAGACGCCCTTGGTCGTGAACGGACGAATGCCCTTCGGCAAACGATGCGCAAAGTCAGGCACTTTGATTTTTTGGGGGATCTTCAGCTCTGGCAATTTTGCCGTGTGCAAGACATGCGGCTCGTGTTCGATGAGCGTCCACTCGAATGATTTCTTCGAGCCATAAACATCAATGCTCTCGCGGTATTGACGGGCCGTGTCGAAGAGCGAGCGGATAATGCGGGCGCTGAGGTCGGAATTCTTGAATTTGATGTGCGCCGTCTCCACCGCGAACGGCGAGCCATATTTTGTGACCAGTTCTTTGCGGATGGTGCCCGAGCCAAAGCAGGAAACGTATTCCGCCGTCGCTTTGGTGAGACCAAGCATCGGGCCGACGCAATGTGTCGCATACCACATCGGCGGCAGGCCGGGCCAGTAATTCGGCCAGCCGTCCATGTCCTGTTGATGGCTCGCCTGGAGAAACTGGATTTTTCCCAACTCGCCCCGGTCGTAAAGCTCCTTGAGGTAGAGAAACTCGCGGGCATAAACGACCGTCTCCATCATCATGTATTTCTTTCTGGTCTGCCTGACCAGGTCCACGATCTTCTTGCAGTCGGCGATGCTCGTCGCCATCGGCACCGTGCAGGCGACGTGTTTGCCGGCCTTGAGCGCGGCGATGGATTGCCAGCCGTGATCGGGGATCGGCGAGTTGATGTGAACGGCATCGATGTTCGGGTCTTTGATCAACTGGTTGAAGTCGGTGTAGCGCGGTCCAATGCCGAACGCATCGCCGATGGCGTCCAGTTTTTTCCGCGTGCGCTGGCAGATGGCGTAGAGGTTGGCGTGCGGATGCCGCTGGTAGATGGGAATGAACTCGGCTCCAAACCCCAAGCCGACAATGGCCACGTTCACTTTTCGATCACTCATCGTTTCCTGTAGTTGTAACAATACAAACCAAGCTCAAAACGGGAACAACGGTCACGGCGATGCGGCGAATAACAACCTCTCCACCAAATACTGTCAAGGCAAAGTTCCCAACCAAGGTACCCGGGATGTGTTCGTGTCTGTGAGTCAGGTCAGGCCATGGCTGGCTGTCGTTGTGAAGGTGTCTCCGTTCATCGAGGCATGGAAGTTGACGCCAAACCGGCCGGGCCGCGCTTTACGCTTGCCGCTGCGCGGAAGATTCGCAACCTGCCGTAGTCGATTGCGCCGCCCAGGGACTCGAATACGGCGGTGAGATTCCCAAAGCCATTCCGGTCGAACGCCGCCGCGATTTTTGTTTGCTCGTCGGCCGTCAGAAACCGGCCCAACTCAATCGTCTCCCCGCGCTCGACGCCTTCGGCGAGGTGACCGAGGATGGTGCCGGTCGTCACGGCGCGGGCGCGGGCGATTTGCTCGACGGTGTGGCCGGAGCGAAAGCGGCGCAATGTCTCCCGCGCCGAATCGCCAGGACTGCGGCGCGCGGTTTGCGGCGCGGGCGCGGAAAACGAATCGGCGGCAAACATCTGGCGCGGATTTGTCTGCAAATGCGCCGCGATTTCGCCGAGAAATGTCGTGCCGAACTCGCGCAATTTCTTTTCGCCCACGCCGCTGANNCCGCTGATGCGCGCGAACTCGCGGTTGCTCGCCGGATAATCCCGAGCCATCTGCCGCAGTGCGACGTCGGAGAAGACAATGTATGCCGGCATGTCGCGCGCGTCGGCCAGTTGTTTGCGGAGTTGGCGCAGGCGGTCAAACAAAGCTTCGTCACAAGCGATTTCGCCAACGCGATTCGCTTGCGGCTCCGGCGCGCTGACCGGTTTTGTGAGCGTCACCTTCCGGCGCTGTTTGAGCGCGGCCAGCCCGTCTTCGGTGAGTTCCAGCACGCTGAATTTGTCCGCCGTCTGGCGCATGTGGCCCAGCCGGATCAACTCGCGTCCAATCGCTTTCCACTCCGCGCTGCTGTGTTCCTGGCCGATGCCGTAGGTGGAAAGCT
>PLJQ01000102.1:14351-23860 GCA_003140275.1 Limisphaerales bacterium
CCTCACCCCAACCCTCTCCCCCCGGAGAGGGAGTTTTCCCTCGCTGCGCCGGGGTGGATCCGGGAGCACGGGATTTGCGACGGCGCTCGCTGGTATCCCCTTCTCCCCGGGGGAGAGGGCCGGGGTGAGGGCGAACGTTTCACTCGTCTGACTCACTCCAAACTCCTCGCCGAAGTAGGCGAGCAATTCCCGTCGCCGGCAGCCCGCGCATTCGGCGTAGTGAACCATCTGCCGCAATTGCTCGCGCGCAATCTGTTGTTCCTTCGGGTCGGGTTTCTCGTCGATGAACTGGGTCTGCTTGACCACGTCCCCTGGACTGAAAAGCAAAACACATTCGCCCGGCAAACCGTCGCGTCCCGCGCGTCCCGTTTCCTGATAGTAGCCCTCGATGTTTTTCGGCAGGTCGTAGTGGACGACAAACCGCACGTTTGGCTTGTTGATGCCCATGCCGAAGGCGATGGTCGCGCAGATTACGCGCGCGTCGTCCCGCAGAAAGAGTTCCTGATGCTCGGAACGCTCCTTCGGCGTCAGCCCGGCGTGATACGGACGCGCCTGCACGCCGTCCTCAGTCAGGTTTGCCGCCACACGCTCCACCGTCTTGCGCGACTGGCAATAAACGATACCGCTTTCCTTTGGCCGGGCGCGCACGAAGTCCAATAATTGATCGTAAGGCTTGCTCTTGGCGACGACGCGGTAGGTCAGGTTCGGACGATTGAAACTGGCGACATAACAACGCGGCTCGCGCAGCTTCAAATGATTCACGATGTCTGCGCGCACGCGCCCGGTGGCCGTGGCGGTGAGCGCCATGAACGGGAGGGTCGGGAAAAGTTCGCGCAGGCTTGCAAGCTGGCGGTATTCCGGGCGGAAGTCGTGACCCCACTCGCTGATGCAATGCGCCTCGTCCACCGCCGCGAGGTTCACGTTCCAGCGCCGCAAGTCTTCCAGGAATCCGGACAACATGAGTCGCTCCGGCGCGGCGTAGAGCAGGCGGAATTCGCCGTTATGCAACCCGCGCAAACGCTCCCGCGATTCGCCCGCCGCGAGGGAAGAGTTGAGGAACGTCGCCGGTACGCCGCTCGCCTGCAATGCATCCACCTGATCTTTCATCAACGCAATCAGCGGCGACACCACGAGCGTCAACCCCGGCCGCACCATCGCCGGCAACTGAAAGCAAAGCGATTTGCCGCCGCCGGTTGGCAACAGCGCGAACACATCCTTGCCCGCCAACGCATCGCGGATGATTTCCTCCTGCAACGGGCGAAAGGAGGTGAAACCAAAGTGTTGTTTCAGAACGTGTAACAGCGGCTGACTTTCGGGCTTCATTGACACCCAAACATGACCGGTATCCCGCCCGTGGAGCAAGTGCTTCTTCGGGCGCGTGACTTCACCGCAGACCCGGCGCGTTCCGACGCGCATCGCCTCCCCGGATGAGAACCTGAATCCGCCAGGGGGCGTGAGCAACGGGTTGGCAAGTCTCGGGACAACCCCTTCGCAGGTAAGATCAGAAACTGCACTCATTCGCTTTGGTTGGGCTTGATTCAGTCGGATTGGAGTGGATTTCGACGCGTCCGGATTTTGCGTTTTCAAGATGGGTTCGTTTGGCAAAAAATCACTTTCATTCACGCTCCTTCCGACACCTCCACCGCCAGCGGCCCCGGCACCGTCTCGCCTCGGCGCAGGCGCTGCACCCGTTCCAACTGGCTCATGGCGCGATATAACTGCCGCTCCAGCTTCGTCTCGTAGCGCAGAATTTTATCGATTGTTTCCATGGCCGGCAGCACGGCCGCTGCCTGCCGCGCTTTTTCCGTTCTTTTCTCCCGCGCTTCACAGTCAGCTTTCTACCACAAGATACTGAGTATGCCCGGCGCGTCTGTTCACTGCTCGCGTTTCTCCAGCACGCGCTCGATCCGGCGGTCGGGAATGAGCCACAGGAGGGCGACGCATACATACAAGCCGCTGGCAATCCACGGACTCACAAACGCGAGCGGGATGGCCATGAGATAGAGCGCCGGGGAGAGCTTGCCTTTCCAATCACCGCCGATGGCGGACGCGAGCAGGGAGTCGCGGCCCTGCTGCGCGATGATGGCGCGCTGCAAAATGTAATAAGCAATGGCCGCCATCAGCAGCACAAAGCCATAGATGGAGGTGGGCGTGGGCGCGAGGTGGTTCTCGCCCATCCAACCTGTCGTAAAGGGAAAAAGCGACAGCCAGAAAAGCAGGTGCAGGTTCGCCCACAGGATGCCGCCACTGACGTGTTTGGTGGCATGGAACAGGTGGTGATGGTTGTTCCAGTAAATGCCGACATAGATGAAACTCAATACATAACTCAAAAAGACCGGCAGAAGCGGTTTCAGGTCGGCGAGTTCAGCCGGGTGTGGCGCTGGTTCAACCGTGTACAGCGGCACTTTCAATTCCAGCACCATGATGGTGATGATGATGGCGAGTACGCCGTCGCTGAAGGCTTCAAGCCGGTTCTTATGCATGAACCACAAATATCAAAACGGGTGACGACTGTCTCCTGTCTTCCCGCCCGAAAACGCCTCGTTGCTCATGCGGGCAGACCTACTGATTGTGAGGTGACCCGTCCGGCTCGCACCGAGCTACGCTGGGAAAACGTCCCACACAATAATTCTCCTTCCTCTCCCTGAACGAGTAGTGGGCCGGAGGAATCGAAATCAGCCCAATGCCCGCTGAATCCGCCGCAACAAGCGGATTTCATTCTTCCGGGCAAGTTCATGCTCCCAGATTCGCAATACGCGCCAGCCTTTCTTCCGTAAAGCGCGAGACACGGAACTGTCACGGGCTTTATTTCGAATCATTTTAGCCCGCCAGTACGTTTGATTGCTGCGTGGTGGTTTTGAATGTTTCAAGCAGCCGTGCCAGAAACAGCCGTCCACAAAAAGCGTGAGCCGCGCCTGCCTGAAAACGAAATCTGGCTTGCCGAAGATTTTTTGATTCCGCCACCCAGTGATTCGTTGACGCTGGAATAGTTTTGCGAGCGCAAGTTCCGTGTCCTTGTTGCCGCGCGAAAGTATGCACGACATGACGTCCGAGCGCTTGCGGGTGGAGAAAACGTCGGTCATTTCGTCGCCTATTGATTGCCGATGGCAGATTCCTAACCCTCACCGATCGTGCATAGCTGTGTTATTTCCTCCCTGATCTGATCAAATATCTCCGGCACATTGTATGAAATCTCCAAGAGCTTTTCCTCAACGTCCACTGGCTTATGCTGCTGGATGCACTTCACAAGGTTCTGCTCCATCCACGTTTCTCGCGGCGTGCTTTTTGTCGGGACTTCGGCAACCGATACCGTTCCACGAGAAAAAACCAGCACTTGCTTACAAATCGTGTATTTGGGGACGCCTTTGGGGTAACGCTGATATTGGTAACAGTGGTAACTTTCAAGTTGGATGTTGAAGTGGTGGGCACGATCAATCAGCCATTTCACGACTGCCTGAGAGATGCAGGTCTCGACTCTTTTTTGCTTCAGGTTGGCCACATTATGCTCCTCATGGCGTTCAAGGAATGCGTCTCTCACCGCTGGATAGTCTCCGATATTCTTTTGGAGGTTGTCGAACAGTTGGGCAAGGGCTATTTCCTCCCAGTCTGAATGGACGTTGCGAAACGTCAAAAAAAGAGCCCATTTCGCCGAGTGTTCTGACTGGCGTTTGAAAACAGCATTGATGGCTTGCATCGTTTTTGAATACGGCCCTTCGTGCTGCGGGGTCAGGCTGGTGGTGAGATCCAAATTGACGACATCAAATGGGAACAGCGATTGCAGTTCTGAATAGTAATCGTTTTTTGCGTCTGTCAGAGCGCTTTCGACTGAACAGTTTGCCAGGAGCTTGAACTTCGGACTGCGCCCGGCCATTCGGCCAAATTTCGACGGGTCGGCTTCGAAGCCAGCAACATAAACGCAGTTTGAATCGATCGGGTCTATGTCCAAGAGGTTTTCCCGCAATAGAAGCCCAACATCAAGCCGATGGAATCCCGGAAGCGTGAAATATCTGATGCCTCGACCGTGAATTTCTCTTACATTCTGAGCCAAGTCTTTGATCGTTTTCAGCCAGACTTTGCTGCGAACCCAATGCTTCTCAATGTCCGTGTATTCCCGCTCGCGTTCTCGCAGCTTGTCGGCGTTTAGTTCATCGAACAGAAGGTCATGGGACTCCAATACTTTTTCATCCTGTTGCTTTTCTTGCGACAGTTGCTCAATGAGCGCGTCCACCTTGTGCGACGATTCAACGCGATCACTCGAATGATCGTTCGCATCGTCTGGATTCTGTTCGGCGCTGATTTCGGTGGTCATCGGGAGTCGGCATGAAATGCTAATCTTTGACTGCTAATGCCAGCGCTTCGAGAAGGGTGTCAGCTTCTTCGACGTTGATTTCCGACAAGACTTCGCTGGAGACTAAAACCTGGAGCAGTCTGAAAAAGCGTTCCTCTGCTTCACTCGAAATCTCATTGGCCGATGAAAACGTTTCCCATTTCGCCTTATCAAGAATTAGATTTATCCCGTCTGTTCCAATCCAAGTTGAGATGGCTGGTTCGCTGACGGACTTGAATTCGATTTTCCCGGTCAGCGGGGCAGAGAGCTTGGAAAGTTTTTCTTCAAAGCGAGTTTGCAGTGTTGTCGCGAGAGCCGCTTGGTTTTCCTCGCGGAACTTTTTCGATCGGGACTTGAATTCAGGGAAAATCTTTGTTCGCAAAAGCTCCCAAACGTGCGCTCGCATTGCTTGGAAGTGAACGTCCGTTTCCCGAAAACTGTCGCGGTCAATATTCAAAGCCGGCTCTAATCCATCTTCAACGTAAATTTCACCCGTCACTTGGCCAAATTTGATTCCTTCATCAAACGGGTAACCAAGCCAAGACTTGTCGTATCGGCCAATTCCGACGTTGCGAATGCGAATATGAACTCCTTTAAACTCTTCCGGATGGATGCGAGGCTGCTGGCTGTAAATGTATCCACTGAAGCGCAGACGCCGCCCGGCCACGACCTTGTCGTAATCGAGCAAATAAACTTTCGGGTCTGGACTGGAATAATTGAATGCCTTGGTATTGGGAAAAAGTTGCGGACGGAACAACTCGATCCCGTCAACAAATAGTTTAAACGATTTAACTTTGGGAGGAGAGAACTTGGCTGCACCTTCGATTTTTCGATGGCTTTCCTCGAAAGGGCCATCCGGCAAATAATTCAATGGCGTGAGCAAAGCGAGTTCCCAAAGCATGTAGTAGTAGCCATCCAAAACTAAATCTGCCCGTTGCGCAGACCTTACTATTCCGACCAACTCTGCGAAATTTTTCACTTTCGGCTTTTCCACCGACAGGATTTCTTCCGCACCGACAGCCTTTCTGACTGCATTGGTCATTTCGCTTATCAGCCCCTTCTTCGCGTCAGGAACAGTTATGACGGTGTATTGCAGGTCTGCGGCCTCTGGCAAGTCGTCCACGTAACGAACCGCACCGATTTGCACTTTTCCCTCCGGGTCAATCTTGGCCATGTTTTTGAGGGCGGCATCTTCGCGGTGGAATGGTTCAAGGTTAACTTCCGCCGTGAAACGAGTTTTACTGCCCTTGACAGTCGAGGACACATAAAAACGATTCCCTAATTGTGCCACCGCCAACATGCCAATCCCGATTCTCCCGATCAGCTTCCGTTTGAAAACGTCAGACGTCTCGCCATCCATGCGCTTTCGGCTGCCGCCAATGTGCGTAACTACTTCCAGAAATTTTTCGATTGTCATACCTGTGCCATTATCCTCAATGACCAACGTTCGGAAATGGTGCGCATCAGTGGTGATTGTTACCTTCTCTGCGTCGGCATCGTAGGCATTTGAAACAAGCTCTTTCAACGCGGCTGCCGGCGATCTGTAAACGCCTGAACTGATGTCCGCGATGATTTTTTGGGCCGCGACAATATCTCGTCGCTTTGGCTTTTTGTCAGGCGGCAGCAGATGGTCTTGATTGCCCATGAGTGTAATTTAGCTGCGACGAATTTCCGAGAGATCGAGTAGCACCGACAGAACTGCCATCGCCAGCGGCGGCGGCACAGCGTTGGTGACTTGCTCCATCTGATTGGCGAACGAACCATAGACTCGGAAATTATCCGGGAATCCCTGAAGTCTGGCAGCCTCTCGCACAGTGATACTTCGCGGTTCTTTGAAGTGCGCCGGCGGTGCTCGATGACCGGAAAACAACGTGTTCGAGAGACGAGTGGGGTGCAAACGGCGGTAAGACATCGGGCCAGTACCTGGCTCGATGGCCGCAATCTTCTTCATCACTCGCTCAGAGTGCTGCATGGCGAAATGATTGTGAACACCCCCGTAATCCATATCATCGTCGTAATCGTCGGGACGGACGTTGGGTGTGGACAATCCATCCAGTGCTTCCCTTGCACCGATGGAATCGGTTTTGAAATCGTCCAGTCGCTTAATCACGGTTTGTTCATCCAACGGCTGCCTAGTGATCAAAAAAAAGGCGCGCTTCCGTTTCTGCGACACTCCAAATTCTGCTGCGTTGAGAACCAAGCGCGTGACATAAAACCCGCCCTGCTGAATCGTTCGCTCAAATCTCCGAATTCGATCACCGTGCTTGTCTGCCAGCAACATGGAAACATTTTCGATTAGGGCGCAGTCGGGCTGCAGCTTTGAAACGGCGCGCGCCACGGCAACCAACACCTGATTGCGCGGATCTGAAGGGTCGCGGGAGCCGGCAGCGGAGAAACCCTGACACGGTGGCCCTGAAAGAATCATCGTCGGCTGATGTGCAGCCTTAAACGGTTCAAGCAATTTTGCGCAAGCCGCGAGAATTGTCTTGGAACGAACACTTCCCTCCAATGCTTTGGCGTCTGGAAAATTCTTTGAGAACGTTCTCAGAGAACTCAAATTGACGTCAACGCCGACGACGATTTGGAAACCAAGGTTCTTCGCCGCGAGAGAGAAACCGCCCAAACCACAGCACAAATCAATCACACCCGGCGCTGTGGGTGTGGCGCAGTGTGCGACGGCACTATGCTCCGAACGTTTGAACTGTCGGTTCGCACTATGGACTGCCTGTTCGGTCGTCGAAATCACTTGGTTACTAGGTGGATTGTTACATGCAAGCCAGTTTCATTGCCATCATTTTCAAATGCGCGAACCTGGCTGGAAATTCAAGCTTATCAGGTGAATCGTTCGACTCTTTTTCACTTCGCATACAGCTTGGCCACGTAGCTGCCGTAACCGCTGTACGGTTGCGTCTTGACGCGGTCGCCGCTGTCGATCATCCGTTCCGTCGCCTGCGACCAGCGCGGATGTGGCACGGCGGGGTTGACATTGGATTCGAATGGATATTCCTTGGGCGCGAGCGTCTCCCACAAGGTCGCCGGTTGCGGCGTGACAAACTCGATCTTCACAACCGACTTGATGCTCTTGTAGCCGTATTTCCACGGGACGATGATGCGGATGGGGGCACCGTGCTGTTTCGGCAACGGTTTGCCGTAGATGCCGGTCACAACCAGCGTCAGCGGATTCATCGCCTCGTCGAGGCGCAATCCTTCGGTGTAGGGCAACGGATAACCCTGTTGAACGAGTCTGGCCCAGCCCGGCGCCTGCTCGGGACGATTGAAAGTCTGCCATCGAACAAATTTGGCTTCCGGTTTGGGCGAAACTTTTTCAATGAGTTTGCTGAGGGGAAAACCGGTCCAGGGAACGATCATCGCCCACGCCTCCACACAACGAAAACGATAGACGCGTTCTTCCATCGGCATCGTGGCAATCAATTCCTGCACGTCGAGCGTCATTGGCTTTTCCACCAGGCCGCCGATTTCGACCGGCCACGGAGCGGTGACAAATTTGTCCACGAGTTGATGCACGCGATCCTTCGTCGTGGAAAACTCGTAAAAATTGTTGTAAGTGCCCGCCACCTTTTCATTCGTCAACGGCCAGCCGGGATTGAACTCCGGATTGCGCGGATAAGGGTAGTTGCCGGCGGAAGCGATGGAGGCCGCGGGTTTGGAATCCTGCGCGGCAACGGTGACAGTGGTTTCATTCGTCGTCTGCTTGGAGCAACTGATCAACGGCATCGACAGCAAGCCCGCACCCGCCATGCCCATCTGCTTCAGAAAATAGCGGCGGTTCAGGAAAGCGGTTTCCGGCGTAACCTGGCGCTCAGGAATAAACCAATCCGGCCGATGAATGATGTTGAACATGCGGTCAAGATGCCCCAAGGCGGACTTAATTTCAGCAAATTTTTCCCCGCCGTGGCACCGAACGTATTGGGATAACTCTTAATCCGCAATTACGCTCGCCCTCATCCTGACCTTCTCCCCCAAGGAGAAGGAACAGCGTGCGTATCCTGGCTTGATAATTTTCATGTCACTCCTCCCATCACCGGCTGATGCACTTCGTTTCAAGGCGGCGTCCGATTTGCCAGGCGACGGACGACAATTCTCCCTCTCCTGGGGGAGAAGGCCGGGGTGAGGGCGAGCGTTCATCTGAACTATTGCACTGCGCTCGAACATTTCTCCTGCTTTGCGCAGCGCATTTCGCGTCCAACTGCAGAACTTTCTCAAGCCAGAAGTTCTTTGACAACCTCTCCCTCCACATCTGTGAGCCGGAAATCCCGGCCCTGGAAGCGATAGGTCAACTTGGTGTGATCGAATCCGAGCAGTTGAAGGAGAGTTGCGTGAAGGTCGTGGACGTGGACTCTGTCCTTGACGACGTGAAACCCAAATTCATCCGTCTCCCCGAGGGTGATGCCCGGTTTAATGCCGCCGCCGGCCAGCCAAACCGTGAACGCCTGCGGGTGGTGGTCGCGACCGAGTTTACGGCCCGCATCGGGATTGCTCTCGACCATCGGCGTGCGGCCGAACTCGCCGCCCCAGAGCACTAGGGTGTCGTCGAGCAAATTGCGTTGCTTGAGGTCTTTGATGAGCGCGGCGCTGGCCTGGTCGGTCTTGCCGGCCTGGTCTTTGACCCCTTTGACGACCTCGCTGTGATGGTCCCAGCCCTCGTGGAAAAGTTGCACGAAGCGCACGCCGCGCTCGATGAGCCGCCGCGCGATGAGCATCTGCCGGCCTTGCACACCCGGCCCGTACATGTCCCGGATGCCCTGCGGCTCGCGCGCGACGTCGAAGGCGTCCGCCGCGTCCATCTGCATGCGGTAGGCGAGCTCGAAGGACTGCACGCGCGCTTCGAGCTGCGCGTCGTTTTGCCGCCGCCGCTCGTGCTCGAGGTTGAGCTGCTTGAGCAGATCGAGCTGCGCGCGCTGCTCTTTGGTGCTGACGTATTTGTTGCGGATGTTTTCGATCAGCTTCTCCAGCTCCGTGTGCCGCGTGTCGATGTAGGTGCCCTGGTACACGCCGGGCAAAAACGCCGCCTGCCAGTTCTGCGATTCCTGGATCGGATAGCCGTTCGGGCACATGACGATGAAGCCGGGCATGTTCTGGTTTTCGCTCCCGAGCCCGTAAGTCACCCACGAGCCCATGCTCGGGCGCACCAGCCGCGATTCGCCGCAGTTCATCAGCATCA
>PLJQ01000207.1 GCA_003140275.1 Limisphaerales bacterium
GTTTTGAAGTGACCGGTGACACGTCCAATGGCCACGCCCTTCCAACACTCCCACAGCACTGCACTAGCACCTTCCTAGCACCGTAGCGGGGAATTCGTGACTTGGTTGCCGCAACGAGAGTTTGGGGAAACACCAACTGGAGCTGTTGCTGCAATGTTTTAACTCCGGGTTGTACGGTCAACAACGATGACACGATAGAAGCGCCGGTTCGGAAGAACTCCACCTGTGAAACTTCCGTCATCAATCCATGTGGTTGTGATTCCATCAGCCACAATACCGCGCTGGGCTAGTTGCCAAATGTCTGATTCCAAGTCATTGCAATATTCGATCCGATAGACAAACGCATCTTGACTCTGGAAAGTGACCCTGAAATCTCCGTTCGATTGTTTGATACCCTGACAGACCGGACCAGACACTTGAACTAGCGGATAGCGTCTCCCGGCGTCCCGATCCACATTTAAAATGTTGGTGACTGCGATTGAGTTGGTGGTCGAAGTCTCAGCAAGTTTGCCCATTCCTGTCACGGCAATCATGGCCCAGGATGTTGCCGGAGCCGTGCGGATTTGAGTGCTGCCCATGGCTTCAAGCGATTGATAAATCGGCTGGTCCATTGCGTAAGTGAAAAGACCACTATTGTCCGCCACTGCGATCATGACAATTGAGCCGTTGGGGATATTGCTTAAATAATTCCCGACTGATTGCTTGTAAGCGGCATCGCCCGAGTGATACCAAGTATCAAAGTGGCGATATTCTTTAACGCGGTTGCCAGTCTTTTCATCCAGGATTCCAATATTCAATCCGCGTCCCCCTAAATCGCCGCCAGCACGGGAATAAACGGTCTTCCCGTTTACTTGGAAGACGGCAACGCCACCCGAACTCACATTGAGAACCGGATTGGATAATAAGGGAATAGTATTTTGCCCATTCAATAGAAAAAGCTGTTGGAATGCGGCATAAACTAATTTCGGTTGTCGAAAAATATTGAGCCAACCGAACCATTCTTCGTCATTGAAGCCGTCAGGTTGGCCCGCATTTGTTTCTTGTGAAATGTCGTGTATCCCAGGATTTCCATTTTTATACCATTCGTCCGCGAACGCGAAGCCGAACGCCCCGGACACAATCCCGTTTGTTCTTTCGGAAGCAATATTGAAAAACAATTCATCCCAAAGTCCACTATCAAAATTCGCCTGCATAAGCTGGTTTTCCGCCGTGATCCGATGATCAAAAGAATCCGCGCCAAATTCTGCCACGAACATCGGTTTGGTTGACACTTGGGCCCATTGCGAGAAAGCATCCGTGAAACTTGCGTTGCGGTAGAGTTGGAGTCCCCAAATGTTGACACTGGGAACCCAGTTGCTAACCACGATGCTCGTAAAATTCACGCTGCCGTCGGTGGGTTGCCACGGCGCAGTATCCGGGTTCAGATAATGATAGCTGTTGTAAGGTTGGGCGGCGGTTGAAAGTGGAATGTGCGGATCGCCGTAGAACGAAACCACGGGATGATTCGTGTCGAGAATGGCAATTTGTTGGGCGCACGATTCCGTAAACTGCGCGGCAGCCTGGAGATTGTTGAATGTGCCGTAATAATAATTAATGTCCCACTCGTTCCCCACGCCCCATCCGAAGATCGCCGGATGATTTTTAAACGCGTTCACGAGTGCTGAAATATTGTTCGAGTTGGCGGTATCGTTGTAATAGGGTGCGTTGACGGGTAGAATGACTTTGATTCCGTACTTATAAAACATATCCAGCACAGCCTCGGCTTGTGAATTTGTTCCCATGTCATAATACAGTCGAACGACATTCGCGCCCATGTTGGCCATGAGCGGAATATCCGTTGTGTACCATTTGAAAAACTCTTGGCGAAAACCCTTCGGATCCGCCGCGGGATTCGAATTCGTGGACGACGGACTCCAGTTGATCCCCTTTATTGTAATGGCGTACGGTGTGCCCAGCATTCCGTCCTGTTTGCGTTCTTGAACGAAGATGCGGCGGTCGCCGGGTTGCGTATAAACTACTGTTGGTTGGTTTGGAACCCCGAAGGCACCCGCATAACTATCGCTCGTTAAGGAAAAGAGCAGGAGTAATCCTGAGACGAGAAATGATGCTCCATGAAAAATAGACTGTCGGTAACGCCTGGCGATGCGAAGCATGGGTTCTTCCGAGCTGAGTGGTCTTAAATCCGTATTCATCGGCAGACTACTTGAATCGGCAAATTCGCGGTCGCCGCCGAACCGTCTGGATTAAAGTGGTAAACAAAAATGCGGTAATTGCCCGCGACATCGGGTAGTTGAATGGTAGCCTGATCGTTCTCAACGGAAACGACGGCATCTTTAATAGGTGGCGTGGGCGGTTCAGCGTCGCCACCGCTGCTTGGATTATCCGTCACATCCCGGCGCAAGTCCCATCGAGTTGTGTGCCGGGCTCCGTCCGCGTCCTTGACATCAACGGTGCATTGCACCTTAGAACCAGCCGGGAAAATATGAGTAGCCGAATCCGCGACCGCGCCGTTTGATCGAATCGTGATTACGCGAATCCCAATTTCGGGGCAGCGCTGGGCCGGCCATTTGCCTGTCCACGCCATGGTCATGGCGTCCACGGCGCCGAGACGATTTCCTTCCGGTAGAAACATTCCGTACCAGGTGTGGGTCTTCTCTTGTTTCTGTCCCCAAAGGAAAGCGTACGATCCAAGACAAGTCGGCTGGCCCTCGACCGCGCGTTTGTAAGCTTTCAGGTAAAGAGTGGCTTTTAAAGTACTGCTGTCTTCAATGGGCACGCCCCAACACGTTTTTCCCACTTCCCAATGACCTCGCGGGCCAAACTCGGTCAGCAGCCATGGCCGCTTCCATCCCTGACCGGCAATTGCAGAAGGAAGCGACGTCGCGCCACTGTAAGTGTTGATGCCTACGGCGTCGAGCGCGGGGCAATATTCGTCGAGTTCACGCAGTTTGCTACCGCCAATTCCGGCAACCACGGTGATGACGGGGTGTTCACCATCCACCTGCTTGATCATTTCCGTGATCTGTTGCACGGCCTTCCAGACGCGAATTCGGTCTTCCTTGCTGACGGACAATTCAGTTTCGTTGCCGATCACCCACATGAGCACTGCCGGATGGTCCTTGTATTTGAGCACCTGCTGGCGAACATTCTCTAACTGCGCCTTGACAGCGTCATTGTTCGAATAATCGAATCCATGTCTGGGACTGCGAATGGGAAGGCCCAGTAATACGCTGATGCCTTTCTCGCCCGCTTGGTCGAGGATTGGACCCGGCTCGTAAGCACTGATTGAATTGCCTCCTGCTGCAACCAGTTCGTCCAGCCGGGTGCTCCCGCAGACACCCTTGATCAAATACGGCTGGCCGTTCCGCAACAATTCATAGCCGTCGCCTTTCGGGACGATTTTCACCGCGGACAGAGCATCCGTGGCGAGGAGGTTCAACGCTGCGATGCAAATCCCCAAACAGAGTTTGGCCCGGTTTAACATTGGTGTTTGGAGTGTAAGTTTCATGGTTGCGTCACGGCGTTACGGGACTTGAACAGAATCATTCAAACTCAATATCATCCAGATAGAATGTAACAGCGTGGTCGGACGACCATCCAAACGCCGAGATCACAGACGACATATTCTGGCCCGCCAAATCAATCGTCACCTCTTGCCATTGGGGAGTTAGCGACACGGTCTTGGATACCTTTTCATAGGATGCGTGGAACGCTTTCTCCGGTGCCGAGTTTCCGCCGGAGAAAAACTCGACACTCTCGCCCGTCTTCGTGCCGCGCACAAAAAACGTGAGTTTGGTGAAGTGTTTATCCGTCAGGTTCTGACCGGGCTTATCGCCCCAATTGTTCGCGGGAAACTGCCAGGCAACCGCCGCCCAGGCGTCGTTTCCGGTTGTATAGGTCCACTTCTGGCAGGTCGGCAAAGAATGAGGGCTGTCTTTGCAGTTCTCGTCCACCTGGAGATACTTCCCCCCCTTTGCGCCATCACCCATCCAGCCAGACGCCTTGAAACCCAGTCTGGCGACGTCTCGCTCGCTTCCGGTGCTGGCCATTGGTGCGGGTGTCGCTGCTGGTGTCGCGGTTTCAAAGGAAATGTCCTGTAAATAAAATGCGATCGGCGAATCGGCACCTTGGAGTGACCAGCCAAACGCGCATGCCACGGACGATAAATCCCCCTTGATTTCCAGACTGTATTGTTTCCAGTCCGTCGTGAGTGCGACATTGGTTGAGACTTTTTCGAGCGTGGACTGATAGGCTTTGGCGGGATCAGTGTTGCCGCCCGAAAAGAACTCGATTTCCTCCCGGCCTTTTCCGCCGCGGGCGTACCAGGTTATTTTGGTGATGTCGGCGGCCAGTTTTCGGCCTGGTTTGTCGCCCCAATTGTTCGCGGGAAACTGCCAAGCGACCGCCGCCCAACCGTCATCCCCCCGGGTGTAAGTCCATTTTTGGCAGGTCGACCCGGAGTGGGGATTTTCCTGGCTGGCCGCCTCGAATTTCAGGAACTTTTGGCCCTTGGAGCCATCGCCCATCCAGCCCGTGGGCGAGAATCCCTGCTGCGAGATCGGCAAGGGTGCGGCGGACAGCAGCGCCAAACGCGCCATGGCAAAGACCAGCAAAAGGACAACGAAGCTGAAACGATAAGACCGGACACGATATAATGGATTTTTCATAGGTTTTGGGATTAATTTTTGAACTTGTTGGTGTAGGGAGATTATTCGTATTGAACATCGTCCACGAAAAATGTGGTGGGATGTTCGGCAGCGACAACGGCCCATCCAAAGGCGCAAACGACGGAAGACAGATCCAGTCCGGAAATATCCAGACTGAACTTTTGCCAGTCGCGGGATAATGCCGTTGACTTGGAGACCTTCGCAAATGAAGACTGGTAGGGCTTCTCCGGGGCGGTATTGCCACCAGCGAAGAATTCCACTTCCTCGCCACCCTCGGCACCGCGGGCATACCAGGTCACCTTTGTAAATCCACGGTTCGAAAGATTTTTGCCGGGCTGAGTGCCCCAATTATTTGCGGGAAATTGCCAGGCAACGGCCGCCCAACCGGCATCCCCTTTCGTATAGGTCCACTTTTGGCAGGTGGGCCCGGAGTGTGGGTGGTCCTGACTGGCCTTTTCAAATTGGACCCATGTCTGGCCTTTGATTCCGTCGCCCATCCAACCCGTGGGACTAAACTCACTTTCAGGAAGGTAAAAGTCGGTCGGAGCCACTGCCGAAATATGTGGTTGGGTGTCGTTTGGCGCCTGATGAATTACGGGAACTGCATCTCCTGAGATGACCGTCACCTTGCAAGAGCGCACGGCAATTGTTTTGTCGTTGCGAACGGCTTCAACTCGAATCAAAACCTCCCCGACGTTTGTAGGTGTATCGTTTGTGGGTGCGTAGTAAGTCGTGAGCAGTTCGGGAAACTCGTGTGGATCGCAGTGGCCGGGAGCGACGGCAAACCGAAATGTCGTCCCCGGAGGCATATCCCTTACTGAAGCACTCAGTTCCACTTTGCCTCCCACCGGAACGGTGGAACTGGGCCGAACCAAAACTTCGTCGATCTCAGGTTTCCCGCCCACACAACCGGTGAGCAACGCGCTCACAATGCAAATAACCAAGCAAAGTCTCGTTTTCATACCGAAAAGCTGGAGTAATTGATTCATGTTGTTGAAGGTTTAACGTCTGGATTAATCGTCTGGAAAAAACAATTCGTCACCATTTTTCGACCAAGCCCTGACGGGAGGCAGATTCCAAGCAAGAAAGCGCTGACACCGTTCCAGGATGAGCAGGTCCCCTGCGCCTGGAAGCCCGCCCGAACGAACAGCCGAAGCCGCTGGATTACGACTCGGTCCAACGGCTAAGGTAATACTTTGCGAAGAATCTCCGATTAGGTTTGTTCGCGGGAGAGACTGCCACGAGCTACTATAATAACTTGCAAACCATGACGAATGATTTGCGACGTGAAATTTAAATGTAAGCTCGGGCGACACTACCGGACCTAAGCCCGCGTAATGCGTTATTGGACCGGTCTGGAACCCAGCGTAGTGAGGTGCCTGAGGTGGCCATGCGAGGTGCCACAGTTCCGCAACGTCCAACCATAGAGCGAGCAGCATGATGGGCCACAGGACGCAGCGAAGTCCCGTCCATACGCATTTCAACCATGCGATTCGTCGGTTAATAAACCGGCACCATTTGCCCAAGTCACTCCACTGGCTGGCACTTCCAGATGGCTTTGGAAAAATGAATGCTTCCAAGCGACCTCCCCACGCAACGCACATTACCGCTTCGGCTAAATGGCTGGCTTTCATGGCTGGGAGATCTCGCTTTCCAAGGTCTGGCTCCGGCGGGCAGATGAACATTTTCATATCGTTGGCGGAAGCAACCGCATGTTTATCTTTAAGGCGGTCAACGTAATTGTCCGCGAGCCGGTCAGCATTGGTTTCGATTGCTCCTGAACTCTCAACTTCACCAGTTGCGCATGTGCCATCGACATGTTTTTCCATGGCGTTACCGATGTCGTCCCAAATGGAATTTTTTCGGCGCTTGTCCTGGGCGCTTTCAGAATGACGGCACAGTGAAAAAAGCAAACTCAAACTCAGGGGAAGCTCAAACGAACGTCCCTCGACTAAAGTGCGCTCAGGCGAGGTTCCACCGCAGACACAACACAGGGCTGAACGGTTCAAAAGCTCAATAATCTTGTTTCCTCGGCTTTTCCCATCGCGCCAGTTCCGCCACGCAGTCCACGCCATCGCCAGAGGCAACCCAAAGCTCGCCAACAAAAGCACTTCGGCTCCGGCGTGAATCCCGCGTTGCGAAAGGGAGTAGCCGAACGGTCCAAGCAGAACGATACCACAAACCAAGGCCATCAGGGAGATGTCGCTGAGAGGATGTCGAAGGTGAAAAAATCCAGACCCGCGCAGACGGGGGTGAAAGAAGTACCATCGCCAAAATATCCGCCAATAGTCTTTGCCGCCAAGGATGGCTTTGATCGCAGGATCAACCCCGGCAACCGCGGTCTTTTTCTGCTCGTCGTAGAACGTTTCGCCGACGATGTGATAGGAATGTTTTTCCGCACCGCCGTGGCCGGGCAATTGGGAATCGACTACGAAGGAGCGCCATCGCACGAGATCATCGCGCGACCATTTTTTTGCGGCGTCCTCGTCAACATGAACTCCAGCGATGCCGCTGGCCCGCTGCTTTGCCAAAGTCGGCCATTCTCGAAACGGGCCCAGAAATGCCAACTGCGCGAGGACAAGTTCTGAGACAAGTTGGGAACCAAAAGAATTTATACGCTCCGCGCTCTGAATCCACCCCAGAAAAATGTTTTGCTCATCCTCGCCCGCAGTCTCAATGAATTTTTCGACGTCAGGCTCAACGTCAGTTCCTTCGTGTGTTAGCCAACGGTCCCATGCGTTGGCAAGGCGCAGGAACTCAGCGACCGATACTTGGGGTTGGCCCTGGTTACAGTAATGCCGAAACCGCTCGAAAACGCAGCTTATTAGTCTTTTACCGTCTGGTGATAAGCACACAGAAGGAGACCAAAGCGCATCTCGTGAGGGGCCATTTGCTGATATATCGACTTGCGCCATTCTTCTGCCCGATCCGCTGGAAGCTCGAACTTAATCAGTGTTTCGATCCCAGCACGCACAACTTGAGGTTCACTCACCAGTTCCTGCTCCGACTTTGAAAGCAGGGCCACTTCCCATTGCTTGACGCTGGAATCTAACCTTTGAGGTATGATGAAATCGAAGTAAAGAACCCCGCCTCCCCCAATCTCGGGCGGCGTTTTGAGTTCCAGATTCAAGATTTGTTGACTAGCTCCCCGCAGCACCATGACCCGAATCCCGCCATCTGAATGGGTTCCCACAGCTATTTCCGGGCTATGCGCCAATTTCAACTTGAACTCGGAAATACTAACCGCAAAAAGGCCCGACAGTTCGGCTCCGATTTTCCTCACTATGCCCTGCCAACGCGCCTGGCGTTCCACACTTTTGCGGATTGCCTCAAACTCCTTGAGGAAGAGATCCACCGGTGCCGGAGAAACGCTCGCACTCGTGTCCTCGACATACAACTCTAAAGCTTTTTTAAGATTATTCATTTTAACAATTCCAAGGTTGAACAGTTTTTCTCCAAATGCGCGAACGCTTCACGCAAAATCTTTATTATCGCCGGACGCTGCATTTTGAGTTTACTGGCTATATCTTTAGCGGACGTGGACTTCACAAAGAAAAGTTCCCAGGCGTCAACATGCTCTTTACTCAAGCTGCTTAACAACCTTTCTTGGCTGGGCCGGGGCAACTTTTCTGTCTTTTCTTTGCTGGCCCAAAGCGCCCCTTCCAGTTTTTTCAGGGTAAGGACAATTTCGTAAAGGTGGTCATGTGCCATTTTCAAGCGCCCCTTCACGGTCGTCTGCGATTCCTCTGTTACTTCCGCAATTTCGCTCACAGTCATTTCTTCATAATGCTGTAATAAGAGGTAGACTGTGCGTTTTGGGTCGAGGATTTCCAAGCCCTTACGAATCACGCTAATGTCCTCCCGCTGCAACTGGTCCTCTGCGGGGTCCGATACCTTCCCCATGTTCTCCAACCCATTGCCTTCGTCACTCGGGACCGGCACCACCGGGTCCCGTTGGTCGTGACGGAGCTTATCTATGATCTTGTTTCTGACGATGGTGTAAAACCAAGCTTTCGTGAACTGCGGCGGCGGTTCCTCCAGAAGTATGCTTTCCAAAATCTTTTGCATGGCTTTGGACCATCCAATCTGGACTGCATCCTCGGCGGACGCCTCATCGCCGCCCCGCCCTTGGGCAAAGCAAACTAGGCGCGGCCACCAATGTTGGTAGAGATCAACCAAGACCGCCTTAATTGCAGCCACATCCCGTTTTTCGACAGCATCACGGAGGCGTCCCAGCATCGCTCCATCGCCGCCATCATCCGCCGCCGCCCCTGCCGAATCATCATCGTCGCTCATATATTTTTGGCGCCTTCAATAAGTTAAACGCTGGCCAACCGCTTTCGGAAAGAGAAAAGTTTATTTCCCACATCCTCAATTTCAGCCATCGTAAAACCCTCCATCCCAACCGAATGCGCGCGACCCAGTTCGAGCCAGTTCCGCTGATCCACTTCGAGTGCGCTTTTCATTGCCTTCTTTAGGTCGTTGCAAACTCCATTGCTCGCTAAGGCTGCGGAGGCGGCAGCCGAGTTCCCCAGAGGTACTTCGCCACCTTCGCGGCTGAATAGGATTGCGGTCGCGCCCACTTTCCGCAAAACCCCCGTCGCCAAGCCCGCCAAAAGGTAATCCCGGCCCGTCCAGCCTTCGCAAGGGTCTTCGTTGACAATCGCAGGAAGCCACTCACAACCCCATTTTGCGACCGTTGTTGCTGCCCGTGCGGCGGGGTTCTCGGCGACCATCGCTCCGACCAAACGCAAGTAGGGGAAAGCGTGAGCCGGCAATCCCAGGAGTTCATCCACGCAGACGATGGCGTCCAAACCTTCCACTGATCGTATGCGATTGGCGGGTACTCGCAACTGGGTCAAGAGTGGCGTGAGTTTGGCGGACAACTTGGCGGGCACCAACACGCCGTGGTTGCGCTGAAAAGCGGGGCGCACATACTCCGGGAGGCGATGCTCCAACATTTGATCGACCTTGCCGCCCATCGGCTTGGAATGCGTCAGAAGCCAGCGAAGCGCCTCCATCACGTCTTCGTCGCGATTAAACCTCGCCTCGAAAGCAGTTGGAAAGTACCCCGTCAGATCGGCGGCAATGGGCGCGACTGCCGCATTCTCCGCCACGGCTTGTCGAACAAGTTCGTCCGGCGAAGCATTTGCCAGCGCCATAATCAGCGTGTAGGTTTGGTTGCCGAGTTTTTCCAACAAGACTGAAGTCGCCGCCTCAACCCAAGCCGGTTGGATTAACTTAGCCTCCATGGCGGCCATTTGCATTTCCGGTTCGCTTGAGAGCAGGTGAAGCGTGCGACCATTGGCCGGGGTGGCGAGGGCTTGCGCCTTCATTTGGTCAAGAATTTTGATGCTCTGGTCCATGACGCCCATCGCCTTTCGCACCCCTTTCAACCGTTCTTGCAGCCAAGTGCGGAGCTCCACCACGCTATCTTGGATTCCTTGCGCCACGACGATCCGCACCGCATGGGCGTAGCCGGTTTCCAGTTCGCGAATGATTTCATCCCGCAGGCCTTTGTTAAGGGTTTTGAATCTGCCGAGCTTGCTGAGGTGCTCATCGACGCGACGATGCAAATCCGCTAGGTTCACGTTGGTGTTGGTCTGGGCGGTGGCCTTTTCGCTGACAGCGTGAGCTTGGGCGATGGCATCCGTCAGCAGGGCTGCTGCGCCGGTGAGCCCGAGCGAAGTGAGCAAGGCGTCCTGGCTCTGGCCCGCTTGCGCCTGGTGCAAAAAGGAATGAACGCGCGCATCGATGCTGGACTTCAGCCGCTCTCCGGCGCGAGCCATTTTCGTCCCCACCATGGCGCTGGCCTGCTCAATCAGTTTCGCCATATTATGTTTGGCATTTTGCACATGCCCCGGCCAAGCCTCCAAGCTTCCCTTTTCCCAGGTGCTTGCGAGTTCGCGCGCCTTCCCGGTGACCTTCGCCAACAACTGAACCTCTTCGGCTTCATTCGCGAGGGCTTCATAATGCAGGCGCAACTCACGGAGCAAATTCTGAATGTTCGGCTGCTTGAAGCCGAGAACGCGGCGGAGCGTTCCAGCCGCACGCTCGGCTTCGACGAATTGGCTCACCGCCCCTGAATTGAGCGTGATGGCACTGACACCGCTGCTGATGAAGTAGCGCGAGCGTTCATCAATCGGATGCCCATCCGTTGAAGCAACATTCGGCAGCAGGCGGGCGCGGTCGCCTTTCGGTCCGCTTACGAGTTGATACACCACGGGATTCAGCAGGCACGTAACGCACCAATCCGACACGCTGGCGATCAATTCCTCCACCGATTCCAAGTTGCCATCCTGGGTCGCGCCGCAGAAACGGAACACGTAATCCGCCGGACGGCCAAACGTCCAGGGAACATCATGCGGCCTTGGAATCGGGTTGCGACCGGAACTCAGGTCCGCGCGTTCCAACTCCCGGTAGAACGAGCCTTGGAGCTTTTGGCTTAGCGGCAGATTGTTGGGCACCAAGCCTTCGCTATCGATGGTCACCGCGTAGATCGGATGGTAACTTCCCTGCCTCTTTACCACGCGCCGTGCGGCGAAAAGTGTTTCGAGAAGAATGCCCCGTCCGGTCGTGGAAGCGACAGATCCAATCACCCAAATAGCCGCCGGCCCCTCGCTATCCAGGGCACCCAGTTCTTGTAACCCAACTAAAATCTGCGATTCCAACGCCGGGTATTTCCACACCAGCGCCGCGTGTGTGGTGGTGGGGCGCATCGCTCCCGCTACCAGTTCACCCACGTCCTCCATTTGGGTGACCACGTTCTGGCTGAAGGCAGGGTAAGCCGCGGGATTGGCTTTGATTTCTGACACGGGAAGACCAGAAAGAAGGAACTTCTCCCGGTCATCCAGTTCGTCGAAGGCAACATTGTCCCACGCCGTATCCACCGCCAGGAAGCGCGCATTATTTGAGAACGAAGAACTTGTGCGCCAGGCCCGCTTGACTCGCACGGCCACCTGGGCCGCCAAAGTTCCGACACCGATAATCAAATGTGATGTTTTTTTGTTCATAGGATTTTTAAGGTTGATTGGTTAGCCTTTTTGAAGTGTGACTGATGTGCCTTCCAGGTGGAACGTATCGCCAAAGGTGACGGGACAAGGTTCGGTCACCACCATCGGTTCGCCGGCGCGTTGAAGCAACAGCCTGCCATTGCCGGGCAACAGAGAGAGAACCTGTGCGGATCGTGCCACCGAACAACTACCCTCCACCGGGATGGCAAAATCATGCAACTGCTCCCCACCACCGATACTTACCGAACCTCCCTCGGCGAGCGCGAACACCTGGGAGGTTCCCTCGTCGTCATCATTCGTCAGGCGGATGGAGACATCGGCCCAGCGACGCGCAGTGATTTGAGACAGGCCCATCGACAGCATCAAGCCAGCTGCCGCGCTGAAGGCGAGAAGCAGAACAATCCGCGGTACCCGCAGCGAATGGCATTGGGACCGAATAGTCTCCAGGAAACCGCTTAACGCCTCGGCAGCTTCTCCCGGCGGAACGATGAGCACGTCGTTAGAGGCATCCGACCCCAGAAGCACTTGCATGACGGCGTCCTTGTTCTGACTGCGAAATCCAATGACCAGCACGGACGTCTGCCCAGCAACCGAAAGATTGGAAACGTCCGACGCGTCCAAACTTCCCGTCACGCAATCGCTAAATACGACAAGCATTCTGCGGTGCTTGCCGCTGTAATTCCGCAGGAAGCCGTCAAAAGCCGCGCTCACTTTGGCGAAACTCTCACCGATCAACGTTCCTCCGTGGATTGCAGGGCGCAGCCCGGCAATTTGGCGATCAAGAATCGACAACGCCGCCGCCGAACTGACCGGGCCGCGTACTAATTCACTCACCTGCGGACCCGCGGCATAGATCGCAAGGCGATCACCTGGAAGGACCGCTTTCACGAGCTTGCGTGTTCCATCCACTCCCGTCGGTAGGTGGTCATGGTTGCCCGCGCCCCAATCCAAAACAACAACCAGATCAAGGACACCGGAGTTTCGAAGCCACTGCGACGGGAGCAGGAAATAACCGGCAACGATCAACGCGAGCGCCAGGACGAAGGCGAGAAACAGTTGTGTAATTTTCATATCAAAGCTTTAACGACAGTTGGTTCGGTTACGAAAAAATTATTTTTCCGAGGGAATGGCGGAAAATCGGAATTCGAGAGATTGTTCAATTGATATCTTTTGCGGCGTGATGGGGGCCTGTCCCTTACGCCTGACCGAGCAACTTTTCTGGGACGTAATTGAACACCTGGGTTATTTATCGCAGAAGAATCTGGCAATTCCTTTTTGACTAAGAAAAAAGCTGCGAGCAGCTGACATGGGTTTGTTCGCATCAGACACGGAAAGCTTTTGCCTGTCTTTCTGCCTAAATTATTTCCCGCACCCAAGTCCTGTGTGTGATCGACTGGTCGGGTAAGCGAGCGGCGTTGCCGCCACTCGCTCCCCTCAGAACCGGACGTGAGACTTTCGCCTCATCCGGCTCAAGCCGCTACAAAGCCCCGCGTAAGCGGAGCCGGTTTCACGACGTTTGAATCCCGGCTGCATGGCGATGGATGCCGAACTTCTTATGGAACGCACGTTCCACCAAGTAGGGCTTCCATTGTGGGTCGAACGGGTTGGCGTCCTTCCGGATTTTTATGTGGCGCCGGATTTTGGTGTCGCCTGCATACACAAGGCGTGTCCAAACCGGTTTGCCGTCCGGGGTGCGTTGGCCCGTGTTGGTCGCAAACGTCCAAGCTCTATTGCGCAGGGCGGGGAAGCATCGCTTCTTGACCCAATCGCGTGATTTCTTGGGATGTCGGCGTCTGGCCCACTGCCAGAGTGCGCGCCAGATTTCGTGGTCCGCCCGGTTGAACGTCTCTTTGGCCGCGCCGTGTTGGTGGTAGTTGGCCCAGCCACGAATGACGGGATTCAACAGACTAATCAACAGAGTTTGGCTGACGGATTTGTTCGTGTCGATGATGGCCCGGACTTTCTCCAAGAACGCGTGCGTGTTCTTCTTCGACGGTTTGACTAACGGTTTGCCGTCGTATTTGCGGAGGTTTTGTCCGAGGAAGTCGAACCCCTCATTGATATGAGTGATGCGTGTCTTGTCGGCGGAGAGCGTCAGCCCTCGTTCCTCCAAGAACTGCTCCACCAAGGGACGGACTTCTTCTTCCAACAATTCTTTCGAATCGCCGGTGATGATGAAGTCATCCGCATATCGGACGAGGTTGACCTTGGGACGCCAGCGTTTGCCATCCTTCCACTTCTCCCTGGGGAAGTGTTGGGTCAGCAAAGCTTCCAGTCCGTCCAAGGTCATGTTCGCTAACGTCGGCGAGATGATTCCGCCCTGTGGCGTACCCGCCTCCGTCGGGAACAGGTGTCGATTCTCGACGTAACCGGCCTTCAGCTATTGGTGGAGCACAGCCTTGTCCGTGGGGACATGCTGGAGCATCCACTGGTGACTGAGGTGGTCGAAGCAGCCTTTGATGTCGCCCTCCAGCACCCACTGTGGCGAACATCTCCGACACAGCGTGTTGAAACACTGTTGGAGGGCGTCGGCAGTGGAGCGTTTCGGTCGGAAGCCGTAGGAATTGGGATCGGCGGCGGTTTCCGCGATGGGTTCCAGCGCCAGCAAATACAACGCTTGCATGGCGCGGTCTTTCATCGTGGGGATGCCGAGCGGTCTTTGTTTTCCNNCGACCCGATGGCCTTGAGTCTGGCCGCCGGAGTTGTCCAACTCACGCTGTCCACCCCCGGCGTTCGCTTGCCTTGATTTTCCGTCACTCGTTTTACGGCCAAGGCTTTGCCGGAAAATGAGTGGGTCAGCAGCCGTTGCAAAGTTTTCACCTTGCCCCAGCGGCCTTCCCGTGTCGCCTTTACGATACGCGCTTGCAGCCTCCCGACTTGGCGTTCACACTTGGCCCAGTCAATCTGGTCCCAGTGCGCGGCCTTGCCCGAGGACGCACACATGGATGAATCCACGTTCATTTGCTTTTCCTCTCGTTGAAGGTTCTACAGGTTTTCTCGTAACGAACTACCGTGCTGGAAGTCGGCCCGCTTGCGCGGCGGAGTGAAGTTGCAACTCCTGTCCGCCCCGTTACAGGACGGCGTTGGCTTTCTCCAGCGTTCCGTTGCCCCGCATCCCGTCAACCTTCCTTGCGGTCGGCCTTCCTCCGAAGAGGAGAGATGTTGGGTTTACCATGTTTCGCTCAAGCAGTGATGGATGATTTAGCCCCTGCCTACTACACCGGCAGTCGTCGGGTCCGTGCGCTTGCATGCTGAAGACAAGCGACCTGACTGCGTACCGTTTTGGTTGGAGCCTGTCAGCGTCTTTGGCTCGTTGCATTTGACGATGCTTGCGGCAGTTCACCTGGGTTGGGCGTGTCATCCAGTCTAGCCCTCCGACCGCGTTGACGCTGGCAGTCGCGGAACCGTCCTCGCGGACGATTCCTCACTCATCGAGTGGAGGTACATTGTCACGGCAGCTTCCGACCCGACCGTTACCAGTCACGCCGGTGCCGATAGACTCTGCGGACGGAACCGCAGGTTTGTTTACGATGTATCCATAACAAACAACTGTTCGAGCGACCTCATGTCGCACCCAGTGAAAGTGCCAGCAGCGGAGTAACAACCGAGTAGTGCCGGAGTAATTTTGGGATTTCAGATAGTTAATTCCGAGGCTTGACGAAAACAGAAAAACCTGCGAATGTCTCAACGTTAGCAGCGTAGTTTTTGTATATTGCGTTCTGGCGGGGAGATTGGAATAGAAGTTTAGCTTTTGTTAAAGCTGCTGTATCGGTTCGATTCCGACCTCCGTATCCAGTTAAAACCCTTTATTTATAAGGGGTTTATGGGAGTCGGGCGTCAGGGTTTCACCGGAATCTTCACCTGTTTGGCTGCCCATTCAGAAATTGGTCTCTGCTCGGATACCGTTTGCCCATTACTCGCTAACGCGACAACGCCGATGGCTTCACACTCATAGAGTGGATCGGTCTCCTGCCGACCGGGTGACCGTCCGTATAACCATCATTCTTTCTCAGCTCGCTCTGATGCCCATCTAGCCAAATGATATGTGCTATCCCGAGCTCCTGGACTGGTAAATGGGGCATAACCTAACATCTCACTTAACCATCAGTAATAAGCGGAACTTGCCGCAACGAGCAAACCTTGGTGTCTGTTGGGAATTCTTGCACTTGTTAAGATTCGATGCGGAGTTGCGAACCATCGATCGCTCCTTAACAACAGGCATCCTGGAATCGCAATCTTCACATCACCATTAACCAAGGAAAACAGTAACGTTATGAAAAAAACCACGAAAGTTAATTCACAACCCATTCACAAAATCCGTCACGGTGCCGTAAGCGCAAGCATCTGGCAGCAGGAAACCGTCAAAGGACCGATGTTCAATGTCACGTTTCAACGAGCGTATAAAGATGGAGACGCTTGGAAGAATTCGGGAAGCTTCGGTCGAAGGGACCTTTTGGTCGTAGCTCTCATCGCTGCGCGTGCCTTCGAGTGGATTGGCAGTCAGTCCCTGAAGGTAAAGCTTCCGGCAGCGTCGCCAAATCCTCAGGACGATGTTCCTTATTGAGTCCCGGTTTGTCAGTGCTCCCTCAATCATGCCTTCTCTTTTCGGGGAGGGCATTTTTTTGCAATGCGCAATGCGGATAGTACTGAGAACAAATTTCTTCGAGTTCCGCCTTTGGAGAATAGAATTGGCCGCAAGGAACAGCTCATCGCGCGCTCACGCGAGCGGTTTGCAAAGAGGAGGACAATCATCGAATTCAAGTTGAACCGACGGATGGCTTGCTCTGCGAAATATTAAGAGAGCGGACAATGAACAACAAAGCAGAGTGGGTCGGTTTTTCGTTTTCAACGTGGTGCAGAAAACAAGAATTAAAATGAATACTATCCCCTTTGGTTAACAGGCGATTATATTCCGCCTCTCTCCCTCCTCCTTTAATAAAAAAACGAATAGTTCCATGGATAACATGAACGACTTCAGTTCCTTCGTGAGAATTCTTTTCAGTGAACCCAAAATATTTCCGAGCAGGTGCCAATTCCAATATTTCGGCGGCTAAATTCTGACCATTCAACTTTCTAAATGGTGCTGCCCACAAAAAACTTTTTGGATCACCGCCAATTAAAAAAGGGGTTGGCTCTTCGCGGCTTTCGGCAGAAAAACAAAGTCTATAATGCCAATCGCGTTCAAAAACGCGATCATCTGATGGATTTAGGACTTTGCCGTTAACTCTATAGCAGGCATCCAATACATTTTCTAACGAACATCCGTAACCACGCCGACAAATTTGACGAACTTGCCCTAAGCAAAGATGAAAAGTTCCCATTTCCATCTTCTTTATTTCATCCACTGGAACTCCTGCTTCTTTGGCTACAGCAATGACTGTTTTTTTCCGCGCAAATTTTTCAGGAATTTTCCGGCCCAGTGTAAAACTTTCCGTTTTCCGGATTAAGTCTTAAGTAATATGGAAATACACTACGTTTAACTGCCGTTTTTTTACCTGATCCTACTGCCATACTCGGTTAATTTTGTCAGAAGCTACATTTTATTGTCAAAGCTATTTTATAACTGATTTCACTGGCGTCTCATAGGT
>PLJQ01000292.1 GCA_003140275.1 Limisphaerales bacterium
ACTCCGTGCGCGCCGGTCTTTGCCGATGGCTTGATCGGCTAGGCGGGAGTCGAACATCTTGAATTTTTGCAGCCGTATGAAAATGCGGCCCTTCGAGTTCACACCTCTTTTTCGTCCGTCACTTGGCACCCTTCGAGACAACTTTTCCGTAAATGCACACCAACCGCGCTGCATAGCGCAGCAATAAGAGTTGGTTGACGGCGTTACGGAGTTGGTCGGCTAGGCGGCCCTCTCCCAAGCTTTTCACGAGCGTTTCACTTTGCTCTGAGCAGGAGTACCGGCACGCTGATGCTATGCTGAACCCGGCTGGCAGTGGTGCCGAGAAACAGGTCGGCCAGGAAGCGGTGTCCGTGCGTGCTCATCGCCACGAGGCTACAGCCTTTCTGCTGAACCCACTTGACGATTTCCGTGACGGGGTCGCCGTAAGCCAGTTCGGCGTCCGCGGGAATTCCCATGGATTGAAAGTCTGACCGGACTTTGTTCAGATACGCAGTATCGTCAGCAATCTCGGGGCTGACCGCATCCGGCCCATAGGTTCGGGCGGCCCAACCGTCGGCCACGTGAAGCAACACCACCCGGCTTTGCGCGAGCTTCGCCAGATGTTTGACGTGTTCGATGATCGCCTGATCGGACGGAGTTCCGTCCAACGTTACGAGAATGGTTTTATACATGTGTCAACCTTTAGCTTTATCCGCCGATGATGACATGCCAGGCCGTTTTAAGCGAGTCCGGCAATCCCCAAATGTCCATCACAGTAATCAGAAGCGCACTCCCCCAGCCGGCAATCAATAGAAACCAGCCGAGTTTCCATGTTCCCATCTTCTTGCGAGAACTGGTGAAATGCAGTAGCGGGAACATCGCGAACGGGAGTTGAAGGGCCAGCACGACCTGGCTGAGCGTCAGCAGATCGTTCACGCTGCTGTCGCCGCGAATCCCAATGACGAGAACCGCCGGAATGATGGCGATCGTGCGGGTGATGAGTCGTCGCAACCACGGCTTGATTCTCCAGTGCATGAAGCCTTCCATCACCACCTGCCCGGCAAGCGTGCCGGTGATGGTGCTGCTTTGCCCGCTCGCCAGCAGAGCGACCACAAATAATGCGCTGGCTGCAGCCGTCCCCAGCAAGGGTGCCAGCGTCAGGTACGCAATGCGAATCCAGTCGCTCTCGGGGCTGAACGTGACGACCTGGCCCCCCGCCACCGTGAGGCTGGTCTTGCCGTAGAAAACCAGCGCCGCCAGCACCATGATGGCGGCGTTGACGAAGAAGGCGACACTCAGGGCCGTGACGGAATCAATAGTGTTAAACCGAATGGCACTGCGGATGGAGGATTCATCTTTTTGAAGCTTGCGACTCTGTACCAAGGCCGAGTGCAAATAGAGATTGTGCGGCATGACGGTCGCTCCGATGATGCCAATGGCCACATACAGCATCCCGGCCTGACGCAGGCTTGGCGTCAGCAAGGCGCTGCCCATTTCCAGGAAGCCGGGTTGAGTCTGCGGAAGAACGAAGATTTCAATGAAATAGCAAACACCGATGGTGGCCACGAGCAGCAGTACGACCGCCTCGATCATCCGCATGCCAAACCGTTGCAGGGCCAGGAGAAGCAGTACATCCAGTCCGGTAATGATGACGGCCCATAGCAGTGGGATATGGAACATTAGGTTGATGGCGACGGCACTGCCGAGCACCTCGGCCAGATCACAGGCGCCGATGGCGAATTCGCAGAACAACCAGTTGGGCCAGCGCGTCCAGCGCGGGTACCAATCGCGGCAGCATTGAGCGAGGTCCTTTCCCGTGACTACGCCCAAACGGGCGGAGATGACCTGCATGAAGATGGCCATCAAGCTGGCGAGGCCGACCACCCAGAGGAGTCCGAATTTGAACTGTGCGCCGCCCGCCAGATCGGTGCCCCAATTGCCCGGGTCCATGTAGCCAACGCTGATGAGAATGGCCGGTCCGACGAACGCCCGCCATTGCTGCCAGAAGCCGGCTTGATGGTGCGGCACTTCCACGCTGCCGTGCATTCCTTCAAGCGATATGGATCCGGTGTGCGATACCACAGGGACTCCGTCCTTTTCCGGACCGTCGGAGTCGATGGGTGTGTTGCTGCCTGTAAGTTGATCAGATTTTTTCATCGGCATGCCTCCAAATACTCTCATGCTGCCAGGAAGAGTCGGCAACGAGGTTTATTTGCGATTTCATAGTCAAAATTCCCAATGGAATCTCGCCCCGAAAACTGATACGGGGCCACGGTCACGGTTGTAGGCGGGATTATTTACGAATTGGTAATCAATCGCGCCATGCACGGTCTTCCAAATGTGGAAGTCGTAATAGGTTTCGAACGTTTCTTCCCATCCGTATGACAGCGCCCCGTCTCCAGCGAGAATGCCAGTGCCGCCGGCTTCGAAGAATTTCAGGTGAATACGCGAAATGGCGTTGATGACACCAGCCAGACCAAACGTATCATTCGGCCGATGCCAGAATTCACCTTTGATGCTGACGCCCGCCGTCGCCGTGCGGTCCACATCGCTGAACACCCACGCCTCATTCTCGCCTTCGCTCCAGCCTAAACGTGAAAAGACTCCGACGTTTTTGGCAAGTTCCTGTTCCAGGTTCAGCCCGAAGCCGTATTTATACCGGTAGGCACGTGTGGCCTCAATGTCTGCGGGACGGGCAGGATTATTAAGCGCCGCCTCATAACTTCCCATGTTCGCGTGGTTGAGATAAGCAAGCAGACGAACTGCGCCGGGGTGACTGCTCACGGACCAGCGCCGCTCAAACTCCGTTACCATTGCCCATGCCTCCAGGAAGTGCGGATCTAACGCCTCTCCGTTCGCCACGCGCGGCACTTGGAAAAAACCATACCGAACCGTCCACTTTGGCTGGTTGAGTTCGGCCGCAAAACCGGTGATGTACCCCAAAGGGTCGGCTGGGTAATCCCAGGCTTCGTTGGCCATCAGCCCCCAATTCATAAACTGGGTGCGCGGGTCGTTGGAGTAGGCGTTATTGTCAAAAATGTCTTTGGCACTCATCCTGCCAATCGTGAGGATGAGCCGGGACACGTCCTGCTTGCCAGCAAGCTTCAGCTGACCCTCCTCGATGGTTTCTTCTTCACCCCCAAAACCCATCGTTTGGCGAATGAACAGGCGCGCCATGTTTACATTGGGAACCTTCGTTCCAACCTTGAAAGCTTCCCCGTTGGGAAAAGCCTCTACTCCGCGTGTATCGGTCAACCCGAATCCCTGCCACATCAGTCCATCCGCGTGCGCTTCCGCGCCCCGCCACAACCGTGCCCCGAGGAACAAGTCGAGTGAAACCGTCTCCCGGATTTCGCCTTTGCTGTTCAGGCTGTTTTGGCCGGAGTACTTGGCCGGAAAACCGGAATCGCCTTGCACAGTATCGGTGTTCTGAAGGTGCCAATTCCATTTCTGCTCCTCGGCATTGGCCACGACGTTGGTCGGCACTGCGCATGGCGCGTCTTGCGCTCTGGCCGTGATGCCGCATGTCGCCAGTATCGTCACCATCCAGCGCAAGCCACAGCCGACTACAAAACCAGATGTATTAACAACTCCATTGTGTTGAAGTAGTTGAATTATGTATCAGAAGCTACATTTATTTACTCGACTGTCAAGCCCGTTTGTGCTTCGATGCCGGAGAAAATAAATGGCCACAACAAAAAGAAATTTGGCCGACAAAGCACACACCCGTGACGGGCCGAGACACCAGGCGGAAAACCTGTCGCAAACCCGCCGCGAGCATGCCACGGAAATTGCGGAGGACTACGTCGAGGCCATCGCTTATCTATCGGCCTCAATGGGAGAGGCGCGAGTGGTGGATCTGGCGCGGCGACTTGGCGTCACTCACGTGACCGTCAACCGCACTGTCGCACGGCTACAACGGGACGGTTACGTCACCACCCAACCCTATCGCGCCATCTTTCTTACCGAGCGCGGACGGAAGCTGGCCGAAGAAAGCCGCGAGCGTCATGAAACGGTGGTGGCTTTTCTGCGCAGCATAGGCGTGCCGGAAAGGGTGGCCGAACTTGACGCCGAGGGAATCGAGCATCACGTCAGCCCGGAAACCCTCAACGTATTTCGGCGAATTTTGTCCCACCCGCAAAAAATTTAGCGTCACACTGTTGTGTCATATCACAATAATGTTATTTTTACGCTAAGCCGATCACGCTTCCTGAAAAATGGATGGCGCGCTTTGATCGGATCAAATGAACGGCCATCCGCTTCGTTCGGCGCAGACCGCTCAATCGCGGACACGTGTCGGGGGGCGCATCTTGACACTACCCCCATAATCTGGGTGTAGCGGTTACTCATCCGAGACAACGAAGAACC
>PLJQ01000504.1 GCA_003140275.1 Limisphaerales bacterium
GCATAAAATCCTACATTGAAGGCCGCTACACGCCGCGAGAAACGGGCCTAACTGACGCACTCCACTTTGCACGGGAAATATGGTTTTTTCAATAGTGCCTTCGGCGTCTTGGTGCGTAACTATCGTAATTTTGTTTCCAATTTCGATTTCAGCTTCGCATGTCGATTTTACTTTCAAAATCTCAGCGAGCAACACAGCAAAATCGCGCACATTACCAAAGGTAGTTTCATCGCGGCGCAGCGGTGGTTTTGCGCTTGCATTGAGCGGATGATTGACCATTGCAATCGCTATGTTGTGTTCCCCGCGTTTGGGCCGATGGCCGCCGCGCCACGCTCGCCGGTTTTCAAGCGCAAGGCGTCTTCCACCGGCAGCACGAAAACTTTGCCAGCGCCGCGCTGGCCGCTGTGCGTCGCTTCGTAGATCGCCTTCAGGGCGACTTCGACTTCCTCGTCTTGGCAGATGATTTCAAGACGCATCTTGCGGGTCATTTCCAGGCCGCGAAACTCGCGGTGTTCCGGGTGCGCGGGGTCATGCTCTTGTCCGAAGCCGCGCGCTTCGGAGACTGAGAGGCCGTGGACGTGATGGGTGACCAGCGCTTCGGTGACACGTTGCAGCCGGTCGGGCGGGATGAAGATGAGCAGATATTTCATGGTCAATACTCGGCGGTTTCGGATTCGAATTTGGGATAGAGAATCGGCAGGATGAAGAGCGTTAACAGCGTGGCCGTGACCAGGCCGCCGATGATCACGGTCGCAAACGGCCGCGCGGTTTCCGCGCCCACAGCATGCGACAACGCCGCCGGCAGCAGGCCCAGCGCCGCCATCAACGCGGTCATCACCACCGGCCGGACGCGCGAGATCGCGCCTTCCATCACGGCCTCCGCTATCGCCAGGCCACCCCGGCGCAACTCGCGGATGCGCTCAACCAGCAGCACGCCGTTTTGCACGGACACGCCGAACAGCGCAATGAACCCGACGAGCGCCGACACCGAGAGCGTCAGGCCGGCCAGCGGCAGGACCAGCAGGCCGCCGACGGCCGCGAACGGCACGTTCAACAGAATGAGTGTGGCCATCTGGCCGGAGTCGAACGCGGTGAAGAGCAGGAAGAAGATCGCGATGAACGTGAGTGGCACCACGATGGCGAGGCGCTTAACCGCACGCTGCTGGTTCTCGAACGCGCCGGTCCATTCCAGCCGGTAGCCCGGCGGCAGTTTCACCTGAGCGTCCACTTTCTTCTGCGCCTCGGCCACGAGCGAACCGAGATCACGCCCGCGCACCGAAAGTTTCACAGCGGTGCGACGGGCGTTTTCTTCCCGGAAGATGCGGGCAAATCCGGACTTCACTTCCACCGAGGCCAGCGCGCCGAGCGTGAGCCGTTCGCCGTTCGAGCCGAACACGGGAATCTTGCGGATTCCCTCGACGGTGGAAACGGAACCGGGCGTGAGCTTCACCGCCAGGTCGAACGTACGCTCGCCTTCATAAACCTGCGTGGCCACCGCGCCGCCCATCGCCGTCTCGATCACCGACTGCACGTCCGAAACGGACAACCCGGCCCGGGAGATGGCCGCGCGGTCAACCTCGATCTGGATTTGCGGCTGCCCCAGCAATTCATCGGTGCCGACGTCGGCCGCCCCGGGCACCGAGTGAAGAATGCCGACGATCTGGTCGGCGAGCGCCTGGAGCTTTTGCGGGTCTTCGCCGTAGATCTTGATGCTCAACTCCGACTTCACGCCGGAGACCGCCTCGTTGACGTTGTCCTCGATCATCTGGCTGAACTGGAATTCGACGCCGGGAATTTCTTCCAGCTTGCGCTTCATCACCGCCACCAGGCCGTCGCGGTCTTTCGCGGTCTGCCATTGCTCGCGCGGAATGAGTTCGACCGACGTCTCCACCACGTCGAAGCCGTTCACGTCCGTGCCATCGTCCGGGCGGCCGAGCTGGCTGACCACCGTGCGGGATTCAGGGAAAGCGATCAGCATTCCCCGAATCCGTTTTACGAGGCGGGCGGCCTCAGTCGGCGAAATCGTCTGCGGCATGAAAGCGCGCACCCAGAGCGAACCTTCATCCAGTTTCGGCAGGAACTCGCTGCCGACGAGGTAGGCCGCCGTGCCTGCGGCCACGAGGCTGAGCACGCTGATGCCAAGCACGAGCCGGCGTCGCGCCAACGCCGCCGCCAGCAGCGGGCGGTAGAGCGCCACCAGCTTGCGGACGATCCAGCTTTCGTGCGCGGCAATTTTGTGTTGCACCGCAAAACTGGCCAGCGCCGGCACCACGGTCAACGCGAGGATGGTGCCCGCGAGGAGCGCGAAGGTGAGCGTCAATGCCATAGGCTGGAAGATTTTTCCTTCGACGCGCTGCATGGTGTAGAGTGGCAGAAAGGCGGTGAGCAGGATCGCCTTGGAAAAGAGAATCGGCCGGCCCATCTGGCCGACGGCCTCGACGATGGTCGCCGGCAGCGAACGGATCTTGTCTTTGCGTTCTTCGAGCAAGCGCAGGAGGTTTTCCATCACAACGACGGCGGAATCCACGATGATGCCGAAGTCAATCGCGCCCATGGAAATCAGGTTGGCCGGAATCCCGCGCAGGTCGAGCAACAGGAAAGCCCCGATCAGCGACAACGGCACCACGGCGGCGACCACGAGCGCCGAGCGGGCATTGCCCAACCCGAGGAAGAGGAGCAAGACCAGCAGCACCAGGCCGATGCCCTCGAGCATGTTCTTGCGCACGGTGCGCAGGGTGCGGTTGATCAATTCGGTGCGGTCGTAGTGTACGACCATCTGGACGCCGGGCGGGAGATGCTTCTGATTGATCTCCGCAACTTTGGCGCGGACGAGCTTGAGCACTTCCAGCGCGTTCTCGCCTTTGCGGAGGATCACGATGCCTTGGACGGCATCATCCTGATCCGCCCCGCCATGTGTGATCTTGCCGACGCGGCCGAGGCGGAGTTGCTGGCCGATCTGAACTGTTGCGAGATCGCTGATGCGAATCGGCGTTCCGTTGCGCGTGTCCACGGCGATCGCGGCGATATCGGCGAGGGTCCGCACGAAGCCCAGACCGCGGACGATGTACATCTCCGGTCCGTGCTCGATATAAGAACCGCCCGCGTTGCGGTTGCCGTTCGAGAGCGCGTCGAAGACCTGCTTGAGCGAAATGCCGTAGGACTTCAACTTCACCGGGTCAATCAACACCTGATATTGCTTGGTCGGCCCGCCGAAGCCCACGACATCCACGATGCCCGGCACCGTGCGGAGTTGGCGCTCCACCACCCAGTCCTCCAGGGATCGCAACTCAGTCGCCGGAAAGCCTTCCGGCCCTTTCAACGTGTAGCGATAGATTTCGCCCACTGGCGTCGAATCCGGCGACAAACTCGCCTGCGCCCCCGGCGGCAGCGTGACGGTGGACAGAAGTTGATACGCTTGATTCCGGACATATGCGCGGTCGGCGTCGTCCTCGAAAGTGATCGTCACCTGGGAGAGGCCGAACAGCGAGATCGAACGAATCGAGGCGCGCTTGGGAATGCTGTTCATCAAGTTCTCGATCGGGATTGTGACCAGTCGTTCCACTTCCTCCGCCGCGTGGCCGGGAAAGAGCGTGATGAGCTGGAAGGAAACATTCGTGACGTCCGGATACGCCTCCACCGGCAGCCGGCGGAACGCCAGGACGCCGGCAAAGATGTACATCGTCGTCAACGCGAAGACGATGGCGCGGTGGCGCAGGACATAGGACGTGATGGTGCCGATCATGGCTGGCCCTTGGACTCAATCAGCGTCTGCAGCAACAGGCAGCCCTCGGTGACGACGCGTTCCCACGGCCTGACGCCCTCGAGCACGCCGATTTTGCCATCGTTCTCGGCCCCAGTCTTCACCGGGCGGCGCACGAATTGGTCCCCTTCAGCGATGAAAACATAGGCCTGGTTGTCCTTAAGGAACACCGCCTTCGCCGGCACTTCCGTCGTGGGCGGCACATCCGTCAGGATGTCCACGGTCACATACATCTCGGCCTTCAGCAGCCGGTCGGGGTTGGGCACTGTGCCGCGGACTTTCAAGGTGCGGGTCGCCGGGTCGAGCGTGTCGCCAATCACCTCGATCCGGCCCGGAAACTCCCGCTCGCCGAACGGCTTGGCGCGGACGTGAATCTCTTGGCCGGGCTTGAGCGCGCTCATGTCCGCCTCGGTCGCGTCCACGACCAACCAGAGCTTCGTGGGGTCGGAAATCGTCAGGAGCGGAGAGAAGACCTGCGGGACGTTGCCGAGCATCTGGTCGGGGCGAACCTCCTGACCCAGATTCACGTTGCGTTCCACCACTGTGCCGCCGATCGGCGCCCGCAACGGGAAGAGACCATCAAGCACCTCGGTGCTGCCGCCATAAAGCTCGAGCCGGGCGGCGGTGCGCTCCTTCTCCGCTTGGGCCGCCGCCTGCGCATCCTCCGCGGCTTCGACATCCTTCTGCGGCGCGGCCCCGTGAGATTGGAGATCGCGCGAACGCTTCAAGATGTGCTCCGCGAGGACCAGATCGGCGTTGGCCTTGCGGACGTCCGCCTGCGCCTGGCCGAAGTCCGGCGAAGAAACTCGCGCCAGCACCGCGCCCGGATCAATCTTTTGTCCCAGCACCACGTCCACTGCGGTTACCCGGCCAAGCACGGGTG
Source organism: Limisphaerales bacterium (assembly GCA_003140275.1). GTDB lineage: Bacteria > Verrucomicrobiota > Verrucomicrobiia > Limisphaerales > PALSA-1396 > PALSA-1396. Next base: position 4,644 of record PLJQ01000504.1, read on the forward strand.
AGAAAACGCGCACGGTGACCTCGTCGTCCCACACCAAACGCCCGGTCAGGTGCGTGGCGTTCACCTTACGCTCCGTGACGGCCTCGACCGTGAGCGCCTTGCGTTGCGGGGCGTTCGCCGCCAAAACTATCTTGTCGCCTTCGACGCGAATATCGGGGGATTCGGTGGCGGGCGGCGATTTATGGCAACCGGCGGCGGCGATGGCCAGCGCGGCAAGGCCAGGCAGGAGCGTCGATCTCCGACCCGGCGCGTTTCCAAAGCAGCGCCACCAAAGCGCCGGGTCGGAGATCGGCGCTCCGCTCCACGCGCAGAGCTTCTTGACTGGGACTTTGAAACTCTGGGGAATTTGGAAGCTCAAGACTGGGATGCGAATCTTGTTGGGATTCCAAATGATGGTTGTGGTCCCCGACGTCGGCGGGGAAGCGACGACAATGATTTTCATGGTTTTGGAGAATTGGAGTTGTCCGGCGGGTTCAGCGCCGCCCGCAACGCGGCGGCGGCGTTGGCGGCAGCGGCAGCGGCCTGCGCCGTGGCGAGGCGCACCTCGTTGTCCGTCCGTTGCGCGGTCAGTAAATCGAGCAGCGACGCGCCGCCTTTCTGATACGCGAACGCGACCGACTCACGCACCTTCCCCGACTTGGGCTGGAGTTCCTCGCGATAACGCCGCCAACGCGCCTGCGCCGCGTCAAAGGCCACCCGCGCGGTGACGATATCCGCGATGATTTGGGCGCGCACCTTTTCCGCTTGCGTGGCCGCCTGCCGGACGACGGCTTCGGCGGCGGTGATGTTGCCTCGGTTTCGATTCCAAAGCGGCAACGGAAAGGAAACCATGAGGCCAACGGTGTTCGGCAGGTCGGGCGGCTCATGTTCGTACTGGAAGGACACGGTGGGGTCGGGCACGCGCTGCGCCTTTTGCAGACGCAGGTCCGCTTCGGCTTTGGTCCGCGCCGCTTCGGCAGCGGTCAAGTCCGCGCGCTGAGGGGGGGCCATCAATTCGCTGGGGGCGGCAGTCGCCCGTTGACCCGGCGAGGCCTCGCTCAATTGTTCCAACGTCTCGGTCAACTGCGTGTGGCCTTGCGGTTTGCGTTCGCCGAGCAGGATTTCCAATTGGACGCGCGCGGCGCGGGCGGCGGCTTCCGCATCGCGCGCGTCGAGTTCGAGCCGGGCGGCGGCGATTTCGATCTGGCTTTGGTCGGCGGTGGAGATGTCGCCCGCGTGCTGACGAGCGGCGGCGATGTTCGCTTCTTGGCGCAGCGACGCGACGGAGTCGGCGAGCACTTGCTCATTGCGTTCGGCGAGCACCGCTGCCACATAAGCCTGCGTGACCGCCTGATCGAGCAACCGGCGTGCGTCCGCCAGCCGCGCCTCCGCCCCGCGCAGCCCGGCGGCGGCGGCGACTTTGCGCGCCGCGCGCTTGCCGCCGATCTCGATGAGTTGGCCGATGGCGGTGACGGTGTCATAACTGCGTTCCCATAGCCCGTTGCCTTGCGACGTACCGTTGGGATGTCCGTCAAAGCTGATCTTGGAGGTGCCGAGCGAAAGCGTCGGATTCGGAAATTCGCGGGCGACAAGACGTTGCGCCGTGGCGATGTCCACATCGCTCTTGGCGGCGAGCAGGTCCCAGTTGTTGAGGAAGGCGGCCCGTCGGGCATCAGCCACACTGAGGGTAGGCGCGACCGGTTCGACGGCGGCGGCCTGGTTGTCAGCCGTGGCCAGGCTCAGGCCAGTAAGAATGGCACCGAGTAAAACCCAATTGTTTATTGATCGAATGAATGCCATGACACAACGCCCCCAGCTTGACGGGTGGGGCGCGTTGCGTCTGCTAGGCGGTATCCGAGAGTTTCGTGGGGTGAAACACTACGCGGGCGGCGCGGAACGGCCCGGCGTGTGTCGGCTTTCCTCCCAACGGATGGCTTCACGGAGCAATGCGGTCGCGCTGTCCAGCCGCAACTTTTCCTTGATGCGGGCGCAATACGACTGGACGGTCTTGAAGTTGACGTTGAGCGCGGCGGCGATGCGACGGGTGTCGTAGCCCTGGCCGAGGAGTTGAAACACTTCCAGTTCCCGGTCGCTGAGCAACTCGATCGGCGAGCCGCCGACCGGACCACCTTCGAGGAATTTCTGCGCCATGACGGCGGCGAATTTTTCGCTGACACAGAGTTCGCCCGCGATCACCTGGCGGATGGCGCCGATGACTTTCTTGGCCGTCTCGCGCTTCATGATGTAACCACGGGCGCCGGCCCGGAGGGCACGCTCGGCGTAGAGAAATTCGTCGTGCATGGACAGCACCAGCACGAGCACTTCGGGTTGGCGCAGTTTGAGGTCTTTGATCAACTCCAGGCCGGAGGCGCTTTTCAGCGAGAGGTCCACGATGGCCACGTCGGGGCGGAGTTTGGCGATGGCTTGCAGCGCATGCGCGGCGTCCTCCGCTTCGCCGCAAACCGTCAGGTCCGACTGCTGGTTAATCAAGTTAGTGAGCCACTCGCGCACCAGCGGGTGGTCGTCCACGAGAAAAACCTGATGCTTGGTTTTGGCGCTCATCGGTTGGCGTTTGGCAAAGCGCAGACCACGCGCGTCCCGCCTTCGGGCGCGGGGCCGATCGCGAACTTCGCGCCGATCATCGTTGCACGATGCGCCATGATGCGCAAGCCCAGTCCCCGGCTTTGACTCCAGTCTGCCGGCAGCCCCCGGCCATCATCCTGAATAGTAAGCGTGACGCTCTCATTGGACGTTTCGAACCGCAAGAGAATGTGGCGCGCCTGACCGTGCTTGATGGCGTTGCTAATGGATTCCTGGGCGATTCGATACAAATGCGTGGCCACAGCAATATCGCGGATATATAGCTCCCGCACGCACTCGCAGCGACACGAGATGTGAAACCGTTCTTCGATGATGGCCGCCAACTCCTCGAACGCCGGCTTCAGGCCCGCGTCCTCCAGCGTCACCGGATGCAGCCCACGAGCGAGCGAGCGCGTCAACTCGATGGCTTCTTCCACCAAGGCGACCACCCGCTGGGCGTCCGCCGCTTCCGGGAGGGATTGCATCGCCAGTTTTTCTTCGAGTACCTGACCGGCCAGCGCGGTGCCGGTCAGATGCTGGCCCAAGCTGTCGTGTAGATCGTGGCCGATGCGGCGCTGTTCGCGTTCGATGGTTTCGAGCAGTTCCTTTTCCAAGCGCTCGCGTTCGGCCATTTCCTCGGTCAGGGCCATCGTGCGCTGGCGGACGCGCGCCTCCAACTCCCGGTGCAGGGAACTCAAGCTGGCGACCAACCAGACCACGACCAGGTAAAACGCAAGCGAGATCACGGCATTCCAGACCGGCACGAGGGCGCTGGGGTAATGTGCGCCCGCAGCTAAATCACCCGCCAGCCACGTCACGACACTGACCATTGAAATCGCAATCCCGGAACGTTTGCCGACAAACCACGCCGTCAACGCCACGGCCACAAGGTAAAAGATGGAGAAGAAAACTTCCGACCCGGTGAAGAAGTCGGCCAACCCCACGACCAAAACGATGAGCAGCGCGATTCCAATGATCCAGGCTCGGGAACGTTTCTCCAGCAATTGATTCAAATCGGTCATGCCGCGATCTTTGACCTGGTTTTTTCGGTGCTGTTCATATTGGTTCATCAAGCGGCCTCTGCGGACGCGCGGCCTGTTGCGCAAAGTCAGCGGCACGCATCTTTACGTGGTGACGGAGAGCGTCCGCTCATTCCCAACCTGCTCGAAGATTTGAGGAGCGTCAAATCTTTCGGCAAACAGAGGGTTAAACTTTGGCAAATTTTGCAAAGCACGCCAACGGGTGATTCAATAGACTGGTGTGAAAATTGGACCAATGATTTATCAAACAAACGGAATGGTTTTGTTAACGTCGGAATGGTGCGGCTGGCTGATTTTGACATTCGCCCTTCTCTGTCCGTCACAGCCGGTGCGCGCTGATTTTCAAGGCGCCACGCATATCATGCCGTTCGAAGAGGAGACGATTAATTACAACCAGACCAAGGCGGGCGGCTCGGTGGCACGGTTGCAGGAACGCATTGGCAGAGGCGAACTGAAACTAAAACACGATGATTCCTTTGGTTATCTGCTTTCGCTGCTTCAGGAACTGAAGGTGACGGAGACGTCGCAGATGCTGGTGTTCTCGAAAACTTCATTCCAACGCGAACGCATCTCTCCGAAAGCGCCCCGCGCCATTTTTTTCAGCGACGATGTGTATGTCGGATTCGTTCCCGGCTCGCCGTTGCTGGAAATTTCCATGGCCGATCCGAAGTTGGGCGGCGTTTTCTATACGCTCGACCAAAGCGAGACGGGCAAAACGCGTTTTGTCCGGACGGACCAATGTCTGGAATGCCACGCTTCGGCCAAAACCATGGGCGTGCCCGGCCATTTGGTGCGCTCCTTTCCCACGGATGACAGCGGCATGGTGGACTTGAACAATGGCGTGTCGCTGGTGAACCATCGCACGCCGTTCGACGAACGCTGGGGTGGCTGGTACGTCACCGGCACCCACGAAAAACAAACCCATCGTGGCAATTTAATCGAGCCGGCGGCGTTCGAGCGACAGGAAAAAGAGCCGAATTATCTGGGCAACCTGACGGACCTTGGCCGGTTTTTTTCCGTCTCAAATTATCCCAAACCGCAAAGCGACATCGTGGCTCTGATGGTTTTGGAACACCAAACCCACATTTACAATTTCATTACGCGCTTGAACTATGAATCCACCCTGGCATTGCAACAGTACGGTCACGTCAATTATTTGAAAAACATCGTCGATGCCTTCCTGAAATATCTGCTCTTCACCGAGGAAGCGCCGTTAACCAGCACGGTCAAAGGCAATCCGGATTTTGAAAAAGTGTTCGAGAGCCGAGGGCCCAAGGACAAGCAAGGCCGTTCGCTACGCGAATTCAATCTGCAGACCCGGCTGTTCAAATATCCCTGCAGCTACCTGGTTTATTCCGAGGCGTTCGACAACATGCCCGAACCAATGAAAGCACACCTCTATCGACGGCTCTGGGATATTCTTACCAACAAAGATGCCAGTCCGGCTTTCCAAACAATTTCCGCCGACACAAAACGTGCGATCCTGGAAATCCTGACCGAAACCAAACCCGGCCTGCCGTATTACTGGAGAGAAAAAAGCAGAATAAAAAGCTAATGAATCTGGAATGGACGTGAAGGTGTTTCGGAAATCTGACGAGCTAATCGAGCTGCGATTATGGCGAACCCGGAACGTTTGCTGGCTCTGCATTACATCGCGTTGGCAATCTCGGTTCGTAACCAGACCGCTATCTGGATAGCGTTGGAGTTTTTAATCCGCCCGGAGCTGTGGCGCCGGAGACTGCAACATTAGCGATGGGTTGTGTTACGGTTTTATCTCTATTCGTTGTGGGTGTATTGAGAATCGTGAAACCGCGAGAAAATCACTGCCTATGGCTTCCGCCGCGGCCATGATGACCTCGATCCGTTGTTTGAAATTCCAGGTGTCGCGCCCCTTGCGCCGCGCTTCGGAGAGATTCGCGCGCAGGCTGTTAAGCTGCTTGCGCTCGTCATCGGTGTAAGGTTTTTTCTTGCGCGACCAGGTGTAGGGCATCGAGGATGATTTCCTGCCCATCGGCGCGGGCGGTAGAATCTGGATCAGCCCGCGCGCAAAGCAGCCCTGGGCCGCCTCGCGAAAGAGTCTCTTTTCCTCGGGGGTCATCGGGGGGACTCCTTTTGAGTTGCACCCTTGACGCCGGACACCGAGTGCAAAGAGCAGTAATCGGAGTTTCATGACCCGGTTAATATTACCGCTCCGATGACAACGCCAGCGGTTATTTGCAGCACGGAGCGACGACTCTCCCGACGCCCAGCTTTCTTAACGCGATTTCAGCCGGGCAGAAACCGGTAAGGACCGATTGGATGAGGTTCACGCCGACGAACGCTGCCAGCAGCAGCCACCAAGAGCTGACCCAATGAGCCAGGGTAATGCTGATGAGCACCATCGAGCCGGCCAGGATACGGATGGCATTTTCCATTTTCATTACTTCCATTGTTGAATCAAAAGACCTCGACTTTCAAGTCTGTGGTTTTGCGCACGGTTTGGGCGATGCGCGAGAGGGTCTTGAGCGGCAAATGTTCGCATTCGGAGTGAGGTGTGGGTCGGGTGGCGGAGTAAATCTGCACAAGCGGAATTTGCGCGCCGCCGTTTTTCAATTCCACAAGCTGTTGTGCGTACTGCTGGATTTCCTCCTCGGGCGGTTCCTGGCCGTTGAGCATTGGGAAAAGACTTTGGATGATAACGGGGCGATGGCGCGCCAGCGTCAGGATGTTGGTCAGGATGATCTCCAGCGGAATTTGAGACTTATTCACCTTGTCCATGTAAGCTTGCGTGCCGGCGTCGAGTTTGGCCCAGACCTCGTCCCGCTTGGTAAGGAATTTCAGACCGTATTGAACTTCGGGTGAGTCCAGCCCGGTGGCATTGGTAATGAGCACTATTTTGAAAAATGGAAAACTGCCCAGTGCGCGCACATGCACGACCGCTTGCACTGCCTCGGCGAAGTTGGGGCACAGCGTCGGTTCGCCATCGCCGCTGAGCGCAACGTGCCGGAGCTGGAGCAATTCTTCGGGCAGATTGCGGTAATACGGCAATTCGCACAATCGGCCTTCCTGGACGCGATTCAGTGTCTGCACCAGTTCGGCCGCCATGATGTCCACGTCCAACCGCTGGCTTCGCCCAGCCGTTTTGCGATCCACTTCGCAATAACCGCAATCAAAGTTGCAGCGTTTATCGGGGTTCATGTTGACGCCCACGGAAAGGCCCCCGGCGCGCGGCGAGATGACAACATAGACAAATTGATTATCTAAAAACTCGCGAGGACAACCGAACGCGGTGTTGAACGATCGGAGCGGGCGAACCGGCGCCCGCTTTGTTGCTTCGGATTCAATGATTGCTACCATATTGCTTCCTGTTTTTCTCACTTTAATATCATGGTTTGGGACTCACAAACTCCCGCGCGCGCTCACGAACCACCAAAACGGGGCAGGGAGCGTGTCGCACCACGTTTTCCGCCACGCCGCCCAGCAAGACGTGCTTTAGGCCGGTGCGTCCGTGGGTGGAAAGAATGATCAGGTCGGTTTTCAACTCCTTGGCGGCATTGACGACTTCACCGACTGGCGAACCGGTGCGAACCAGGGTCTTGACCGGCACCAGGCCGCAAACTCCTTTGACTGCCAAGGCAGTCAGTTGCTCCCCGCTGCTCCGTTGCAGGTCAGCTTCAAGCACCGGAAAATCCACGGCGCTAAATTCACCGGCGACATAATGCGGCTGTAACACATAAAGTAGGATGATTCCGGCGTTGAACTGTCTGGCGAAAGGAATGGCGTATTGCAACGCCTTCTTTGATTCCTTGGAGAAATCCGTCGGCGCCAGGATCGTTTTCAACTTTAAGAGCGCCGGCACCAACTCAATGACTTCGTCGTCCGCCGTGCGCTTGGCGGCAGCCAAATGGTTTGCGCGACTTGAATCCTTCGCGGATTTTCCGCCCTCACTTGTTTTCTTCGCTCTCATCGGCGCCACGTAGTTTTTCATTCTCACCATCACAACCTGACAGAATCAACGGACGCTCACTACACAGCCTTTGCCATTAACTGGACATTTCTTGCAGCGACCAGACGCGGCTTTTTCCCGTTGATTAAGTACAATTGATTGTCCGGCGCAACCACGAATCAAACGACGACATAAAGTATTCTGTTGCCAACGTGCCGGACTCAATTTCGCTTGAACGACTGGCCTACATGCAAGGGCAACGGTTTTGGATTGAACGGGCGTTTGAGGATAGCAAGGGCAGTCTTGGCATGTCTGATTATCAGTTGCGAAAATGGCGCGGCTGGCATCATCACATGGCTTTAACTCTGTTGGCTCACTTGTTCCTGTTGCGCGAAAGAATTCACAACGCGGACGCCTTTCCCCTTTTGAGTTGCCAAGACGTTGTATCCCGATAAGATTATTGTTCCTGGAGGACGTTCCAGCTTGGCAACGATACCCATTAGAAACGTAATTTTTGTTCTCATATCTTTTTATTACACTTAAATAATTATCCTTATGCCAAAATGCGAGCAATGCGGGACTAAGATTACATTCTTAGAAATTTTGAAATACGGCAATAACCCATATTGCAAGCCATGTACTGATGCAGTCGAAGCCCAAAGACAAGTAGCCATCCTAGAACAACAGATAATAGAACAAGAAAAACAACAGATTCAAATACATACAAAACGGGCCGAAGTGTTAGGCTTAGATTCAATGGCTCAAATGGCTCAATACATGTTGAATCAACAATCACTCAAATTGGAAGAGTTGCTTGAAATCAAGAAAAAACAATTATATTGGCTGCGTATAGTTGGTGTGTTTTATCTGCTTGCGCTCATCGGTGGAATACTAATTGCCCTCGGAGTAAGACCATAGTCAAGCGTGATGACGTTCAATATGTCCATGTGGCATTTGTTTGAGATTCAAAATTCAAATGTGACAAAGTAGAACTAATGCGGCCTTGCCGAAATCGGAGCGGAACTGGCCGATAAATGGTCGGTTATTGCACGCAAATCAACCAGGTCTGAACGTGAATTAATATGAAATGTGTGGGGCCAAACGCAGGTAAGTGGGTTGCTGCCAATCGGGAAGCAGGCCCGGTCACCCGGCAAACGGCGTCCACAGAATCGGTCTGTCGCCAGCGGTTTTTGAACGCCTGTCACTGCCGTCCGGTGGATCATCCTCCGGTCTGGCTGATGCGTCAGGCGGGGCGTGCGCTCCCGGAATATAGAAAGTTGAAGGAGAAATACTCGTTCCTGGAACTCGTGCAGGCGCCGGAGCTCGCGTGCGAGGTCACGCTCCAACCCGTCCGCCGGTTCGGCTTTGACGCCGCGATTCTTTTCAGCGACATCCTCGTCATCCCTGAAGCGATGGGGCAGCCCTATCGCTTCCGTGAAACCGGCGGCGTGGTCATGGACTTCGCGGTGCAGTCGCGCGGGGACATTGAGAAGCTTTCCGTCGGGCGCGTGACCGAGCGACTGAACTACGTGGACAAGACCTTGCGCCTGGTCCGCAACGAACTTGGCAACGAGACGGCGCTCATCGGCTTCGCGGGTTCGCCATGGACACTGGCCACGTTCATGCTGGAAGGCGGCAGCGTGCCGAAATACGGTCGCGCCCTCGCGCTCTTCCGCGAAAATCCCAAGACTTATTTTGTCCTCGCCGAAAAACTCACCGCCGCCATCACCACGTATCTGCAAATGCAAATCGCCGCCGGAGTCGACGCGCTCCAGATTTTCGACAGTCATGGTGGACACCTGTCGCCCACAGAATTTCAAGAGGCGAGCGGGCGCTGGATGCGCGACATAATTTCCGCACTCCGCACTCCGCACTCCGCACTTCCCATCATCGCCTTCTCCCTCGGCACGCACGGTAATTGGCCGGACCTTGTTGCGACGGGCGCGAACGTTATTGGCATTGATTGGCAGACTTCATTGGCCGGGGCGCGCAAGTTGATTCCCGAAGGCATTGCGTTGCAGGGCAACCTCGCGCCTGCGCTCCTGAACGACGCGACGACCCAAGTGGTTGCCCGCGAAACCCGCGCCGTGCTTGAAGCGATGCGCGGTCGGGCCGGACATATTTTTAATCTCGGCCACGGTGTAACGCCGGGGGCAAAGCTGGAGAACATTGGGGCGTTGCTTGAAACGGTACGGAGTTTCACATGAAGCCAAAAAATTTGTTTAACGCTCGCCCTCACCCTCACCTTCTCTCCCGGGGAGAGGAATCAGCGTTTGCACGCTTTCCACTTTGCGGTCGCACGTCCGGCAAATCCAGCAGCATGATCCTCGGTGTGACGGTGGACGTTGCTCCCTCTCTTGGGGGAGCGGGCCGGGTTGAGAGCGGACTTGAATTCTGTCTCCATTTTCAGATCGCATGAAGACACTGAAAGTAGATTTGGATTTGGTGAACAAGTATAACGTGGCCGGGCCGCGCTATACCAGCTACCCGCCCGCTACGAAGTTCACCGGCGCGGTTTCATGGGAACAGCTTTCCGCGCGCATCGACGCGAACAACCGCACCCCGCGCGACCTCTCCATCTATTTTCACATCCCGTTTTGCGAAACGCTTTGCTGGTTCTGCGGCTGCACCACCGTTATCACGCTTAATCACGACAAGGGCAAGGACTACATTGATTACCTCGGCCACGACGTCGCGATGATGGCGACGCGCCTCAATCCCGATCGCAAAGTCGTGCAACTCCACTTCGGCGGCGGCTCGCCCACGTTCCTGCGCCCAGACGAAATCCGCCGCCTCGGCGACATCATCCATAAACATTTCAAGTTTTCGCCCGACATCGAGGCGAGCGTGGAAGTTGACCCGCGCCGGCTCACCCGCGATCACATGGTCGCGCTGCGTGAAGTCGGATTCAACCGCGCCTCCATGGGCGTGCAGGATTTCAATCCGAAGGTGCAGGAGGCGATTCACCGCATTCAGCCCCTGGAAATGACGCGCGACTTGATCGAAGTCGCAAGAAAACTTGGCTTTCATAGCATCAACGTGGAACTGATTTATGGCCTCCCGTTGCAGACGGCCGAACGATTCGCTCATACGGTCGAGCAAGTGGTCGCGCTTTCGCCGGATCGCGTGGCGATGTTCAGCTACGCGCATGTGCCGTGGCTGCGCAAGCAGCAAGGCGCGCTGGGAAGCCATCTCCCGGAAGGCCTGGAAAAATTCCGCATCTTCTGTACCGGCCTCGAAAGTTTTGTGAGCGCCGGTTATCAATATATCGGCATGGACCATTTCGCGCGGCCTGACGACGAACTGGCCGTGGCGCAACGCGACCGCACGCTGCATCGCAATTTCCAGGGTTACACCACCAAGGGTGGCGCCGATCTTTATGGCATGGGCGTCAGCGCCATCAGCGGCATAGCAGCCGCGTACGCACAGAATCATCGCGACATCGCCGGCTATACCGAAGCTGTCGAGCGCCGCGGCATCGCCACNNTTCGATTCCTATTTCGCCGCGGAGACGGCCGCTCTCGCGCCCTTCGTCGAGGACGGCCTGGTAACCGTAGCGCGCGGTGCGATTCAGGCCACGCTTCTCGGCCGAATTTTTATTCGCAACGTGGCCATGCTTTTCGATCCCTATCTCGAAAAGCAGCGGCTGGCCGAGCGTCCTCTATTCTCGAAGACGCTGTGACCGCGGCGCCGTGACCGTTCTCGTCATCGGCGGCGGCATCTCCGGC
>PLJQ01000122.1:0-1264 GCA_003140275.1 Limisphaerales bacterium
GCCCGTGGCCGCACCCACGTCGATGGCCGTCAGCCCGGAAACATCGATTTGAAATTGAGTCAACGCATGTTCCAGTTTTGTGCCGCCCCGGCTGACATATTGGTCGCCGGCCAGCAAAGCTAGCCGATCGGTTGACTTGACCGGCTGACTCGGTTTGTGCGCGGTCTGCCGGTTGATTTGAACCTGGCCGGCCATGATGGCGCGCTTGGCTTTTTCGCGGCTTCCACAAAGGCCGCGTTCGAACAGCGCTTGATCAAGCCGGCTCATGTCCAATTTGATGGCTTAAATCCAGAGCGGGGAAGATGGCTGTTGAAGAAAATCAGGAATCAGATTTGCCTCGTATGCCACGCATCTGTGCGTCCTGGTAACTGCGGAGAAAGCGGATATTATCCGCGATAGCCTTCTCGATTAATTGCCCGAGCAAAAGGATCTCGGAACTGTTAATAATGGCATGGACGCTGTGTTGAAAAGCCTGCAAAGTGTTGAACGTTTGAAATGAATTCGCCAATAGAATGACGGTGGCGTGACGTCGGAGGCCCATCGACATGTTCTGCAGTGATTTCAGGGTCAGATTTTCTGCCAACGTGCTGGCAGCAAATAACTCTTCCACGATAACGACTTCGTACTGAATCTGGCCAAAACGCGTGAGGAAGTCACTGTGAGTGGCTGCGGTGTGGACCTTATAGCCGAGATCCTTAAGGGCATTTTTGGCGGCTTGTTGCCATTCAGGCGTGCAAAGCGCCAACAGCGCGGGTTTATCCGTTGCGCTGATAAAATCAAACTCGTCGGCCATGATTTATATTATTTTGAGAGTGGCGGGAACAGGCCTGCCACCCGGTCTGCGGTTGTCCGAAGTTTGCTTCATGCGCAGGCTTCCGACGTCATTATTGGTCACTTCCCCCCGGGCTTTCTTAATGCTGTCGATGCCACGACTGACGACGCCCCGTTTAGAGCAATACACAAGAGCGTCGTCTTCGCTTATCGATCCCTGCTCATACGCTTCCAGACAAGCGGCATCGAAGGTCCGCCAGCCGAAGGGGTAATTGGCCTCGATGATTTCATAAAAGCTTTTGCCCTCGCTTTCGCCATGGGTAATGGTTTCTTTGATTCGAAGATTTGACCCCATGATTTCCAGAAGCGCGTGTCGTCCTCCGCCGACTCTGGGCACGAGGCGCTGGCTGATGACCCACCGCAAAGCGTCGGAAAGCCGGCTTCGGACTTGCTCCTGTTCTTCGGGTTCAAACATGCCGAGGATACGATTGAT
>PLJQ01000122.1:1291-15223 GCA_003140275.1 Limisphaerales bacterium
GCCTGGCGCAAGGCGGCGCGCAAGCCACTGGCAAAATTGTCAAAATCCATCCCCAGTTCCCGCTGGTTGAACGTTGCTTTATTCTGAGTATGCACGAATTCGACCGGGTCTTCGAGGGTGANNATCATGGCGGCCAGGGTGGTGGATTTGCCGGAGCCGGTCGCGCCGGTTACCAGTATAAGGCCGGTTTTTTCCTTGGCCACTTCCTTGATCACCACGGGAAATTTCAATTCATCCAGCGTGGGAATCTTGGTGTTCAACCTGCGCAGGACGATGGAATAATTGCCTTGCTGGGAGAAAATATTGATGCGGAAGCGAGCCTTGTCGGTGATCGTGTAGGCGGAGTCACATGAACCAGTGCGCAACAGGGTTTTGATGAGCCACCCGTTGTTTTCACCGATAAGATTTAACGCAAGAACCTCGGTTTGGAAGGGAGTCAGACTCTCCAGGGCCGGATTGCAAACTACCGGTCTAAGTTCACCGTTCGATTCCACTTGCGGTGCTCTGCCCACGGTGAATAGCAAGTCGGACACTTCCAATTGAGAGTCCAACATCGTCGATAAAATGTAATCAAGTTCGTGTCGGCGCATAAATAGAAGATGGATTAAATTTCCTCGTCATCCGGTGGGTGTGGTAAAAAGCCGCGAAATTTCTTCTTGTCCAAACATTTGTCGTAAGCTTCCTCGGGCGAAATGCGCTTCATCCGGATATGTTCCATGATGGAATCGTCCAGCGGCTGGTTGCCGAGCCTTTTGCCGACTTGAATCATGCCGGGAATTTGGTGCGTTTTGCCTTCGCGAATCAAATTGGCCACTGCGGTTGTCACGGCAAGGATTTCCATGGCCGCCACGCGTCCCTTCTTATCAACGCGTTTGAAGAGGCCCTGAGCCACCACTCCTTTCAGTGATTCGGACAGGGTGGCGCGGATTTTATTCTGCTGGTCCGCGGGGAAGACGTCGATGATACGATCGACAGTTTTGGCCGCACTTTGCGTATGCAATGTTCCAAACACCAGGTGACCGGTGTTGGCTGCGGTGATGGCCAGGTCAATAGTTTCCAAATCGCGCAACTCACCAATCAAAATAATGTCGGGATCCTCGCGCAAAGCGCCCCGGAGCGCGGAAGAAAAAGACTGGGTATGCACACCGACTTCGCGGTGGTTGACGAGGCAGTTCTTGCTTTCGTGGACGAACTCGATCGGGTCTTCCACGGTAATGATGTGATCTTTGCGGTTTTTGTTTGCGTAATCGACCATTGCCGCCAGCGTGGTCGATTTGCCGGAGCCGGTCGGACCGGTCACCACGATCAGGCCTTTGTGCAGCATGGCAAATTTTTTCAACACGGGTGGCAAGGGAGACTCGAATCGTTCAAAATCCTCAAACGAGAGAACTTTTGTCGGGATTTGGCGGAACACCGCAGCCACGCCATATTTCTGATTGAAAAAGTTAACACGAAAACGGGAGACGTTCTGGATTTCGTAGCCGAAATCCACGTCGCCGGTTTCTTCAAAAACTTTGATTTTGTACTCCGGCGTGATTTCGTAGATCATCGTCTTGAGGGCATCATTTTCAAGCGGCGGAAAATCAACACGGTGTAATTCGCCGTTGACTCGCAACATGGGCGGGTTGCTTGTGGACAAGTGCAAGTCCGATGCTTTTTGCTCGAACATTAAATTGAAAAATGCGTCAATTCTGGCCATAGATGATCCTCAATAAAAGTTGGGAGAACAAATAAACAAATCCGCTTCAGACTGCAAGCAATGAACATACTTAGCGAACAAATTCGTCAGGCGATTGTTTTGGAAGGCGAGATTTCTTTCGCGCGCTTCATGGAGCTTGCGCTCTATTGTCCTCATTATGGATATTATGAACAGGAAAAAGACACCACTGGCCGAGCGGGGGATTTCTACACCAACCTCAGCGTTGGCAGCCTGTTTGGCGAACTTCTGGCCTTTCAATTTGCGCAATGGTTCTCTGAAACAGCTCATAGTAATTGGCTAACAGCAAAAATGAGTCCAGTCCGACTGGTCGAAGCGGGAGCGCACGATGGCCGATTGGCAACCGACATCCTGAGTTGGTTGCAAAAGCATCGGCCCGCATTTTTTTGCGACCTGGAATACTGGATCATCGAACCTTCCGTCCGACGACAGATATGGCAAAAGAAAAACCTATGTGATTTTGGCGGCAAAGTTGTCTGGTTCGATTCCTTGACCGCGTTGGCGCAGGAGGGTGTCTGCGGTGTGATTTTTGCCAACGAATTGCTGGATGCAATGCCAACGCATCGTTTTGGGTGGGATGCCGGCCACCGGGTTTGGTTCGAGTGGGGCGTCACAGTCGTGGAGAACGCATTTGCCTGGACGAGGATGCCGAAAAAAACGGCTGAAGAAGGAAACGGTGACGTGTTCATGCGGTGGCCGAGTTTACCGACGGAATTATCGGCGGTCTTGCCGGATGGTTTTACGACTGAGATTTGTCCGCTTGCTGAGATCTGGTGGCGACAGGCCGCCAGCGCCTTGCGCTATGGGAAACTCCTGACCATAGATTACGGTTTGACCGCGGAACAATTATTCACACCGGAAAGGAAGGATGGAACCTTGCGGAGTTACCATCGTCAACGCCTGAAAAACGATTCGCTCGCTAATGTGGGTGAATTGGACATCACTGCACATGTGAATTTCACCGCTCTTCAAACCGCCGGAGAATCCCTGCGTCTGAAAACGGAGTCCTGGTGTTCTCAGGAGCATTATTTGACGCGGATCGTGGAACAAATCTGGAAAATGAACGACACTTTTGGCGCATGGACTCCGTCCCACGCGCGGCAATTTCAAACGCTGACGCATCCGGAACATTTGGGCCGGCCATTTCAAGTATTGCTGCAATCACGATAAGCTTTGGCGCTCAGGCATATTCGGATTGCAGTTCGTAATTCAGCACGGAGAGGCAATAAACGGCCGCCGTTTCGCTACGCAAAACCAGCCGGCCCAACGTTATCGGCAGCGCCCCTGCCGATTTAATTGCACCCATCTCCGCAGGGGTAAAATCTCCCTCCGGGCCGACCCAGACGCAAACGGATTGGGGAAGTCGCCGTCGTTCTGCGTAAAACGTTTGAAAATATTCTCGCGGATGATGGCCGTCGTTTTGCAACGAGCCGATCAAGGGCAATTCAAATTGTTCACCCCGGCTCAAAAATTCTTTGGAAGTCAATGGCGTTTCTACTTGCGGCAGCCAGGCCGAACCGCATTGTTTGATGGCTTCGACCGCGATCAAACGCCATTTTTCAATTTTGGCGGCTGCGCTTTTGCCATCCAGTTGAGTTGCCACCCGTTCGGAGAGCAACGGCACGATGCGGACCGCCCCCAATTCCGTCGCCTTTTGAATGATGGACTCAATGATTTTCCCCCTAGGAATCGCTTGCAGCAAAGTGATGCGATAAGGCAGCGGTTGGGAAAAGCTTTTTTGCATCACGGACAACCTGACAATTCCAGGGGCCGGCTCCCCGGCCTCACAAAGGAGTTCACTGCCCGCGCCGTCGAGTACGATCACCCTTTCTCCCTGGCGTAATCTCAAGACATGCCGAGCGTGATGAGCTTCGCGGCCGGTGAGAACCAATTGCGGGTTTAGACACTGTGGCGGCGACAAATAAAAACGATGCATAGCAAGTGCGAATTGAGATTAGCGGCTGCGGGATTGCAACAGGAAAACCGGTTTTTTCTGAAAACTTGACGCTGGCTTCCGGCGAGTTCGTTTCCGAACAGGTCATCAACTGAAGAAGGTTTTGGCCTTGTCGAAAAAGCCCTGGCTTATCGGATTCACGTTTTCCTCGCAGAGGTCGGCGAATTCCTGCAATCTGGCGCGTTGCGCCTGGTTGAGATGGCGCGGCACTTCCACGGTGATGCGAACATGCAGGTCACCCTGACCATGCCCCTGAATATTTTTGACGCCCTTGCCTTTGAGCCGAAAGGTAGTGCCGGGCTGGGTGCCGGTGGGGATTTTGATGTGGGCCTTGCCGTTCATGGTGGGCACCTCAATTTCGGCGCCCAGCGCCGCTTGCACAAAGCTGACCGGTACGTCGCAAAGCAAATCGTCGCCATCGCGCTGAAATAGGGCGTGCGACTTTACATGGAGAATCACATACAAATCACCCGCCGGCCCACCGCGCATACCGGCCTCCCCGTTTCCCGATGAGCGGAGTCGCGACCCGGTGTCCACACCGGGAGGGATTTTAAGTTTGATCTTGGTGGCGCGCTCCCGCCGCCCGGTGCCGTGACACGTTTTACATGGCTTTTCAATGACGCGTCCGGCGCCTTCGCAGCGCGGACAGGTTTGAGCAATGCTGAAGATGCCGCGCGAACTGATGACTTGCCCGCGCCCACCACAGGTGGGGCAGGTTTTGACTTTGGAACCGGTTTCCGCGCCAGCACCCTGGCAAGTATCGCATTTCTCCTGTTTGGAAAAGGAGATTTCCCGTTCGCATCCTTGAGCGGCTTCCTCCAGGCTGATTTCCAAATCGTAACGGAGGTCGGCGCCGCGCTGCGACTGCGCAGGGTCTGACCGGCCACCGCCAAACAAGTCTTCAAAAATGCCGCCCGCCCCACCGCCGAAGACTTCGCGGAAAATATCCACCGGATCATGGAAGCCGCGCCCGCTGCCCGGCCCACGCGTGCGCGAATCAAAGGCGGCATGACCGTACTGGTCATAGGCGGCGCGTTTTTGAGGATCGCTCAGGGCCTCGTACGCCTCTCCGAGTTCCTTGAACTTTTCCTCACAATTCTTGTCGCCCGGATTCTTGTCGGGGTGAAATTTGACCGCCAATTTGCGATAGGCCTTCTTAACTTCCTCATCGTCAGCCTTGCGGTCCACGCCCAAAACCTCGTAATAGTCGCGTTTGGCCATGGGCTTAGGCGGAGGGTTTTTTGGCAACGACAACGCTGGCGGGACGAATCAGGCGGTCGCGTAGTTTGTAGCCGGTGCGATGCTGTCTAAGAACCTGTCCTTCCGGCGAGTCGGCCGCCTCTTGCTGGGCGACGGCCTCATGCCAGTTCGGGTCGAAAGCCTTACCGGTGGCGTCAATTTCTTCCAGGCCGGCCTCTGCCAAAACGTTTTTGAATTGCTGGTGCATCATGCTGATGCCGGTCCTAAGTGACTCAACGGGATTGTTTTGACTGTCATTGGCGGCGGCCAGCGCCATGTCAAAATTATCAAGCACGCTGATTAACTTTCGCAATAGCGCCTCATTGGCAAACTTGATCGCTTCCTGACGTTCTCGCGTGGCGCGTTTCTTGAAATTCTCAAAATCAGCCGTGGCTCGTAACAGACGGTCCCAATGCTCATCCGATTTAGCCGCCTTGTTTTTTAATTCTTCAATTTGCTCCGGTGTCAACACTGGTTGTTCAAGCGGGGTCAAGGCTTCCGTCGGGTTCGGAGAGGTGAGGTCGTCCGGTTGTTCGGTTTCACGCGTTGATTTGCTCATTAGTTTCGTATGCTTCATTCAATAATACAACGGACACATAAATATACGATTGTCAGCGGCGGAGCAACAAAGTTGTGGCCGACAGGCAAGCGGTGTCCGGAGGTGTTTATTTTGGGGCGAGCAGTTCCTGGAATTCGCGCGACTGACGAAGCGCACTGAAGCGGGGGTCGCCGATAACTTTGGCCCGTAAATCCAGTTGCTTGGGGTCGCGAGCCAATCGTTGCGCGCTCAGTTCCAATGCTCGACGAAGACTCTGGGTGGCTTCGGGCGACCTGCCGAGGGTGGCTTTCATGGCGGCGAGGTCGTACCACGCTTCCGGATTGTCGGGCGCGACTTTGACGAGTTTCTCCAAGGTGGCTTCGAGTTTGGGATAGTTCTTCAGTTGATTGAAAGCCTGCACAAGGGCGAAGACAACGTTGACATCGGCCTGTGTGTTGTTCAAAAGGCCATCGAGCACCTGCATGGCGCGATTGGTTTGCTGTAATTGCATGTAGGTGGAAACAAGATTGAAAGCGCCTTGGAAATTGGTCGGGTTTTCGCGGACCTCTTTTTCCATCTGTTGCAGACTGGTCTGCGCTTGTATCGCGTGGGCTTGTTGTTCCTTCCAGCCGTTCAACTGCTTGATCAAACCGTCAATCTGGCCATTGTAAGGATCAAACTTTTTGCAGGTGTTGGCAAGGAGGAGTGCGTCATCAATCCGCTGGTGACCGATCAATAGGTTTACGTAACGAAAAACCGCCTCCGGACTGTACGGACAGAATGCAAAAGCCTGCTTGTACGCGAACTCGGCTTCTTTAATCATTCGCTGCAGTTCGGCGGGAGTTTTCGGGGAGGTGATTCGCCAGCCGTAAACGCCGTNNCAATGGAACTACGAAGCTTTGAAAACGATTTTTGTGCCTGGTCATCGCGGACGAATTTCCGGTCGCCATTGAAACCTTTGAAATCATGGCGAAGATAGACCTTTTCCACAAAGTCAGTGATTTCCTTGACCGGAGTATCGTAGGTGACCCAATTGCCGATGAGTCGTTCGGAATAGCGGCTCCAAAAATCGTGGTCCTTTTTCACCATTTCCTCGGTCACTTCCGCCAGTGGTTGGCGATTAATTTTCATAATGATCCCGAAGGGCGAAAGGTAGGGATACATCCAGTCGAGCGNNCATGATCGGGATTTTTGTCGAAGATGACTTTGGTCAAAAGGCCGTTGATGGACATGACGG
The DNA here is from genome assembly GCA_003140275.1 of Limisphaerales bacterium. Taxonomy (GTDB): domain Bacteria; phylum Verrucomicrobiota; class Verrucomicrobiia; order Limisphaerales; family PALSA-1396; genus PALSA-1396. The sequence continues at coordinate 7,977 of PLJQ01000122.1, forward strand.
CCACCTGGCCTGACACCTGCACCCTTTGCTGGCCGCCTTCGCCAACGATGTGCACATCCTCTCCCAGCTTGATCTGCCTCGGTTCGTTAGGAAGTTTGCCGTCGTGATCCAATCGGCGCTGCGCATCCTGAAGATATTCCTGGAAGCAGCGCTGGGAATCTTCCGGTGAGGGAATGTAAATCTCGCGGTCGGGATAAACACCGCCTTTGCTCCTGGCGATTTCGTCGGGATACGCCTCTTCGAGCAACAGGCGGTTGAGCCGGATGCGCGTGTCGCTCTGCGGGTTCTGGGCGATGAAGTCCTGCAAATTCTCTGAGAGTTTCATTTGGGCGAAACGGTTGGTGTCGTAAAGCGAATCAATTTTCCCATCGGAGGATTGCTTTTTGGCTTCCAGTTCGTGCTCCAGCAGGTGGTTAAGATCGCGCGCCAAGGCGGTTGGCAGGCGTCGTTCATTGTCGTGAAGAATCAAGTCCTGAACCTCTTTGCTCAAATTCTCGAAGAGCCACTTGGAGAGCGGGGATTGACTGGCGCCGGGTTGGAGCTTGATCGCAAAAGCGTGCAAGTCCTTGAAATCGTCAGCCGTGAACCAGGAGGTGGAAACACGCCAGCGCTTTTCGATGCGCGCGCCACGCCAGGTGAAAAAGGTGTCCAATGGCGACACCACGCGGGCCAGCAGGTTGGTTTGGTATTCCTTGTCCTTGAGAACGAAGCGGGCCAGTTCGCTGAAGAATGGTGGATCAATTTGTTTGCTCTTGTTGTATTGGGCGCGCAGGTAAGAAAGATAGGTGCCGTCGGCCAGCGCGTTTTGCGTGATGAGATAGACGTCGCGGCGGTCGAATTTTTGATCGAGTTTCGGCTGGCAATCGTGCGGAATGAAGCTTTCGCAGAAGATCATGTAAGTGGGGCAAAAACGACCGGGATCGGTGCCGCCATAGAGAATCGTGTCCTTGGTCATCTCCGGGTAAAGCGGCCGGCCGTCCTTGCCGTTGAACGGCGGCGTGAACATGTCGTGGCCGAACCAGTAGCCGAACCAGTGGTTGCGCTGTTCGCTGCCGGCGATGGTGCCGATGCCGCCCCAGTGGCACAAGCCGGAATACAGCGGCATCAGGGAAAAAAGTCCGAGCGTGATTAACAGCGGCGCGTGCTTGCGATAGAGAAGCAGGGCACCGATAAAAATCACGGGAAGTATGACCAGCAGGAGACTGCCAATGATGGGCAATCCGTATTGATCTTTCGCGAAAGACTGACCAATCCAATGGAGAAGTTCCGAAAGGCTGACGTGGCCGCCCGGCCCGAAGTAATGCTTGCCGGTGTTGTCAACGAGGGAATACAGGCCCAGGACAAGAGCGGTCGCCCCACCCAGAAAACCCCACTGTCGGAACTTGGCGTAATGCGTTGCCATATACGCGGTCGTCAGCGCCAGACCATAGCCGATCATAATGGCAACGATTGTGTGGGAGGCGGTAAAAAACACCCGGCATAGATCCCACGATTGCCGATCTTTGCCGGGGCTCATGAGCAGCATCAGTAAAATGCCGATACAAAAATAGACCGCCGTCAGCGTGACAATCCACGCCCGCTCGCGCTTTTGCATCTTGAAAAAGAACAGATAAGGCAGCAGGGCAATGAACAGATAGGCCCAACCGAAAGAGTCGGCGAGACTGCTGGCCAGATTGATGAGGTCGTTCGCCAGGTAGCTGGGATTGGAAAAAACATTGGTCGGCACCATTTGTTCATATTGACCCCGTTTCACGGCATGAAAAAAACCTTCGACTGTCCGCGGATAGCCCCATTCCATGGGCGGATTGGTCATGCCGGCGATGGGTTCGTAAAAATAAAATGCCGCGCCCAATGCACAAAGCAGCGACATTATGATGACCGCCTTCCAATATTTCCCCAGCTCCTGGGTTTTCATGGCAATCCAACCGCAACCGACAATTGAACTCAACCCCACCGCATGAAAAATAATCAACATCAGGGAGCTGTTGCTGATGATTGGCAGCAGGCTCATGCCCAGCAATCCGCCAGCATAGGCCAGACTGTTGCCCAGCAACAGATCACGCCCCAAGCGGGGGTGGACGGCGATCACGCATACTTCAATCCCCATGGCCATGACGACCAATGTTTGATGAATGGTGGTGCAGATACCGAAAAAAAACATCGCCGTGTAGAGGTAGCGCAATTGGTGCGGCGCGTAAATCCACCGGAAAAGACAAATCACGACGAGCATCACCCACGGCACTCCAAAAAGCGAGATGCGGTTGATGGCCACCGACTCGCTCCACATATAAAAATCGAGACCCATGACCAAGCCGGCCACAACACCCGTTACCGTGCAAATGACGTTTTCCCATTTGCCCATGATGCCGCGCAACTCCTTGATGCCCTCAATGAGCATACTGCTCCCGCGCGAAACCATCATGCCAATAAGGCCACAGGCCAAAGCCGCCGCGCCTGATTCCCCTACCTCCACACGCCAGGCCACGTTGCCGAACGGCAACAGTTTTGTCCACAGCCAGGAATAAATCGTCCAAAATGGATAACCCGGCGGGTGCGGAATCCCGGCATAAAATGCACCCGTGCAAAGCTCGCCTGAATCCTCCAGCGTCACCTCCGGTGCCAGCGTCAAAATGTAAATCGTCCAGACCACGCAAAAGGCGATCAGAAACGTCAACCAGTCAACGCTCCGAAATAGGGGCGGGACCTGCAGTGGCACTATGGGCAGGGCAAACGGCCTGGGGACGGCAGTTTTGGCCGGCACCGCCGGTTTGTTTTTACCCGCCGGCGATTTCGATTTGTCGTTACTCATGCCTAGTGAATTGGGTTATTCGTCTGCAACAGCAGAAAAGAGCCAGTAGTTGAAGGGGAACGGGGGGCATTTGTCCATTCAAAAGTGCCCGCTGACCTGACCACCGACCAGGCGTTTTGGGCGCTTTGACAATGGGGAGAGTAATAGGAAGCGAGGCTCTGATTGCTCAAGGAAAGGCTCGCCAGCAGACTGCTGGAGAGTAAAGTCGAAGAGCGAACCGGGGCAAACTTTGATTGGCTCCAAACGACCACCGTCAACAATACAACCGAGGCCGTCGCCGCAAGCCACTGCCAGGAGACCGCCCGGGGCATTCCCTGTTCGATCGACGGTGTTGACGGAAACAGTCGCTGCTCAAGTCTCGCTGAGGGGCGGCGCGGCACCCAGCCACTCAATTGATGTTCCCACTGATTCCAGTCGTTCATAATTTATTCCTTTCAAACAGGCCTGCAGTTTTTGCAGGGCGTAACGGTAACGTCCGGCGACGGTGTTGGGCGAAATTTCCAGTAACTTGCCAATCGCTTCGAAGGTATGTTGATGCCAGATTTTGAGCACGATGACTTCGCGCTGTTCGATCGGGAGTATCGCCAGGCAACGCATCGCCGCCCGCTCCCGGGGAGTTTCCTCTTCACTGCGCTCAAACCAGCGATGCGATTCCAATTCGCGCGTCAGCCGCCGCCAAAGACTGCGCCGATAATTGAGCGCCCGATTCCGAAAGCTGCGCAGGCAATAATGGAGCGGCTGTTCGGGCGGTTTGGGTTGCCGCATCAAAACAAGGAACGTTTCCTGCAAAACATCTTCGGCCTCGCTATGGCTCAAACCCAGCGCGCGGCCATAGAGAATGATCTCCGCAGCGTTCGCTTCGTAAAGGCCGCCGCACCAGTCGAGTTTCGAGTTGCTCACCATTAGATTCCAACCAATAGACACCGCCGAAGCGGGATTTGTATAAGAATTCCCTTCGGGCCGATACGTTGAGTTGCGTAACTCTCAATTCCAGCCGAAAAACCGGCCCCCGTGATACGTAATGAAAGCAATTGACCAAGCCAGCAACCCCATGTAAAGCCATTGAAACGCTGGCCATTTCCAGGAATTGGTTTCGCGCAGGACGATCGCCACCGTGCTGACGCATTGCAGCGCAAAGACATAAAAAATCATCAAGGTGACGGCCACCAGCGGTGTGTAAATTGGCGTGCCGTCTGGATGCTTTTGCTCCTGCAAGGTTTTGGCGAGACTGGAGGTTGCCGCGGCGCTCTTATCGTATTCACCCACGTTATAGACCGTGGACATGGTGCTCACAAACACTTCACGCGCTGCAAAAGAAGCAACGATGCCGATGCCCATCTTCCAATCAAAACCGAGTGGTGCAATCGCCGGTTCAATCATCCGACCCAACCGTCCGGCAAGACTGCGGCGCAGTCTTTCACCGGCTTCTTCTTTATCAACGGCGTCCAGTTCGCCAACCAAACGATCCTCCTCAACAAAATGTATAAACTCCAGCCCCGAAAGTTTGCGAAAGTCTCTTGGGGCGTATAATTCCAGCCCAGCGGCGCCACCCAAATAACGGAACAAGGCTGTATGCTCGTTGAAATTTTTTGCAGCGCGTAGTTGCCTGGTCATTTCCTGAACGTCATGTGCGGTTTTGATTTGTGGCGAGAATGGTTTTAATAATTGAATTCGCTGATTTTCAAATCTAGCGGCAAGCGCGGAGTCTCGCGGATACGTCGCCAGAAACCAGAGCAGAATGTTGATGCCAAGAATCACCGTGCCCGCACGACGCAAGAAAAGTTTCGAGCGGTCCCACATGTGCCGCAGCACGACGCGCAGCAGCGGGCGTTTGTAGGGCGGCAGTTCCATGATCAGCATCGGCGTCGGGCCTTTGAGCAGGGTCTTCTTGAACAGCCACGCCATCAAAAGCGCCACCACGATGCCCAGCAGATACATCGACAACATCGTGATCCCGGAGAGTTTCCAAAAACCAAAGACCCGGATATCCGGAATGCACGCGGCGATCAGGACGGCGTAAACCGGCAATCGCGCCGAGCAACTCATCAGCGGCGCGACAAGAATGGTGACCAGGCGGTCCTTCGGACTCTCGATGGTGCGCGTGGCCATGATGCCGGGGATCGCGCAGGCGAACGAACTGAGCATCGGGATGAAACTTTTGCCGTGCAATCCCACCTTGCTCATCAACCGATCCATCAAGAATGCCGCCCGCGCCATGTAGCCGGTGTCTTCCAGAATGCTGATGAACAAAAACAGCAGCAGAATTTGCGGCAAAAAAACAATCACCGCGCCGACGCCCTTGATCACACCCGCCACGAGCAGCGTGTTCAAATCTCCCGGCGGCAGGAGCGCGCCGACCCAACCGCCGATGGCATCGACAACATTCGTCAACAAATCCATCGGCCACTTGGCAAAAGTGAAAATGCTTTGGAATAACAGCGCCATGATGCCGACGAAAATCAGGAGCCCCCAGACTTTATGGGTCAAAACACAATCCAATTTATCGCTGAGCGTCTCACTCGGCGGCGCGATCTCGGTCGTCACCATGCTCTGCATTTCCGCCACTCGCGCATAGCGCCATTCGATAGGCGCGCCGCGCCAGTCAATTTTGTGCGCGTCCAATCGCTTGCGAGCAGCGGTCACGGCCTCCTGGATTCTTTGCGGATAGTGCGACGAACTGGACGCCAGCGCGTTTTCGTTGCTCAGAATCAGCAACGCCTCGGCCGTGGCTTGCAATCGCCGCTCCTGAAATGTTTCGGCCAGCAGATTGGCCAGCCCGGTCGCTTCGATGCGAAACAGTCCCGGCAACTGACAGAATTGCTGCGGCTTCATGGCGGGCGGGTTTTGAATGAAAGCGACGATCTTGGCGCGCAACTCCGGTATGCCATGTCCGGTGCTGGCGACAATCGGCAGTACGGGCGCGCCGAGCATTTCGGATAGTTTTTTTTCGTCAAGGCGATGGCCGTTTTCCTCGGCGACATCCACCATGTTGAGTGCGATGAGGGTGGGATGACCGAGTTCGACGACCTGGGTGGCGTAGTAAAGATTTCGTTGCAGGTTGGAGGCGTCCACCACGATGACGATCAAATCCGGCGGAGAAAGTTCGGGCAGTCGATTCAGCAACACGTCGCGCGAAATCTGTTCGTCGAGCGAATTTGGACTCAAACTGTAAGTGCCGGGCAAATCGAGCACACGGATGTTCGCGTCGGCCGGTGCGCGGAGCAGGCGGCCTTCTTTGCGCTCGACGGTGACCCCGGCGTAATTGCCAACCTTGGCGCGCAATCCGGTGAGCGCATTGAACAACGTCGTCTTGCCGCAATTCGGATTGCCGGTCAGGACGACGTACGCCGGAGAAGATTGTTTTTTGGCGGATTGTTTTTCGTCCGATGCAACGGAGGAATTCATTCTTCTTTATTTCCGCGCAATAACATCGTGGTCAATAATATCGGCTATTTCGCTCAATTGAATTAACACTGCCCCAACAACCGGGTCAGGGTGTTGCGCAAGCCGTTGTTGTAGCCCACGGATAGATGAAAGCAACGCGCTTGCTTTATCACCGCGAATGAACAACCCCGGCCAATCATTTTGAAATTGTAGTGCTCCAGTTGGCACGTTTCCCGAACCGCCGGGAAAAGGAATCTTAGTAATCTTGGACTCAGTGTTCATACCATGCACGCGTTTATTACGAACTCATCTTCACCAATATCTGCTCCGCCTCGCTTTTGCGCAGCGTAAGATTATAGCCGCGCACTTTGATTTCGACCGGGTCGCCGAGCGGCGCAAAGCGGACGAGTTCCACGGTTGTGCCGACGAGCAAGCCCATTTCCAGCAGCCGGGATTTGTTTGGCGGAGCGACTTTGATCTCGGTAACGGTGCCGGTTCTGCCGACCTTGAGGGAGGTCAGCGGTTGGCTTTCAGCGGGCATACTCACTCTGCGTCTTCGGACGCAGGAAGAGGCTCAACTAAAATGATTTCGGCCAGCTCCGCGCTGAGACCGAGGCGCGCGTTGCAAACCAGGCAGATCAGGTTGGGGTGGCAACTGAGGAGTTTGATTTGTTGCTCTTCACAAAAGCCCATTTCCCGGAGACGGGAAATAACGTTCGCGGGAGCCGAAAGGCGCTTGATTCGAACCGCCGTGCCCGCGATGACGCGACTCAACGGGCAGAGAATTGGTTCCTTGCTGCAACCACTCTCGGCGTCGCAATCTGACATTGGGCGACTCATTGTGCAACCAACCTAGGACAATTGAGACTTGGTTGCAAGAAGGATTTTGCACGATGACAATCGACGAGAACAGGTGTGGATAAACCCGCCGGCAGTTGCAGTCGCATTCCACAAAGGCCGTTAACTTGACATCCCTGCAAATGCGCTCTAATACTCGCAATCAAGCAACCGCTTGGAATGATTATGAACCGGTTTCACTGGCAAACCACAGCCC
>PLJQ01000372.1 GCA_003140275.1 Limisphaerales bacterium
AGTTGTTTTCGGAACACCCTCTTTTAGGGTATATTCCTCTCGCGTCTCGACCACGGGAAACCTGATCGTGATCACGTCTTTGGGCTTGAGACTGGGAAACATTTGATGAGAGCCGATCCAGTAAGTCGCCGCCGGCCGGCCGTTGACCTCCGCTTTGACCGCCTTTTTGTCCACCCATCGCGGGATGCGGACCGCCAGGGACTTGGACGTTTTGTTGCGGATGACGACTTTGCCTTCGCACGGCAGGTAGGAATCGATATCCAGCCACCGTGAGGCGCGGTTGAGCAGCAGGTTGATGGTGGCGTGGCCGGATTCGTCGCACCGCACGATTGATTCCCATGCATAAAACAGCGCGTGGTTCGCGTTGCCAGGGCAGCAGATGTTGAACATCAGGCGGATCTTCACTGTCTCGCTCGGATAGCCCGCATCCGAAAGGAACGTCCCGACGCAGCGCTCGATGACATTATCCTCCGTTTCGAAAGCCGGATCGAGCGGGACACTTTTCACGGCATCCTTTTCGAGATTCTGGCCCAGCCCCACAGTTTGAGCGTTGGGATTGTTGATCGGATCATCCGGCGCCTTGCGCGGTAAAAACCGGGCCAGGATCGGCTCCGTTCGGACCGCGTTGCGCAGCTTGTCAGCACTGGTGATCTGGCGGTCGGCCAGAATGTTGCGGACATAACAATCCACGTCCTCCCAATAGTCACCCACGTCGTAGTCGCTGAGCTTGATGGCCAGGTAAGTCATGTCGCTCACGGCGCACATTTCGCCGAAGAGCCCGATGCGCGCGATGCCCCAATTGCGCAGATACTCATACCCGTCGCGCACGAACTGCTTGATCCGCGCGTCGTGGGTGGCCTGCGCGTAACGCAGCAGGCCCATAAGGCAGACGCAGTTCTCGTGAGGATGGCCGTTGAAATGGGCGTGTTCCTGGCCCACTACCGCCTTGGGTTCGACCTCCGGGGTCCAGTAAGGTTTGAACTGCAACGTGTATTGGGCAGTCTTCCCCGCCAGGTCCAGGGCGTTCTGGTCGGCACTCCGCTCGTACCATCGGGTCAGCGCCCGCATAATGTCTCCCTGCGTGCGAACCTGGGCGCCGTAACCGTACTGTCCGGCGGGGCCGTTGTCATAAAAGGGCGTCCCCTCGTAAAAGACCACCCCCGTTGCGCTATGCTTGGCGGATTTATTGAAGCTGTCCGCCAGCCGCCTGATCGTCTCCATTAACTTTGGATCCGGATTGAGCTGATTCATCGCCATCAGCGCATGCATGGCGCGCGCGCTGGGAACGGTGCCAAAGTCCGGCATCCAGGCCACCATGCCCTTAAAGGTCTTGCCGTCGGTCTCCAGGTTCTCCTGGCTGCCGCTCATCACGCGGGCCATCATCAGCGCCTCGGCGATTTTGCCCCAGTTTGGCGCCCCCGAGTCTGATCCGCCGATCAATTTCGAGGTCAGATAGGGAACTCGTACATTAAACCAGCCCTGGCCGTACGGCGCATAATTTTGATTCGGGTTGAGAAAGCTGGTCAACCCATGCACCGACAGCCTGGCCCGCTCCGCCAAGTCCAGCGTATCCGGAACGGTGGCTTCGTAATACTCGCCCTTTGGTTTGAGCCTCTCGACCGTCAGCACGCCGTCCAGATCCGCCTCGATGGCGTATAAGACCGAGCTGGCCACCCACGACCCCAGCGTTACTCCCAGCAGTATGCGCGCAGATTTGATCATTGGAGTTTTCCTTGATGGCGCATCAAGGTTCGAATAAAGAAATCGTTCACGAGCGGATACAAGCTCTCGATCTTCACGCGGGTGTGCGACCAGGTTAATTATGAGACCAATTTTCTGGGAAAATGGTTGACACTTTTTGATTTTGGTTTTGGCGAATCGAGATCAGTCCCTGGCGGCGGAGCCAGGATTCCACGGTGAGTCGCCAAGCGGTGGCGATGGCGCGGTGATTTCCTCTCGTCATGATGCCGAGTCTCCGCCCAAAGTCTTGGAGCAGCAATCGGAAAATGGTTACTCGTTGTCGCCGGTTCCAACGCGTTGAGCCGGGTGAGGGCGGGCGTTCGTCAAACTGGCTTCAGCAAGGCTGAAACGATGATGGTCGTTTTTTGGCTCGCCCTCACCTTGATTCTCCCCATGAACCGCAAGGTACGGCGCGCACTCTGTGCGCGCCGCTGGTTTGGACATTCGATCCGAACGGCGCGCACGGAGTGACGCGCCCTACCAACGCGCCCGGTTCAGGGACTTGATTTGCGATTTTTCGCAGACCGTGGAATCTCTCCCCCAGGCGAGGAAAAAGCTTTTGCGCACTCGTTTGAAGATTTTCTCATCTCACTTTAGCCGGCTCCGGTCTGCGAATTGATTTTTATATCGCTTCTATGACGAAAATGCTTAACCTGAGATTACCCAATCAAGAAATTACCAAACAGTGACCACACCGAAGGCAGAAGAGGTATTTATGACTGAGTTGAATGTCCCGCCGCGGGAGAAGAATTTTGTTTTGTGGCGGAAGCAAACCACTATTTGGATCTACATCTTTTTCGTCGCTCTCCTTGCGACATCCTGCACTGCGCCTGCTCCAACTCAGCCAGCCAAAGCAACCGCGGTCGCGCGCAACGAAATTCTTTGGGACTCCTGGGGCATTCCGCACATTTATGGCATTGATGCGGCGGGGCTTTTTCATGGCTTCGGTTGGGCGCAGGCGCAGAGCCACGGCAATCTCATTCTTCGCCTTTATGGCCACGCGCGCGGACGGGCCGCCGAATATTGGGGCGGCGATTATCTCGACTCGGACCGGTGGGTTCGCACGATGGGCGTTCCGCGTCGCGCTGAAGAATGGTATCAGGCGCAATCCCCGGAATTCCGCAACTACCTGGACGCGTTCGTTGCGGGCATCAACGACTACGCCAAGGAACATCCCGACCAAATCAGCGACGACGTCAAAGTCGTCCTGCCGGTGAAAGCCACGGACATCATCGCGCATGGGCAACGCGTCACTCATTTTACTTTTGTCGTCAATTCCGGCTCGGTCAAAAGCCAGGCGAAAGATTGGCACCCGGACGGTTCCAATGCGTGGGCAATTGCGCCATCGCACTCGGAAAGCGGACACGCCCTGCTGCTGGCGAACCCGCACCTGCGCTGGGCGGATTTTTATCTTTGGTATGAAGCGCACTTCATCGCGCCCGGCGTCAATCTCTACGGCGCGACCCTGGTCGGCTCTCCCCTTTTGAGCATCGCGTTTAACGATTACCTGGGCTGGACTCACACCGTCAACACGCTCGACGGCGCGGACCTCTACGAACTGACCTTGATGGACGGCGGGTATCGCTGGGATGGCGGCGTCCGCAAGTTCGAGCGCGAGGAACAAACGCTGAAGGTAAAACAAAAGGACGGCAGTTTGCAGGAAGAAAAACTGGTGGTGCGACGTTCCATCCACGGCCCGGTAGTCGAAGAAAAAAACGGGAAGGCGCTCGCGTTGCGCGTCGTCGGACTCGATCAACCCTACAGCGCCCAGCAGTATTGGGACATGGGCCGGGCCCGGAACCTGGCGGAATTTGAAGCCGCAGAAAAGCGTCTGCAAAACCCGATGTTCACCGTCATGTATGCCGATCGCGACGGCCACATCATGCACTTGTTTGGCGGCCGCACACCGGTTCGTCCCAAGGGAAACTACAATTGGGCGCGCATCGTGCCGGGAGATACTTCGGTGACTTTGTGGACCAGTACCCATCCATACGAAGAACTGCCACGCGTGGTCGATCCTTCCACCGGTTGGTTGCAGAACGCCAACGACCCGCCCTGGACAACCACTTTTCCTCCCGCGCTTGATGCCAATAACTTTCCTTCCTATATGGCGCCGCGTTTCATGCACTTTCGTGCCCAGCGTTCCGCGCGAATGCTGATGGAAGACCCGCGCATTTCGTTCGAGAAACTGGTCCGCTACAAACATTCCACGCGCATGGAACTCGCCGACCGCATTCTGGACGACCTGAGTTCAGCAGTTCAGCAGCACGGCGGCGAGAAGGCGAAACGCGCGATTGTCGTGCTCGAATCCTGGGATCGCTGCGCGGATGCGGAAAGCCGGGGCGCGGTTTTGTTCGAGGCGTTTTTCAAGGAACTGACGCAGCGCGCGGGCAAGGGCGGCCCGTTTGCGGTGCCGTGGAACGAAAAATCGCCTTTGAAAACACCGGGTGGATTGGCCGATCCGGCGATGGCCGTTGCCGCGTTGGAAGCCGCCGCCGACAAAGTCCAGGCCGACCACGGTTCGCTCGATGTCGCGTGGGGCAAGGTTTATCACCTGATCATTGACAAGGTTGATCTCCCGGCGAACGGCGGACCGAGTGATCTCGGAATTTTCCGCGCCGCTTATTTTGGCCGCACGAATGGCGGACCGATGCAAATTGCGGGCGGGGATTCGTACGTCGCCGCCATTGAATTTTCCAATCCGGTGCGCGCGAAAGCTTTGATCGGTTACGGCAATTCGTCGCAGCCCGGATCGCCGCACCGGACCGACCAACTGCCGTTGTTCGCGCGCAAAGAACTGCGCCCGGTCTGGCGAACGCGCCAGGAAATCGAGGCGCACCTGGAATCGCGGAAGGTATTTTGAGAGCACGAACAAATCATGGTCCGAGAAAAATGATGACGCGCACCCCTCACCTTTCCCTCTCCCCTTCCGAAGGGGAGAGGGTGGCCGCAGGCCAAGTCAGAAGTGAATGAATTGCCCGCGTTTCCGTCAATCAATTCGAACAATCAATCTTTGGAATAAATTTAAGCACATGAAACTTCGCATCTTCTTACTTTCACTGCTCACCGGCCTCCTTCCCGTTTTGGCGGCAGAAACATTGACGCCGCTCCAACGAATCGAGCCGGAACATCTGAAAGCGGCGCATGAAGCACGAATGCGTTTCGCGCACGAGCGTCAACTGTTGACCAATCTCGGCGTTTACGAAGATTTTCGCGCCGTGCTGCACATCCACGCCGATGATTCCGATCACACGAAGGGCACACGTCAGGAAGTCCTTGAGGCCGCCAAAAAGACCGGCGTTCGCGTCGTCATGTTCACCGATCATCACGGCCCGCTGCCCGAAACCTGGCACGGCCTTCGCGATGGCGTTCTGTTTATCGCCGGGTCGGAAGATGATGACGGAGTTCTGCGTTTTCCCAACTTCGATTCAAACCGCAAACCACTGCCGGAGGGCGAACTTCGCTTTCTCTCTCAAATTGAAGACCGATATGATGCGGCCACCACTGGCTTTACCGGCATGGAGATTTGCAACCGCCACACCGACGCCAAAATCGACACGCGATTTTATGATTACCTGAACAACGCGGCGGACAATCCCGACACCTGGCGCAAGGTGCAGGAAAATTTCAAAGTCTATCCGGACGAATTCTTTGCGGCCGGCAGCGACCATCGCGCGGAAGTTTTCGCCAAATGGGACAGCGAAACGCAGAAAAATCCCTTTACCGGCATCGCGGCCAATGACGCCCACCAGAATCGAGTCATTGGCGAAACGACCTTCGACCCGTATGACGTGAGCTTCCGGCATCTCACGACACACATTCTGGCGCGTGAATTGACGGAACCGGAGATTCGCCAGTCGCTCCGTGACGGTCATGCTTATGTGTCGCACGACTGGCTGTGCGACCCGACGGGATTCGCTTTTGGCGCGGCGAACAACCTTGGCGTCTATCCGATGGGCGACACGATTCCGTTTCTGGGCACGACGCGCATCGCCGCGGTCACGCCGTTGCCAGCCAAACTAAAGTTGATTTACAACGGCAAAGTCGTCGAAGAAACGACCGGCACGAACCTGAACTTCGCCGCCAAAGACCCTGGCGCTTATCGGTTGGAAGCGTGGCTGACCGTCGATGGAGAGGACCGTCCGTGGATTTATTCGAATCCGGTTTACGTCAAAACTCCGTCAGCTCAGGCCATTCGACTGCCCTCGGCGGCGATATCCACAAACGTCGAGTTGAAGAAGGACATTGTCTATACCGAAGGCAAACCGGAGGACGAAGGCAAACACAAGCTCGACTTGTATTTGCCGAACGACAAGAAATCACTGCCCGTTTTCTTCTTCATTCACGGCGGCTCCTGGAGATTCGGCGACCGCGCGCAATACCCGGCAGTTGGAAATCGTTTTGCCAGGGAAGGCATTCTGACGGTTGTCCCCAGCTATCGGCTCGCGCCGAAAAATCCACACCCGGCGCAAATTGAAGACGTGGCGGCGGCGTTCGCCTGGGTTGTAAAGCACATCGGAGAATACGGCGGGGACACGAACCGCATTTACGTGGGCGGTCATTCCGCCGGCGGACATCTCTCGGCGCTGCTTGCGTTGGATGAGAAGTATTTGAAGCCCTACAACCTTTCCCAAAAGTACATTCGCGGGACGATCAGTCTGAGCGGTGTGTTCAATTTGGGAACCGGCGACAGCCAGTCGTCGGTGTTTGGCACGGACGAACAGGCGCGCAAAGAGGCATCTCCCTTGTACCATATCAAGAATTCCGCGCCGCCGTTTTTAGTCACTTATTGTCAGTGGGATTATCTGACGCTGCCGGCCCAGGCCCGGCAATTTCACGCCGCGCTGCAAAAGGCCGGTTTGAAATCCGAACTGGTGTTTGTCCCACGGGAAAGCCACATTTCCGAAATGCTCAGCATCACGCACGACGACGACCCGACCGCCCACGCGATCCTCAAATTTATCAGGTAGAATCAGGAGAGCGACGCCAACACGTTGCTTGCGCCGCCGAATTCACCACCGCCGTAACATCGTAGGCGCCGAGGTAACGAGGCTCTGACTTGTTTCGTTTGAAATGAGCCTCCTCACGTTGGCTGCTACATCAATAGACGGCGCGGTTTCCTCGACTGGCTCGCCGTTGAATCGCTTGGCAACGCGCCCGTAGTGATTCTCGAAATCGCGAATCCGGCGAAATTCCCCGGGGAAATTGAAAAGACGATTGGCTTCTCACCCGACGTGCCGCCCGCCATGACCGCCACGAACCAATTGCCGGAGGACTTTGACCGCATGGGCGCGGATTACGAGAAGTTCAGGGAATATTTGGCGTCGAAACACCGGTAGCGGTACAGCTTGAAGTCTCAGACTCAGATTTGACTCCAAGGCGCGGAGACGCAAAGAAGGTTTCTAGTTTTCTCTGCGCCTTGGCGTTGAAGAATGATCCACGTCCTCCCTTATCCTGGCCTTCTCCCCCCAGCAAGGAGAATCGCTCGGCGTCTCCCCGAAAAGCCAGTCACGGATTTGCCGAACGGTCATCCGAAAAACAATAGACAAACAACGGCCATTTCTTCTCCTGGGGAGAAGGTCAGGATGAGGGCGAGCGTTCCAATCGATTGTTACTCCTCGGGCGTCGAGACCAGATAGACAAGCCGGCTCTTAAACACCACCAGCAACGTCCCCGTTTTGCCGGCTTTCTGAGTGCGCACGTAGTTGGGATAAAACCAGGTCTCAACGGCACCGAGGATTATGTTGTCGGAAGTGGAGGTGCGTTCTGGTTTGCCAAGGTAATCGAGTACTTTCTGTTCCGTTAAAGCGAAGGGCCCAAACTTTGTTTTTTGGGGTTGCATCATTGCGTTCCATTCCTCGATCAACAACGGTCGGTTCTTTGCGTTGGGCAGCAATTCAGCGAAGTGCCGGTCGATTGCCTTTTTTTCTTTTAACGCCTGTTTCAGGTCAAATTTTTGTTCTTTGGCAACTTTTTGATCTGCCGAACGAGGCGCCGTGGTGCAGCCAGCCATGCAAACAAAAAACAGGCAAACACCTGTCGTCAGGCTGAAGCGAGATTTCATCATCATCGTAAATGTTCTCACATCTTGGACGGATCAATTCTTTGGGTGCGTGCGGCGTTTGTCGATTCAATATTCATTCAAGAATCTCTTTTAACCTCTTGTTTACAAATTTGAAAGACAGGAATAGGTTACGAAATGTGAAAAGAATTAGGCCGCACTGTGCGCACGAATAACAATGTAAGGCGGCACGCACATGAAAAGCTTCTTCTACAATCTTGTCACCTCGCTCTCTCTTCTGAGTTGGGCGAGCTTTCGGATATTCGCTGCCGATGGAGGCTCTCTTTCCCTCAAAGACATGGCAGGGGATTATTACTTCGGTGACGGAACGGGGGTGAACTGTAGTCTCACGTTAAGCAGGGGCGGCAATTTTACATTTCAGTGGCAAGGATGTTTCGGCACTTACGAGAAGAACAATGGAAGCGCCAACATTAAGGATGGGGGTCCTCCACATCACCCCGAAAAAGCCCAATATACGGAAGGGTTTCCGAGGCACTCCAACCGAGTTCTATCCAGTGCGTTGGGGTAGTCGAATGTATCTCATTCCCACAAACGAAATCGTTGCGTTCTGCAGCGATGTCAATCAAGGCGATGAGCCACGGCGCGGCAATCGGGGCAGCTATTACCTACGACGGAATGATTGGGACAAAGCCGTTACAGGCAGGCCGCAGTTCCCGAGCAGTGGACCAAGTTTTTCTTGAATCATCCTGTCCAAGGCAGGATTACACAACTGATCGGCAAGCAGGAGGCTTGGCTCGACGTAGTCGCCAAAGATGGCATTCTTGAAGGCATGATTTTGACGGCACGGGAGCACGAGCGGCTCATGTTTTCCCAAATGCGAGTCGAAGCGGTCGAGAAAAATCGTTGCCGAATCAAGTGCGAATGGAAGGACAGCGAGCTTGCGGTTGGGCAGACGGTTTCATCTCGATTTCACGAATAGAGTGCCACCTGACACGATCGATTTCTCGCAACCTTGGACTGAAGGACGAAATGCCTTTGGGATTTTGGCGCAGCGCCGCTTCACTTGATCTTGCCACGCATCTGATAAAGCCAGGTCAGGGCGGTGTTCATCATTTGTTCGCCCGCGCCGACCTGCACCGGTGAGACGGTGCTGTCCGCGCCGTAGCCGCCTTCCGCCACCGCCTCAATTGTCGGGAAATATTGATGGTAGCCGTTGCAATAGCCGAAGAAGAAAAGTTGTTTCACCCGCGCCCGCTCCTTCAAGCGAAGCGAATGATTGCTGAAAAATTCGCCGGAACAGCCGACGAGGGCGATGTCGCCATTGAGCAGGGCCACGGTCAATCGCGGGCGGATGCCGTCCGCGAATTCATCGATAAAATTGGGAACCAGCTCGGGGAAAAATGCCTTTGAGTAAGCGCCGACCAGCAGCGGGTTTTTGAAATCGTTGCGCGAAGTGAACTTGAACTGCTCCTCCTTCACTTGCAACGTTGGCTGGGTGACTTCGGTGGGGGTCAGACTGGAGGCGAGCTTGATCGCTTCCCGTCCCAACGCCGCGCCGAAGGCCTGGTAGCCGCTGTTCGTGCCGGGATTGGCCGATTGATCGCCGGCCGCGCCCTGCATGAAAATGGCCGTGACACCCATTTCCTTTTCCACAGTCGCTTTCATCGCGCCCACGTAATCCGCGGAAAATTTCAAGATGGAAGCGTCGATCATGGTGGGATGAGCCGTGTAGTTGACCAGCACGGCCAGCGGTTTGCCGGATAGATCGTCGAAACGCATCACGGCCAGTTCGCGGTCGCTGGGCTTTGGCTCAATCTTGGTGTGACGATTGCGATTGAAGGCCAGTTGGGTCGAGCCGGTGGCCATCTTCGCGGGCGTCAGCTTGGAATTCGCTTCGAGGATGGCGGCGACGATGCCTTCTTCCATTTCTTTGTAATAACGGAGCGAGGCGTCAAATTTTCCCCTGCCTTTGCCCGGTTCGTCGGAAAGTTCGAGCACCGGTCCGTGATGCGTGTGCGAGCCGGCGATGAACGAATAGTCGATCCCGGCTTCCGCTTTGATTCGCCGGCGAATGTTGTGCAGAGATTTTTCCGCCGGCGAACGACCGA
Source organism: Limisphaerales bacterium (assembly GCA_003140275.1). GTDB lineage: Bacteria > Verrucomicrobiota > Verrucomicrobiia > Limisphaerales > PALSA-1396 > PALSA-1396. Next base: position 9,871 of record PLJQ01000372.1, read on the forward strand.
GGTCCAGGCCCACAATGGCCAGTTTGTTGCTGCCCACCTGCATGACCAACGCAGCGGCGTAAAGCGGGTCCTGCACTCCGGTGGAAAGGGCATCGTGTCGCGCACCGTAGCCCCACATGGGGACGGCCTCTTTGGGCGTGACGTCGTGTTTGCCGGCGCCAACTTTGAAGGTCGTGTCCGAGGATTCAGCCCACGCGAGCTTTGAAATGATGAAGCAGGTCGTTAGCAGGGATCGTGAGATGAGTTTCAAGTACGGTGTCATAATTTACGGTTTCCGTTACGGGCCAAAGGCATTGCGGGAGGAATGTCTCTGGCTTTTCAGAAACGCTAGAGTGGTTGCTCTGGGCTTTCAAGGTTTAATTTGGCAAGGCATGAATAGCAGTCAAAAGCACGCCGTGCCTGCTCATTTAGAATCCGCCACGCCGCAATTTTCAGCAGGTCAGTGCGGGATTTCAATTGTCCCCTGACTGGCTCGCGTCAGCCCGGACTATTTCCAGGCGTGGACAACAATCCGGTCGGTGCGCACCGCTGCGAAAAATGGATAGCCACGTTTGATTTTGTAGTAGGCTGCACGAGCGATGCGGAAGAAAACAGAACGAAGGCCAGCCACCACTTCGATGCGACGGAAGCCGGCGGTTCGCAACATCGCCAAGACGGCTGCCGGGTTGGGGCCGCACCAATTGGAAGGATCATTTCCCAGCTCGTCTTTTTCGTAATACGACATCGCAGGCCGGCGAGTCCAGAGCATGTCCACCGCCGTCTCCAAGATCAGCAACTCCTTCGTGACGCTGGCGACCTTCTCCAGCGCGAGCAGCGGATACTTCATGTGGTACAGGACGCCAAGGAAAAAAACTACATCGAACATGCCAATCCGCTCCGGCGAAAGATCAAGCACGTCAATGTGCATGTCTTCAACGCGCGAGCCGAGCGTCCGTCGCGCAAACTCGAAGCCCCGCTTGCTCGCGGTGTCGTGCAAACCATTCCAAATCACGGAATCAGTCGCCAATACGCGTTTCGCGCCACGGCGTTCGGCCTCAAACGAAAAGAAACCATCCCAAGCCCCCACATCGAGTACCGTCTTGCCGTCGAGCGATGGAGGCAATTGCACGCGCTTGAGCTTCTTTGGACTGTTGTCAACACCAGGCGTGATGACGCCTTGGCCCAAATCAATCGAGTGAAACCACCAGATTTCCGCCACCTTTTCCTTCAGTTCCGCCGACTCCGCTTCGCGCATCTTGCGGGCTACGTTACGCCGCGCCTTCCGGATGTCAATCACCGCATCAGGTATCTCTTCTCAGCACGTGTTGCTCAGTCCAAGACCCTGCCACCGAGCCCATGCCACGGTTTCGTGAACAGGCCGAATCGGAGAATGCCTGAAACAAATCTCCGCCTCAACGGTCGAAAGCCCGGCTCACAGTTAGTTCCACGAAAAACGCACGACCACGGGCGCCCACGAGACATGCTGCACGACCCGTTGCAGCGGCTTGAACGCATCCGGCGGACGGATCCTTGCGGTGTTCAAGATATCCACTTTTACGAAATCAGGACGCTTCCTCAGGTCCATGATTATCCGCTCGTACCAACGGTAATAATCAAACTGGGTTAGAATCAACTTTGCGGGTTTCAGGACGATCAGCGCCTCCCGTTCATCACCCGGCCAGTCCGACGGCCTGCCCAGCCAATCGGAGTGAATGGTTCGGATTTCATTGTGGCGCGAGGCTTCGTATAGATACGCGGACGAAAGCGCCACCGTGCTTCCAGAAGGCGACGCCTGCAGCTCATTCCGCACAAGCTGAATCGCCGACGCGTAACTGACATCTTCCGCGCAAGCCAAACCCCACGTCGTCATACCCAACGCCCTGATCGAGCCCAACAACATCAGCAACAAGAAAGCACCTGCTTGCGCCCGCACCCATCGTTTCCCCGGCATCAGCGAAGCGCGCAAAGCCAGGTAAGCGGCCACCAACAGCGGTTGGACGTAAGCGGCAATCGTGACCATGTTCGGTGTCATCAATGTCAAGCTCGCCACCACGACTGACAGGGTCGTCAACAATCCAGTCATCACCAGCAACTCGTGCGCCGCATCGACCGGCGACTCAGAATCTTTCCATTGCTTGAACCATAACCACGGTAAGAGAAACGCAACCGCAATCACACCGGGGACGGTTCGGGCCACTTTGAGCACCTCCCGCATCCTCGGCCACCGCCACCCGGTTAACGAGGGAGTTTGCCGGGCGTGTTCCATAAAACCGCCCCACAGATTCGGAAAAACCACCACGACCAATAGCATCAGCATTATCGGCAAAGCCACCATCACCAGCATCGGCACCGTTGGAAATCTCTTGTTGCCACCCAAAGTGGTTGCCACCATGCCGAGGCACACCCACAAGAAATAAATGCCGCCAATTTGCAGACTGGTCCCCAGACTCAATAACACAAATGCGACCGCCGCCCACGTCCAGCGGGCAGTGTTTTTCTCCCAGCGATGAATTAGCGGAAGACCGCGGGACCGAAGCCAGGCATAAACCGACAACATGCCGAACACGTGGGCCACGCTGTCCGGTCGGTCGTGAAACGTCAGCACCAGTAGAAACGCGCCCGCGATATGAACGCACCAGATCGGCGTGTGGAGACGGTTGAGGATCGCCAAAATAACCAGCATGTAGATGCCAAAGAGAACCAGATGCAGCGACATCGCTGACAATGCGGCGGTGCCAAAAAGATGCATCCACGACAACAGCACAAGCTGATAGAGCGGCNNAGATGGGGAACGCCATCACCAAGGAAGGGTTCACGTACTCCCCGTGCAGCAGATAATTCACGACCGGTCCGTCGTAAAAAAACGCGTCATTCGCCGGTACCGGCTGAGCGGAGAACAGGAGCAACGCCGCCTTCCACGCGAAGACAAGCGCAAATACCAGCCACCGGCTGCTCATCCACTTTTTCAGGACCATGGGAACGACATGCTGCGGACAGCAATTCTTAATCGGGCAACGGGCAGAGGTCATGCATCCCATTTTCCGATAAATCGAGATGTGGTGCAGGGGTAAATTTCACCGTTGCGATTACTCCATTGCTTTGGTGCATCGGCTGATTTTTCAAAAATGGAAGGGCTTGTCAATCGCCAATGTCCTCGGCTACTTTCTACGGCATTAGTTGCAACCGGAAATCAACATGCCTTCAACTGTCAGCACCGGGCGAAAGGATTTAGTTCCGCTCTGCGTGGATTTGGACGGTACGCTGATCAAAACCGACTTGATGTGCGAATCAATGGTCCGGCTGCTCAAGCGCAATCCACTTTACGTTTTCGTCCTGCCGTTTTGGTGGCTGAAGGGACGGGCTTTTTTGAAACGCGAGATTGGCGCGCGGGTGGAATTGGACGTGACGACGCTGCCCTATCACCAGCCGCTGGTTGATTTTTTACGCGAAGAACATCGATGTGGCCGTCCAATTTTCCTCGCGACCGCTTCGGACCGGAAACTGGCGCAACCCGTCGCCGACCATCTGGGTTTGTTTACCGACGTGTTGGCCAGTAATGGTGAAACCAATCTTCGCGGGACTCGAAAACTGCGGGCGATGGAACAACGATTCGGCCCACGCGGATTCGATTATGCCGGCAATTCCTCGGTCGATTTGCCCGTCTGGCAGCGGGCACGTCAGGCAATTGTCGTAAACGCGCGCGAAACCGTGACGGCTCAAGCCCGCCGGCTGGCCACCGTCAGCCGTGTTTTTAACGAACCGCAGGTGCCGGTTCAGTCCGTCCTCAAAACCTTGCGCCCTCACCAGTGGATCAAGAACCTGATCATCTTCGTTCCCCTGCTGACTTCTCATCAACTCAACAACGCGACTCTGTTGGGCGATGCGATATTGGCGTTCATGGCGTTCAGCCTGTGCGCTTCGAGTGTGTATGTGCTGAACGATTTATTGGACCTTGACGCCGACCGTCATCATCCGACTAAAAAGTTGCGACCGTTTGCGGCGGGCGATTTGTCGTTGCCCGCCGGCTTCGTACTGGTGTTCCTGCTGCTGGCGGTGTCTGGCGGTCTGGCTTTGCTGTTGCCGAGGACTTTCGCCGTTGTGCTGGCGCTCTACTTCGCGCTCACGACGAGTTATTCATGGCGCTTGAAACAGTTGATGTTGCTGGATGTTTTTTTTCTGGCGGGCCTTTACACGATGCGCCTGATTGCGGGTCACGAAGCCTCGGGCATTGCCTACTCGTTCTGGCTGCTGGCGTTTTCGATGTTCATCTTCCTCAGCCTGGCGCTGGTGAAACGATATTTGGAATTGCTTGGATTGCGACAGGAAGACAAGCACGGCGCGAAGGGCCGTGGTTACACCGCCAATGACCTCGAAATGGTCGCCACTCTCGGCACCACCAGCGGTTACCTGTCGGCGCTGGTGCTGGCGCTTTATGTGAACAGTTCGGAAGTGCGCGTCTTGTATCAACATCCCACGCTGTTGCTGCTGGTTTGTCCGCTGTTGCTTTACTGGATCAGTCGCGTCTGGCTCATCGCGCATCGTGGACAAATGCACGAGGACCCGATTGTCTTCGCGCTCAAAGACCGCGCGAGTTATGTGATCGGCATCCTGACGCTGATGGTTCTCTGGCTCGCGACCGGCCGTTAGCGCGCGTCTTGTTCCGCATGGCACAACCGATGAATGCAAGGTTCCACGACACGGTGTCGGCGCTGGTCTATTCGCTGGCTCAACCGCACGCAGAACCGGCTCGTTCGGATTTGCAGCCGCCTTACAACGACCTCACTCAATTTGTGCTGCGCCAACAGGGGCGAATGACCGATTACCTGCGCTCGCCGCTGAAAGCGATGACGCTGGGGTTTGACTTTCTTGGCTGGTTGGGAAATGGAAAATGTTTTCACCGATTGTCGCTGGCCGCCCGCCGACGCCAGATCGAAGCCTGGAAAAACTCCAGCGCCGGTTTCAAGCGAGATCTAATTCGCTATTACGAAAGTCTCACCGCGCTTGCGCTTTACAGTCGGGAAAGCGAAACGCAGGAAACTGAAATGCGACCGACGCCACCGGAAAAATTCGCGTCTCAAGTGATCGTCATTCCGAAACGCGAACTCCGCCATGAAATTGTCGTCGTCGGCTCAGGGCCGGGCGGCGCGATTACCGCCTGTCTCCTCGCAGAAGCCGGACGCGAGGTGCTGTTAATTGAAGAAGGGCCGTTCCATGCGTTGGAATCCTGCGGGCCTTTTTCGAAGGAGGAATTGGTGCAAAAATACCGCAACGGGGGGCAGACCGTGGCGANNCACGAACAAGATCGCCTACGTCGAAGGACGCTGTGTCGGCGGCGGCAGCGAAATCAACAGCGGACTCTATCACCGGACTCCGCCCGACATCCTGGAAATCTGGCGCAAGGAATTTCAAGTGGACGGGCTGAACGAAAGCGATCTGGTCCCTCATTTTGAAGTCTGCGAGAAGGAGTTGTCAGTTTCGCCTCTGCCGGTAACAGCGCCGCCGGCATCCTTGAAATTGCATGACGGGGCGACGCGGCTGGGCTGGAAATCCCTGGAAGTACCGCGCTGGTTTCGTTACGACGCGCAAAGCGATGCTTCCGACGCGCCCAAAGGAAAACGACAGTCGATGACCGAAACATTCGTGCCGAGGTTTTTGAAGGCTGGTGGTCAATTGCTGCCACAAGCACGCGTGCAGAGGGTTCGTCAGGAGAATGGAAAATGGAATCTCTACGCCCAGCACGCTTCGGTGAGCGCACTGCACCTCGAAGCCGAAACGCTGTTTGTTTGCGGCGGCGCGGTGCAGACGCCCGCGTTGCTGCGACGAAGCGGCATCAACCGCAACATCGGCAACTCGCTGCGATTGCATCCAACGGTGAAGGTCACTGCTAAATTTTCCGAACCAGTGAACTCGGCACAAATGGGTGTGCCCGTGCATCAAGTGAAGGAATTCGCGCCGCGTTTCAGCTTCGGTGGTTCGATCAGCACGCCACCCTATCTGGCGTTGGCAATGATCGACCACCCCGAACATGCGAACGAAGCGCAAAACTCCTGGCAGCAGATGGCCAATTATTACGCCATGATCACCGGCGAAGGCCGCGGCTCGGTGCGCCCGTTGCCGGGCTTCCATGACCCGCTGGTGCGGTATGGAATTACCGTGAATGACCGGCGCGATCTCGCCGAAGGTTTGCGCAAACTCAGCGAAGCGCTTTTTGCGTCGGGTGCCGTGGCGCTTTATCCGGGCATCACGCGAAGTTCCCCGCTGCTTCATCGGGATGACCTGGCGAAACTGCCGGAGATGTTGCCTGACGCCATGGCCAACCTGATGACGATCCACCTCTTTTCCTCATGCCCGATGGGCGAGGACAAAACCAGGTGCGCCGCCGATTCATTTGGCCGGCTGCATGGCTGCAAGAATTTATTTCTGGCCGACGCCAGCTTGCTTTGCACGGCGCCCGGCGTAAATCCGCAGGGCTCCATCATGGCGCTGGCGCGGAGAAATGCGTTGAAGTTCCTGGGTAAAAGTTGACCCTCTTGCGATGAAGTTTCAAACCAACCAGGTCATCGTCACTGGCGCGCTCGGTTGGCTGGGTGTAAGTCTGGTGCAGGCCTTGATCAAAGGTCTGCCGGATCACGTTAAGTTGAAAGAGCCGCCAGCCGGTTTGCGCGTTCGCTGTTTGATTTTGCCCGGACAGGACGCCGCACCTTTGAAGAAAATCTCCGACCGGATCGAGGTGATCACGGGCGATATTCGCCACCCGCCGGATTGCGAGAGCCTTTGCGAAGGCGCCAAAGGATCGATCCTATTTCACGCTGCCGGCATCATTCATCCATGCAACGTCGCCGAGTTTTATCAAGTCAATCTTGATGGCACGACCCATCTGCTTGATGCCGCGATTCGAGCCGGCGTCCGACGCGCGGTGATGGTCTCCTCAAACTCGCCTTGCGGTTGTAATCCGCACCCCGATCATTTGTTCGATGAGCTTTCTCCGTATCGTCCGTACCTGCATTACGGTCGTTCCAAGATGCGGATGGAACTGGCTGTAAAACAGCGGCAGGAGCACATCGAAACCGTCATCATTCGGCCACCGTGGTTTTACGGACCAAACCAGCCGCCGCGCCAGACCCTGTTCTTTCAAATGATTCGCGACGGCAAGGCGCCCATTGTCGGCAACGGACGAAATTTGCGCTCGATGAGTTACATCGACAACCTCTGCCAGGGGTTGCTGCTGGCAGCCACCGTCGAGCGGGCGAACGGACACACTTATTGGATCGCCGACAAACGACCTTATTCGATGAACGAGATTGTCGATACCGTGGAACGGCTGCTGGAAAATGAATTCGGTCAGAAGTGCGCGCACAAACGAATGCGGCTGCCAGGACTCGCCAGTGAAGTTGCGTTCGCCGTGGACGCCACGCTGCAAACCTTCGGCATCTATCACCAAAAAATCCATGTCCTTTCCGAAATGAACAAAACCATCGCCTGCTCCGTAGCCAAGGCGGAAATAGAATTGGGTTATCGTCCCGTGGTTGAGTTGGAGGAAGGGATGCGCCGCTCGCTTGCCTGGTGCGTGGCGCAGGGGGTTAAGATTTGATAAATCTTGGCGATGACGAAAACCAATACTCTGATTACCGGTGGTTCAGGATATTTCGGCTCGCTCTTGCGCGACCGGCTAAGAACGCGCGGCCAATCGGTCCGAATTTACGATCTAATGGACGCGGACGACCGGCCCGGTGACGTGAGTTTCGTCGCCGGTGACATTCGCGATGAGTCGCGTGTAGCCGAAGTCTGCGCCGGTTGCGAAGTCGTTTATCATTGCGTCGCGCAAGTGCCCCTGGCCAAGGACAAAAAACTGTTTCACTCAGTCAATGTCCACGGTACGGACAATCTACTGAAGTCCGCGCTCGCCGCCAAAGTGCGAAAAGTCATTTACGTTTCGTCCAGTGCCGTGTTTGGCGCGCCCAAGAAAAACCCGGTCACGGAACAAACCCCACCCTTGCCCGCCGAAGCGTACGGTCGCGCCAAGCTGGAAGGTGAAACGCTCTGTGCTCATTACGCGCAATTGGCGTTGGATGTTTCCGTCATTCGTCCCCGGACCATCATGGGTCACGGACGGCTGGGCATTCTTCAAATTCTCTTTGAATGGATTCGGGAAGGTTACAACGTGCCGGTGCTTGGCAGCGGAGAAAATATTTATCAATTCGTCCACGCAGACGATCTGGCGGAAGCCTGCATATTGGCCGCGGCGCGACCCGGCGGGACGACATACAACTGCGGCACCGACCGCTTTGGCTCGATGCGCGAAGTGCTGGAACATCTCTGCGCCCATGCCAAGACCGGTTCGAAAGTCAAAAACGTTCCGATGAAACCTGCTGTCTGGCTCATGAACCTGACCAGCGCGTTGGGGTTGTCGCCGTTGGGACCCTACCACGCCCTGATGTACGGACGTTCGCTCTACTTCGACATCACCAAGGCACAAAAGGAACTCGGTTGGAAACCGCGTTCCTCCAACAACGAAATGTTCGTTCAAAGCTACGATTGGTATCTGAAAAACCGCGACGCCACTCTGCGTTCTCGCGGCGCTTCCCATCATCGTTCCGCAGTGAAGCAAGGCGTCTTGAGTCTGGTAAAACATTGGTTGTAACTCGGTGTCAAGAGAAAGCCCGCGACTCACGGTGATCTTGCGTTTCGGAGGGTTTTGGGCAAGCTGCGGCGGTTGAACTTTTTCAGATCATTCATCCTCAGCCGTTTTCCGCTGGCAATCGTCGCGGGACTTTTGTTGGCGGCTTCCTTTCCAAAGCTTGGGATCGCGGGTTTTGCGTGGATTGCGCCGGGACTGATTTTTGCGATTGCAGCCGGGCAAAGCGGAAAACAAACCTTCCGAATCGGTTATGCCGCCGGAATGGCACATTATCTGGCATCGCTCGATTGGTTGCTGCTCATACCGGTTCGCGGGGCGCCGATTCTCGGCTGGCTGGCCTTGAGCGCGTACCTGGCGCTTTATCCGGCTACGTGGGTCTGGCTGATTTCGCGAGTTTCAAATTCCAAATTCCAAATTNNGGGGTCAACGAACGCTTTGGGCGATTTCCGGCGCCGCAATCTGGGTCGCGCTCGAAATGATGCAGGCGCGATTTCTGAGTGGCTTTCCCTGGAATCTGTTGGGCACGTCGCAACACAAGATTCTGCCGTTAATCCAGATCGCATCCCTCACGGGCGTCTATGGTGTGTCGTTTTTAGTGGTGTGGTTTTCGTTGTCGCTGGTTTGTGCGGTGATGGTCATCATTCAACGACCCACAATGCGTTCGGCCTGGATCGGCGAAGTTATCCTGCCGCTCCTGGTGGCGGGCGTGACGTTCGGATTCGGCTACCACAGAATCATGCAACCTTCGGTGCCTGGTCGGGAATTAAAAATTGTCCTCGTGCAGCCGAGCATTCCGCAAACGCTCATTTGGGACGCCAAAGAAAGTACCAATCGCTTTCAACAGCTCCTCCGGCTTTCCGAACAGGCGCTCACTAATAAACCCGAGGTGTTGATCTGGCCGGAGGCCGCGGTGCCAAATCTTTTGCGATGGCACAAGGAAACCTATCAAGCCGTCACCGACTTGGCGCGTTCGCACAAAGTCTGGATGATCATTGGCGCCGACGACGCCGAACCGCGTCGCAACACGCCCAATCCAAATGACGCCGACTATTTCAACAGCAGCTTTCTGGTGAGTCCCGAAGGACAAATCGCAAAAAGTTATCGCAAGCGACTGCTCGTTGTTTTCGGTGAGTACATCCCGCTGGTGCGCTGGCTGCCGTTTCTAAAATATTTTACCCCGATTGAAGAAGGCGGATTCACTCCCGGTGACCGGCCTGTGCCGTTCGAAATGGATCGGTGGGGAGAGCGTCCTCGCGAGCCGTCAGACGGAAGGAGCGGCTTGACAGCAGGCAGCTCGCCGGGAGTCTTGCCCCACCAGAAGGTGAAAACTTCCGTGTTGATTTGTTTCGAAGATAATTTTCCGCATGCCGTTCGCGAATATGTGGACGAGGACACCGATTTTCTGGTGAACCTGACGAACAATGGCTGGTTCGGCGAAGGCGCTGCGCAATGGCAGCACGCGGCCAATGCCTTGTTCCGCGCCGTGGAAAATGGCCTGCCGCTCGTCCGTTGCACCAACAACGGCTTGACCTGTTGGGTCGATGCCCATGGCCGATTGCGGGATATTTTCGGCCTGGACAGCGGCAATGTCTATGGCGCCGGCTTCGTTACCATTCGGGTTCCCTTGCTCCCGCCCGGCCAAAAACGCGGGCCGACGTTCTACCATGAGCACGGCGACTGGTTCGGGTGGGGTTGCGTTGCTGTTGCTGCGCTCAGTCTGCTCCTGCAACTCGCGCGGCGAAGAGTAACCGTCTAACAGGCTGCAGAAAAATGGGCACACCTCGTAGCTGCTGGCGTTTCATGGTGCCGAGGCGTTGACCGGGCCTCACGAACCAAATTCTTTATTTCGCCGCAGAGACGCGGAAACGCAGAATAGAATTCCCGATCCTCCTCGAACAAGCAGACGGCTGAGGTGAGGAGTCGAAGAACGCAAAAAGGAGATTGCAATTCACGACTGCTATGTCTTTTATCTTTGATAATTCTCAAATGGCTGAATCAATCAGGATTGAGTGTATCGACGGCGGCTCTCCCCATTTAAAAGCTGTAATGGATTTGGGGAAGCAGCATACAGAGACTCTCGGTTTCTTTCCGAAGGGCGCGTTCCAAGAGCACGCCTCACGCAGACATATATTCGTGGCGCTGACTCTTCGCAATGAGTGCATCGGCTATTTGCTCTACCGAACTTCACGCAACAAGGCGGTGATTGTGCACTTGTGCGCCGACTCAACCGTCCGAAAGCACGGCGTTGCTCGAAAGTTGGTGGATAGACTGAAGGCGGAGACAAAGCATTTACTCGGCATTGGCTTGCATTGTCGCAGGGACTACGCGGTCAATAGCATGTGGCCACGTCTGGGCTTTGCTGCTACCCATTCAAAACCGGGACGTGGGAGCAAGCCATCTCAATTGACTTATTGGTGGTTCAGTCACGGTCACGCGGACCTCTTTTCTTCAATCGAGCAGGTTGACGAAAGCAGGCAGCGAGTTGTCATTGATGCAAATGTGTTTTTCGATTTGCATGATCCCACTGACGTTGAAAGTGAGGAATCAAAAGCGTTGCTTGCGCCCTGGCTACAAGAAGGTTTGGAACTCTGCCTCACAAAAGAAATCTATAACGAGATTGACCGTGCTAGGGATATTTCCGAAATACAGAGCTATCGCAAGCTGGCGCAAGCGCATTACGAAATTGTAACTGACGATGCTCGCGTTCAAAGTTTGATCCCTGAATTGCAAAAACTTTTGCCATTGGAAACTTCCGCAAGCGGAGAATCTGACTTGCGACAGATTGCCCACTCAATCGCAGGGGGCATCCAAGTCTTCGTGACACGTGACCGTCCATTGCGCTCACACGGCGACCGGCTCTATGAAAAATTCGGCCTGACCGTTTTTCATCCAACGGAACTCATCAACCAAATAGACATCGTCAGACGCGAGGCGGAATATCAGCCAGCAAGGCTTGCTGGCTCGCGGATGAAAGAAATGCTTTTGAAGAGCGAGCATGAGCCTTTGGTTATTGAGGCATTCCAGCAAACTGCACTTGGTGAGCGGAAATCTGACTTCCAAAAGCACCTCCACCGCCATCTTTCGCATCCGAAAGAATCGGAATGTAAATGGATTATTGATGAGAATGATCGTCCCGTTGTGTTAATTGTCCGTAATCGCAGCACAACAAACGCAACAGAAATTCCTTTGTTGAGAGCGGCACGCCATCCTTTAGCTCCAACGGTTATTCGTCACCTTTTGCGGAAAACACTTGAAGATTCAGCAAGAGAAAACAGAAATTGCACAAAGGTCTCGGACGCAAATGTTGATCAGTCGGTTGTCGATGCAATGCGAGAGATAGGCTTTTTCCCAGTCGGCCGGACATGGATGAAATTCAATCTAGCATGCGTGGAAACGGCAAACGCCATAACTTCTCGCCTTTGGGAGTTGGCAAAAAATGCATCTGAACTCAAGGACGGCGTTACTTTGATTGCAAACGCGCTTGTCGATCTCCAAATAAATCCGTTACCCACATTGGCCACTCAAATTGAACGAGCGCTTTGGCCTGCAAAAATCATCGATGCCGACTTGCCGTCCTTTATTGTCCCAATCCGGCCTGAATGGGCGGAACATTTCTTTGATGAAGAATTGGCTAGCAGCCGGCTATTTGGGTTGCGCCACGATTTGCATTTTGGTCGAGAGGCAGTCTATTACCGCGCCAAGCAAATCTCCGGCTTGAAATGTCCGGGCAGAATTCTTTGGTATGTAAGTCAGGGAAAAGAGAAGATTGGTTCGATGGCTGTGAAAGCATGTTCTTGTCTGGATGAAACCATCGTCGGCAAACCGAAAGTGCTGTATAAACAATTCCGGCGTCTTGGAATTTATGAGTGGCGGAACGTCTGGGAACTGGCCCATAATAATCTAAACGAGGAAATCATGGCAATCAGGTTCAGCGACACAGAAAGATTCCACACGCCGGTGTCGATCCAAGAACTTGAGAGACTCGGAGTTGCTGGGCCAATTCAATCGCCGCGTCCAATCACACAGGAAGTTTTTGCTAAAATCTATTCGATGGGTTATCCAGCAACTCGTCGCTGACGTATGCCAGAACCCAAAAACGCACTATTACTTTCCATCCGGCCTAAACATGCCGAGAAAATCTTCAATGGAATTAAGACAGTAGAACTTCGCCGCATCCGTCCACGACTGAAATGCGGCGATCTGGTTTTGGTTTATGTATCGTCGCCAACAAAAGCATTGATGGGAGCGTTTGAAGTTGCGTCAGTCACTGGTGGCAGTCCCCGCCAAATATGGAGAAGATTTAACGGCAAGTCAGGTTTGACTAAATCCGAATTCAACGACTACTACGACGGAGCAAAACAAGCATTTGCGGTCGTACTGAAACGGCTATGGAAATTTGCAAAACCCGTGAAGTTGACACAACTCCGCCGGAATCGAACTGGCTTCCGTCCGCCCCAAGGTTATCACTACTTGACTGTTGAGGAAGCGAACAGAATTGGGGCGCTTGATCTCCAAAGATTGAGTTCAAACTGATTTCCCGCCCCTTCTGTGTCACGTCACCTCTGCGGTTCAAAATCTCTGTTCATTCCTCGTTCGCTTAACGTGGCGCGGCAATCGTTCGTTTTGCAATCGTGTCGAGGTCCACAATCACGGCGCGGTCGCCGGCTTTTTTCACGAGTTCACAAACGAGTTCGATGGCTTTGAACTCCGGGTCGCTCGGATACAGCACCGAAGGGTGCGAGAGCAGGTCAAACACGGCGCGATGTTCGATGGCCCATTCGACACCGAGGCGGATCGCCTTGAGAAAATGTTCCAGCTTCCAACGTCCGTTGCGAAACGCGCCGATGTCACTGATGGGACTCATCGGAACATCAATCAGGCCGGTCGGGTAGACGAATGGTTGCGCGGCTTGTTGCGCTTTTACGATGTTGTCAAACACATCGGGCGTCGGCGCCTTGCCCACTTCGCCGTACGCGTGCGCCGGATATTTGCAGCTCACCCATTTGAATCCGAGATCGAGCATCATTTGCTGCACGTCGGTTCGACCGTTCAAGCCGTCCGTAAAACCGCCGGGCGTGCGAAAGCCTGCCGGCCCGAAGCCGAGACGCGTGCGCATGGCGTCGGTGCAGAGCTGGATGTTTTCGCGAATGACCTGCGCCGGAGTTTTGCCTTCGATCAGCCACGGCGCGCGGGCAAAGCGATACTGAATGTCCTGCGGCTTGGTCGCCAAAACAAAGACGTGATCGTAAGTGTGGTTGCCGATGGGATGGCCGGCGTCATGAAGCTCCTTCATCCAGTCCATGTTTTCCTGTTCAAAGACCTGGCCGACCGCAAAGAAGTGAATGACGCCACCGTGGGCCTTGACGCGGCGGGCAGCCTCCATAGCGTAACGTTTGGCCTCGGCGTTGAGATTTCCTTTTTCGTAATCCCAATGAGTGTCTTCCCACTGCGGAAAGTTACGCGCCATTTCCAAATCGAGTGTGATGGCGATCAACGCCTTGTCGCGCGAAGGCGGAGAAGCTTGGGCCAGCGCGCGCGCGCCTCCGAGTCCGGCGGCAACGCCGGCCATTGAAACGGTGCGAATGAATTCACGCCGGGTAGTCCTGGACGAGGTAGGGCACGCCACTCCGTGCGCGCCGTTGGGACAGTCGGTATCAATTTGCGGCGCGCACGGAGTGACGCGCCCTGCCTGGCGGTGGATGGGCAGGTCATTTCTTTCTGGGTTCATACTTGATCCATGAGATTTGGGTGACGAGCTGGTTGAGCGAGGCAAAGGCGATATGCGCGCTGGTCGCGATTTTCGGCGTGTCGTGCGCCGGGAACGTGGCCAGCGTGGCGTCGCCGACTAGAAACACGTTGAAGTCCTTCGAGAGATTCTCGTAACCCGCGCAGGTCTTCGCGTAGCACATGTCCGTAGCGTAGCCGGTCAGCAGGACGTGCCGCACACCGTTGGCGCGGAGAAACTCACGCAACTTGTCGTAGCCCTCGGCATCATACACCACCACGTCGTCGGGAAACACTTGCACGCCACGCGTGACCGGTATGGGCAGGTCCCAGAACCCGGCGTTGTTGAAACGCGCGGTCGCATCGAGGCCCGGAAACTGTTTGAAGTAATCCGCCACCGGCTTGTCTTCTGAAAGCTTGAGCGTGGCGGGCAACGGTTCGCCGTGATAGTTGAAACCGCGAAGTTTCGCGTCGAGTTCCTGCGTGCCTTGCTTGCGCTCCTCCGGGCCGGGGTTGTGCGTGAACGAGCGGTAGAGCTTGCGGCGGATGGGATCGCAACTCCCCGGCAAGCTGTAAAGCACGGCGGCCACCTTGCCGCGAAGCGATTTATGGAAGGGATCAATCACGGTCCGTGTGTGAGTCGCCGCCAGATGGTTTTTGGCCGGGGTGCAAAAGTCCGCGACGCCAGCGGGTTCAGGCGAGTCCCAGCCCTGGCCATCGTCGATGCCCCACGGATGAACCATCACGATGGCCGTCTGGCTGGCGCGGAGATGATTCGGCGTCTCGATGATGCCGCGCGCGTTGTAGCTCCAGCGCCAGGCACGCACGTGAAGATCGGCGTCCGCATCGTTCACGATGGCCGGCGCTTCCCAGCGATTCGTCTCGCGGACCGGCTCGACCCATTCCGGGTGGTCCGCGAGCAACGGTTTCGGATGCCTGATGGGAGTGAGTTTGTTTTCGTAAGTACGTGACGGTTCATCAGCCCGCGTCAGTTGCACGTTGAGAATGAAAACAACCGAACTTAGGAGAATAAATGCGAGTCGCATAATTTGTTTTGAGATCTGTTGCCCATGTTCGCAGGCTGTCAACTTTCGGTCAATTTTAAGTTCGATCGCAAACCAAAATCCGCGAAAGTCGGGTTAAAGCTACGGCGGCCTTGATTCTGAAGCACGAACTCCAACTCCTGCAGCGCACCAAATAACCCTCAATCCTCAACTCTCAACCAAACAGTCAGAGCCTCCTCACGTCGGCTGCCACGGTCGCTGAATTTTGAACTTCGGACACTGGCTGAGAAACTTCAGGGGGTTTTGATAAATCAATTTGTCGATGGCTGCGGCGCTATGACCGCGCCTCTGCATTTCCAGCGCGGTCTTCGGCACAGCGAGCGGATCGCTCACGCCCCAATCGCAGGCGCTGTTCATCCAGATGCGTTGGTCCCCGTACACCTCCACCATGTCGATCGCGCGAGCGGGGGAACATTTTGACTCAGGGTAAAGCGTCATGCCCGCCCACATCCCGGTGTCCAGCACCAGTTTCACGGTGTGTTCTTCGACGTGATCGATGATGACGCGCTCCGGCTTGATGCGTTTGTCGCTCTTGATCAAATCAACGATGAGCCGCGTGCCTTTCAATTTGTCCTCCAGATGCGGCGTATGGACGAGGATGAGTTGGTCATGCTTCGCTGCAAGATCGACGTGCTTTTCCAACACCTTCATTTCGTTGCGACTGTTTTTGTTCAAGCCGATTTCGCCGATGCCGAGCACGTTGGGGCGATTCAGAAACTTTGGAATGATGGCAAGGACGTCATCCGCGAGCTTGAGGTCTTCGGATTCCTTGGGGTTGATGCAGAGCCAGCAGAAATGGGGCAGACCGAATTTGGCGGCGCGTTTCGGCTCGTGTTCGGTGAGTTGGCAGAAGTAGTCGTAGAAACCATGCACCGAGCTTCGATCGAAGCCCGCCCAGAACGCCGGTTCACAAATCGCCTGGCAACCGGCGGTCGCCATGCGGACGTAATCATCCGTGACGCGGCTGACCATGTGGGCGTGAGGTTCGATGTAGCGCACGTTGGTTGATGGTGTTTGGTTGATAGTTGATGGTCTTCAGGCTTTGGCCGAGTGTTCCAAAAGCGAGCCTCGCAAGCCGCTCAACATTTTCCCTTGCTTCTCGGCGGCTGCATAGACCTTGAGAAACTGGCCTTCTGTCAGAAAGCGTTGGTTGCGTCCAATGAACGATTGTGAAACCACCTCAAACACTAAACCAGTGGCAATTTCCACGAATCGGGCAAAGTCCGACCGAGATGATCTAGAACTACCCTCGTCAAGATTCGAAGAGATTGAGACGGCGGCTCGCCGCATCTGATTGGTCAGGCCGAATCGCTCCTGATCGGGAAAGCTGCGGGTTAATGCATACACCACGGCGGCGAAGTTTATGGCTTCCTGCCAGGTTTCAAGTTTTTCAAAATTGAACATAGGTTGTCGTTCTCATTTCGTTTCCATCAACTATCAACCACCGACCATCAACCAGTCTTTTCGGGCCACGCTCCTGTTGCTCCCTTCACCGAAGCCTTCGCAATTGGTTTCGTCGTCGGATCGCTGAATGTCAGCAAGACCTGCCTGGCTTTCTCACGATTGTTCTTGCTGAGTTCTTCCAATGCTTCGCGAAAAGCCTTCATGCGAAAATCTTCATTCCCCTCCGCGCGCTCAACCCGATCCATGAACGCGGCGAGGTCGATGAGCTTATGGCGGGCGTCGATGAAGTAGAGGTCAAGAATTTGCTGGCGCGTCATAACTTCGATTGTTGGACGTTAATATAGCGGATTTCTTTTCGACGACAATCAGCTTCTTGCAGCGACCGGCGATGCAGTTTGCGGTGTTGGTGCCCGTTCGCGTGATTCCTTCAGCCAACTCACGACCTGGTCGGCGGCGGTCTTTGGTGCTGTGCCGAGGACGTTGTGGTCCGCGCGCCAGATGGTTTTGCCGCCGCGATAGCCCGGACAATTCCGCCGCAACCACCACCGAACGTAAGGCCAGGGCACAATCGGATCAACCATCCCAGCTAGATAATACACTGGCGACTTGGTTTGGCGGGCAACGGGGCGCAAATCATTTTCGGCGATCAAACCCAATCTATGGGCAGCAGCGCAACGGTCCAGATCAGTCCGCCGGGCGACAAATTCCTGAATGCTGGCCATGGTTTCCGGCGCATGGCGATGTCGAAACCGCGCATACTTGGCATAAACATAAAGGAAGCGAGTCAGCCCGGTCAGCGAAACGCCGGTGGAAAATCTTTTTGCCAGCCACACGCCCCAGATCACCGGATGTCGCACAAATCCGTTGGCCAGAATCAAGCCTTCGCAGTGAAATCGATTGTCGTCGCCGCCATTCTTGCCGATCATCGCCCAGGCGACCTGCGAACTGAACGATTCGCCCAACAGCCAGCCACGCTCAATGCCGTTGGCGAGCAACTCGGCTTCGACGGCCGCCGCATAGTCGCCGAGCGACCAGTTCAGAGTGCGCGGGTAGGTAAACTCAACGAAGCGCACGCGATCGGCAATCGCCAGCCGAAAACTGGTGACGAGCGTCCAGTCACCATGCAAACCGGGCAAGTAAATCAGTGTCGGCAACGAGGCGTCACCGTAAATGCGGATTTGAAGCTGTTCTTTGACGCTCATTCTTCGCTATGACGAAAGCGCCCGTATTGGATGAACTCGCCAATTTGCTCCAACGTCTCGCGTTGGCTCACCATGAACGTGTGTGAACAATGAACGATGGTGAAGTCTTTCATACCGGCTACCTTAGTGGACTCGACGGCAACAATACCGTCGCTTGGTATCGTGTGCTTCCAAATTGAATCAAACAAAGGACGATCGCCTGCGATGATGCCCGCTTCAAAGTTGACTGCTCCAATCTTCTGCGGCAGGTCATCTGGCCCGGTACCAAGCCGGAAAAGGTTCGGCCCAGCGAGCCAGCGTGCGAACGCGCAGCTTTTGAACAGATCGGCCTTTTTACTTCCCCGATTTGGCGGACCGACCATCACGACTCTACCGAGGTTCTCAATTCGGTGTGAAGCGAGGTAATGCCGCAGCAGGATACCGCCCATTGAGTGTGTCACGAAGTGGACGCGCCTTGTGTGCTGCGGCACTCGTCTGGCCAATGCGTGGTGGAGGTATTCGTCAGCAAGCCGCTCCACCGGCACCCAGAACGCTGGGTAGGTGATGGTTACCACGTTGTAACCGTGTCGGGCAAGGGATCGCTCTACGTGCTTCATCGAAAGCCCTGTGCGGCAAAGGCCATGTAGCAGCACGACGCAGTCCTTTGTTGCATCGGTTGACGCAGACTCGCTAACGGATATCTCGCAAGCGCCGCTCTGGATCCCCAACACCGTGCCGACCAAAACGCATTTCAATGCTGCCTTCATAGCTCAAATCATTTTCGCCAATTCCCGATGATTGATCTTGCCGGTACCGAGCTTTGGAATTTCGCGAACGACTTTCACTTCGCGTGGCGCGCACAGGTTCGTCAGTCCTTTGGCTTTTATGGCGGCGCGAATGGCGTCGAGTTGCAGCCTCGGTTCGTTGGTGATGGCGATGAGCGTTTCGCCTTTGTGTTCATCCGGTTGGGCCACAACGGCCACTTGACAACGCAAACCGTATTGTGGAAACGCGCCCGCCAGCGCCTCTTCCACGGCGGTGAGGCTCACCATTTCGCCACTGACTTTGGCAAAACGTTTCAGCCGGCCACGAATATACACGCAACCATCGGTGTCCACGTTCACGATGTCACCGGTGTCATACCAGCCGCCGAGGGCTTTGAATTGTGCATTGGCGTCGGTGTTCAAGTAACCACGCATGATGTTCGGCCCGCGCACGAAAAGCCGTCCGCCGTCCTCAACACCTTCGACCGGTTCAAGTTTGCATTCCATTCCCGGCATCAGACGGCCGACTGAACCGTACTTCGGCGAAAGCGGAGTGTTGACGCAGATGCAGGGCGAACATTCGGTCGCTCCGTAACCTTCGAGGATGCGCACGCCGAAGCGTTGCGACCAGGTGTGGGCGGTGGACTCCTGCAATTTTTCCGCCGCTGCAAACATGTAACGCATGCTGCGGAAATCGTACGGATGCGCTTTACGGGCATAACCATTTAGAAATGTATTGGTGCTCAGGAAGATGGTGCAATCGGTGTCGTAGAACGCGGTCGGCACTACGCGATAATGAAGCGGCGAAGGATAAACGAACACGTACATCCCGCGCACCAGCGGCAGCAGCGTCCCAACGGTCAGTCCGAAACTATGAAAAAGCGGCATGGCGTTGAACATCCGGTCCACGTCCTGCATGTCTGCAATCGCCAGCATTTGCCGGATGTTGGCCAGAATGTTGGTGTGGGAAAGCTCGACGCCTTTAGGCACGCCTTCCGAACCGCTGGTAAACAGGACGACCGCGGGATCATCTCCGGCTTTCGGAGTGCGCCGTGCCGACTGCGGAATTAAAAGATGCCGCAGCAGGGTGAAGAATTTTTGCGCCCATGTAACACGAGCACGCACGTCCTCGAGATAGATCACTTGGATGCCAGCCTCGACGAGCGGCTCGATTTTCAGTTTCGTCCATTCGAGAAAAGCTCGCGAGGTGATGATTTGCTTTAAGCCGGCCAGTTCAACGCAGGCCAGCATCGTGGCCATGCCGGTGGAAAAATTCAGGATGGCCGGGACTTTGCCAAGTTGCCACAGACTGAGAATGACTACGGGCATCGCGTTAATATTGGGAAGCAGAACGCCGACGCGTTCGCCACATTGTGACAAAGACGTTCGCCACTGCCGCGACAAGACATCCACGCCGACCAGCAGCCGACGGTAGGTCAATTTCTGACGCGTAGCGTCTTCGAGAATGATTTGCTTCGGGCGTTGCCGGGCCGTCTCTGCAATCGCGGCCAGCGCGTTCTGAGGGCCGAATTCCATTTCCACTTTGAATTGCTGCTGGACCATCGCGTTGCGGAGCCAGTTGGTAGTTTGGATGCGGGCTTGGGCGGTGCTGAGGTGTTCCAAATGCGGCGGCGTGAGGGCTGCGCCGAAATGAGCGGATACAGGCGGAAAACATTTCTTCCAACCAGGATGCGGCGAGTAGGCCAGACGTTGCGCGCCCCGCAAATAACAGGTGATTACCTTCGCGCGGGTTTTGAAAAGCAGGAAACCGGTGCCTTCGAACAATTTCATCAATGTGCCGGTGCGGGAGAGGCGTCCTTCGGCGAATAGCACAAGCCGGCCGCCGCTCTGCAAAAATTCCGCCATGCGCTTCACGGCGTAAGGCGAGTTGGTGTCGATGGGAAAGGTGTGTCGGTTGATCATGAGATTGCGATGCAGCCAACTGGTTTGCGCCGCGGTGCTCGAGGTCACGAATCGCCAATCGTTGTCGAGACAAACCAGGAGAAAAAGCCAGTCGATCCATGAGACATGATTGGGAATGAGGAGCACCGGCCCCGGTGTGGTCAATACCGATTTGTTGAAAGCACGAAAACGAAACAACAAACGCAGAAGCAGACGAACAATTGTTCTCATAAATTTACGATTTGTGATTTGGAATCAGCAGGTGGCGATGGCGGCTACTTATTCCAAGCCAGAGTATCGCAGTGACCGTGATGAACACCGCCAGCGGCGCGAGCCAGCGGTCGAACGGTCGAGTGCCGGGTTCATTCAAACGGAGTTGGCCTGCGATCATCGCCTGGTCGCCGGGAAAGGGAGCAGTCGCGATTACGTGTCCGCTTCGGCCGATCAACTGCGAGATGCCCGAACTGCAGACACGAAAAATCGGCACGCCATACTCCGCCGCGCGAACCGGCGCCACGCGGGCGTGCAACCGATGTTGATGCCCGCCCCATTCCGCTACGTCCATCGTAGGGACGATCAGCGCCTGCGCGCCTTGGCGAATCAACTCGTCGGTGACGCGCGCATAGCTCAGGTCGTAACAGACGCAGATACCGATCCTGCCCCACGGCGAGTCCCAGACCTTTTGCTCTTTCGCCGGCAGTCCGTCCTTGAAAAACTGAATGGGCACACTTTTGACCTGTTGAAAGACAATTTCGCCGTTGGGATCGATGACAAAGGCAGTGTTGTAATATTGAGGTTCGGTGGCCGGGCTTTTACCGCCGACAATCAGATACCGATGGTTCTTCCGGCACCAGTCTTTCACGCGATCCGGCACCGGGCCGTCGAACGTGTATTCACTCAAGACCAACAATTGTGCGTCCGGGTTCTGTTGAAGCAGCTTGTCGAGCATGAGCGGCACTTCAAGTTGAGCAGGAAACTCCATCTGTACACCGGCGACTGCAATGCGGTTTCGTCCCGGCTCGTTTGACACTGAACGGTTTTTAAGAAGGAGCGAAGCCGCCAGTAAAGAAATGCATACAGCATAGACGGCCAGCAGGCGTTTGCGGACCAAAGCCACCCACGCCATTATTGCCATCAGCACAAAGCCAGCACCGTAAACGCCCAGATATTTCATGAACGGCAAACCTGGATTTTCCGAAAACACGTAGCCAACGTTTAACCAGGAGAAACGGAAGTAATAGAGTTCACTGCGGAAATATTCCAGGCCGGCCCAGAGAAACGGAATCAGCAGGGCGGTGACAGTCATTGGAAATCGCTGCCGACATTGCCGGGCCAAAAGGAGAAACAGTCCCAACCAAAAGGCCAGCACGGACCAAAGCGCAATCGCAGCAAACCCAAATATCAGGTAAAAGAAGTAAAGCTGCGGCGCATAAACCAGGATCCCAATCGTCAGGCCGAAATAGAATGCGCGGCGGTCAGTGGCGAGTCGTGTCAACGCGCAAAGGCAGTAAAGAAAAACCGCGATGAGAAAACTGCACTTGCTGAAGCCGTAAGCAACGTGAAAAGAAGCGACAGCCAAAGCAACCAGAGCCAACGCTTGTTTCCACGTTAACGCAACTTTTCCAGTTATAGTGGTTGCCCCGATCATGACGCGGTTCGGTTGCGACGTAATGGGTGGTTCTCCCGACCTTTCATAAACGTTAGGTTGATACCCTTTCTGCAATGCATTCGGCGTTGGCGCTGACGGCGATCAGTTCGGCTACCAGTTGGTTGGCGCGCTTGAGAGGCAGGCCACCCCAGACCTCCGCCGCTGCTTTGTGATAATGAGGTTGGATTTGGCGGATCAATTTCTTGCCGGCGGGTGTCAGCATGACATTGAAGGCACGGCGATCGGTCGAGTTGTCCCGACGACAAACCAGCGCACGCGCTTCGAGGCGATCAACTAATCCCGTCACGTTCGAGCGGTGCATCACGAGCAGGCGGCCCAGCTTGATTTGTGAACAGCCTTTGGGCTGGTCGTAAAGCAGGTTCAGCACGTTGAACTGGCTGGGACTGAGGTTCCAGCGGGCAAAGAAAACCCGGCTGGCGTTCCAGAGCGTGTCCGCGGTGCGCAATAGTTGCAGCAGTGCCTGATAACGCGGGCCGGGGGTTGCGGATGGGGAAGTCATCAGTAACGTTTAGAAGTAGATTGTCGATATGTCAACAATGATTTCCCGGCGTTGCCGCTGCTCCTGACCCGCGGCGGTTAAGCCGATCGAAGCCTGGGGAAAAACGTTTCGGCGGTGGCGCAGGTGGCCGCGCTTAGTTCGTCGAGCGAACATCCTTTCACTTGTGCGACCACGGCGGTGATTTCCTTCACGTGAGCTGGTTCACTACGTTTGCCGCGGAACGGCATGGGGGCGAGATAGGGGCAATCAGTTTCCAACATCAACTGATCGAGCGGCGTCGCCGACACAGTGTCGCGAACGGATTGCGCATTCTTGAACGTCACGATGCCGGTGAAACTGACCAGCGATCCCATGGCGACGATACGTCGCATGGCGTCAGGGTTATCGACAAAACAATGAAACACGCCGCGCACGCGCTCGGCGAACGGTTGCAATTGCGCAAGAGTGTCTTCCAGGCAATCGCGTTGATGAATGACGCAATTTAAGCCGAACTCGGCAGCGACTTCGAGTTGTTGGCGGAAAATGATGGCCTGCTTTTGTTTGAACCGCTGGTCATCCGCAGCGGTGCATTCCGGCTTCGCGCTCGGCAAATGATGGTAGTCGAGGCCGGTTTCTCCAATGGCCACCACTTTCGGATGCCGCACCAGTTCACGCAATGCCAGGCGCAAATCCTCCGGCGCTTCGGCCGCGTTGCCGGGATGCCAGCCAACGGCGGCAAACACGCCGGGATATTGCTCGCTGAGTTGGATTGCGCGCTTGCTGCTTTCCAGCTCGGTGCCGATGGAGATGATTTTGGTTATTCCAGCGGTCCGCGCGCGTTCGATGACGTGCGCCAAGTCGGCGGAAAAATCGGGATAATCCAGATGGGCGTGCGTGTCGTAAAATGTCGGCATGGTAGTGTGTTAGTTTTGCAACTCAACGTTGCGCTACCTTTTAAGTCGTATGGCGCAATGCGCAATCGGCAATTTTCCGATTTCAGGTTGCAATCCGGCGACAACCCCGCTATTGCTGAATTCCGTCATAACCAAATAATCATATAACCTATGGCCAACAATTGTTTTCATCCCAGTATCGAAGGCGGTCAGCACGGCGCGAAAAGTCTCGCTGATTTTCTGGATTACGCGAAACGATCCGGTGCCACGGGCGCGCAACCGTCCAACTACATGCTCCAGGACGGCAAGGGATTCAAGAGCGCGAAGGAGATACGCGAGCTGTTTGACCGGCGCGGCATGACGTTGGATGGCGTCTCATGTCACTGTGCGTTTTGGGTTCACACCACCGCGTGGACCGGCAGTCCGACCATTCGTCCATTTACTCCTGCCGACGTTGCTAAAAAATCCCCCGCAGCCATTGAAAAATGGGCGGAGGATTACTTGCTGGAGTTGATGGACCTGTGCGTGGAGCTGGGGGTGAAAATTCTGCCGATGTTCTGGGGCGTGGCATTCGGTTGGGAAATGGCTTCGGGTTATCCATGGGGATTCTGGCAAAGCGGCGATTACGATCTCATCAAGGAAGGCCAGGAACGGTTCGTGAAAAAGACGGCCAAGTTGCGTCAACGCGCCAAGAAGCTGGGCATTTATCTGGCGCACGAAATTCATCCCGGCACGGCGGCAATGTGCGCCGATGATTTCAACATGCTGGTCGATATATGCGATGGCGACAAGGTGCTCACCGTGAATGCCGACCCTTCGCACTGTTGGGAGGGCGAAAGCTGGCAGACGCGCTTTGAGAAAACTGCCTCACGCATCTACGGCTGCCACGTGAAAAATTTCGTCATTCGTCCCAACGTACCCCTGCGGAAGATGGAGGCGAACTGGCAGGGGCGCGCGATGCAGTTCGTTGATATTCCGTCCGGTGATTTAAACATGGTGCGTTATGTGGAATTGCTGATTCGTAGCGGCTACCCGCAGCGCTACTGCAAAATCATGGGGTTGAAAACCGCTCCGTTGATCGTCGAGGCGGAGAGCGCGTATCGCGATCTGGACGCCACCAGCGCCAACGGCATCAAATATGTGAAAGACCATCTGTGTTTCCCGCTCGCCAGCGGTTCGTTCGAGGAGGGGATGGGGGCATAACGCGCCACTTTTCACTTCTGGTCAATTGATTTGACGTTGATATTTTTCTGCATCGTCTTTCTTGCCGAGCTTTTGCGCCAGCGGCAGGAGCTTGCGGTAAATCGAGAGTTTGTCGGGATAGTCCGGCGATTCTTCGAGAAACTTCTGATAGTTATGGTAGGCATCTTCATCGCGATTGAGCGCCGCCAGTTTTTCGCCCAACATCAATCGGAGACGGATTCGCTGCTGCAGAGAGGGGCCGAGTTTCAACGCTTTTTGGTATGCAAAGACCGTCGAGGACGGTTTGCCTTGCATCGCATACAGATCGCCGAGTTTCTCATTCAGCACGGCGCTCTGTTTGGTTGCTTCGATTTGATTCAGGTAACCGATCGCCCCTGCCACTGCCGCACCTCTGACGAGACTCAAATCCACCGCGCGCAAGTGTGACCATTCAATCAATTTACTGTGGCGGGTCGCCAATCCTGCATGCAGTTCGCGCGGACTTTTTCCGAAAGGACGATACAACGGGTCGCCGATAACGGTTGTCTGCCAGGAGAGTTGTCCTTGGGCGGCGTAAGCGGCTTCGCCGAAACTGAAACCAAAAAACAGGATGCGCGCGAAAAAAGTTGCCACGTCGGGTGTGCCAGTCAGATAAGGTTCGTTGACGCAGCCCATGGTGGCCGTGGCGCCTTTGGCCAGCAAGGGTCCAACCCAGTTGCGGGTCGTAGAGCGAATCGTGCCTGCGCTGAACGAATGTAGATGATAAGCAATGGCGCCGGGCATGAATTCAACGGTGGGTCGCGTGAAAGGGCCGGAGACGTTTTCATCATACCAACCGGCATAAAACGCAACTTGGCTCAACGGAAAACTGACGGGAAACGTACCGGGACTCTCATCCACAACCGTTTCAAACCCCAGCCGGCGACAAATTTCCGACGCCCCGCGTATCCAATCGTCCCCCAGTTTGTAATCGGCGTTGGTGATTCCGCGCAGATCAAAATAAGTCCGCCCCCACAGCCCGTCCGTTTCCGCCTGAATGGCCTTGTCCACCAACCCGCGCGCGATGTCGGCCGTCGGCCCATCCAAGCGTGCGACCATCAAAATACCGTTGGTGGGATGAAGCAGCGCGACGTTGGTGACGGTATAGACCGGATTTTGCAAAGGCCCGGTGAGCGGCAACTGCTGCTCAATCAAAGGCAGGCAGGCCAACTCACTGTCCACCGCCGCTTCGTTCCGCCGAAACTCTGCCTTTAGTTTTTCCGCGCCTTCCTCCACCAGGTTTGCGTCCGGCAGAATTCGCGATGGCACTCCGAAACACAGCAGCGCATACCGAACCTTTGCAGCCACCGTTTTTTCAAAGATCCGAGCCGGTTGACCATTGGTGGCCGGAATGCTTTCCGAGCCGAAGCGAAACAGCTTTTCATCTTCGAGCGCTTTCGCCAACGGTTTTTGCAGCAGGTCGCGAAATTCCACCCGCGTCATGGATTCGGTGACCGGCAGACCAAAGCCGAAAATCTGATTGGCCGGCACCTGGCGTCGCTCAGCGTAGTGTTCGGCCACGCTTTTCGATTCCGGCAGGCGGTTATTGTAAATGACCACGACTTCGTCGCCCGCGCCGCGCAGCAACGAAACCGCTACCATCAAATAGAGAAAGCCCGTGATAAATTTGCTCATCATCAACTTTTTTAAGTGTCGGTGGCCAATGCGTGATGCGTGATGCGTATTCCGGTTGCGTCGAACACGCAACACGCAACACGTTTTTTCATCCACCACAACTTATTCTCAATCCATCGTAAGCCAGTTCGACACCGGGCGGCAGTTCCGCCTGGGTCGCGTCGTGGTCGTAGTCGTGGGTCAGGTGCGTGAAGAACGTGCGCCCCGCACCGATTCGCCGGGCGGCGGTCAGCGCTTCATCGAGACACATGTGCGTTGGATGCATGGTTCGACGCAACGCATCCAGCACGACAACCTCGACGCCCTCGATCAACTTCACGATATCGACCGGCACTTCTTTGCAATCGCTCAGATAAGCCAGTTGTTTTTTTTCACCCTGGGCGAACAGATAACCGTTCGTTCCCATTGAACCATGTGGCAAGGGGAGGGGCGTCACGCGCAAATCACTGATCTCAAACGGCCCGTCAATGACGCGTGGATCGGGATGAAAATAGCCCCGTGGAATCGGTCCGCCGTTGAAGGCGTACGCAAACACCCGCTTCAAATCCTTCATCGTCCCTTCACTGGCGTAAACCGGCAGCGGTTTGCTACCGCGCAAATCGCAGAAGCGCCGGCAATCATCCAGGCCCATGATGTGATCGGCATGGGAATGCGTGAAAATCACCGCATCCAACCAACGAATGTTCTCGCGCAGCATCTGAATCCGAAATTCTGGCGTCGTGTCCACCACCAGTTTGACCTGCCCGGTGGCCACGTAAATAGAAGGGCGCGTTCGGTGATTCTTCGGATTGGCCAGAAACTCCGGTGGATATTCTTTGCCAATGATCGGCACGCCTTGGGAGGTTCCCGAACCGAGAAACGTGAATGAAAAAGCCATGAATAAAATTTCTTTTGCCGAATGTTAACATAACCGCCAGATTCAGCGCGAACGAATTCTGCCATGCTGACGACGTTGCGCATCAAAAATCTTGCCCTAGTGGAGGATTTAACTCTGGAACTGTCGCCGGGCTACAATGTCATCACTGGCGAGACAGGAGCCGGCAAATCCATCGTCATCGGTGCGCTGAACCTGGTGCTCGGTGAGCGAGCCGACCGCACGCTGATCCGGAGCGGCAGCGACGGCTGTTCAGTCGAGGCGGTTTTTGACGTCTCACGACTTGGCGCTCCGCTCAAATCGTTTATCGAAGAAAATGGTCTGGAGCCGTGCGAAGAACATCAACTTGTGCTGAAGCGGACTTTCACCGTGAACGGCACCAATCGCCAGTTCATCAACGGCTCGCCCACCACGCTCAACGTCCTGGCCGCGCTGGGCGAGTGGCTGGTCGATATTCACGGTCCGCATGATCACCAATCGTTGCTTCATCCCGCGAGACAACTCGCCATCCTCGACGCTTTTGGTACGCTGCAAACTCAACGCGAGGCTTTTGCCGAACTGGTCCGCCGTCGAGCCGTTTTTGAAACCGAGAAGACTGCGCTCATCGTGGACGAAAAAACGTACGTGCAGCAACTTGATCTCCTTCGCTTTCAAGTCAACGAAATCACTTCCGCCCGGCTTTTGCCGGACGAAGAGGCCCAAGTGGAACAGGAATATCAACGCGTCAGCAATGCCGCGAAACTTTTGCAACTGAGCCAGACTGCGTGCGCGTTGCTGAGTGAAAATGAAAACTCGCTGCTCGCGCAAGCCGTCGTTCTGGGCCGCACGCTGCAGGAAATTCAACGCGTCGATCCGGCTGCCAATTGTCTCCTGTCGTTGCACGAGCAGGCCGTTGCCGCGCTGCGCGATGTTCAGAGCGACCTCTTTCACTACGCTGAAAAAGTGGAGATCGACCCGGCGCGACTTCAGGAGCTCGAAGATCGTTTGAATCTCCTGCATTCTTTGAAGCGCAAATACGGGGCGACCCTTGATGCGGTCATCGCCTTTGGCGAAGAAACCCGTCAAAAACTACAACAACTTGAGCAGCGCGATGGCGAACTGAACCGCATCAATGCCGCCTTGCAGAAACTCGATGTCGAAATTGCGCACACCGGACAAGCGCTTTCCGCACAACGCCGGCGGATCCTCCCGCAACTCAGCAAGGCTGTCGGCAAACAACTGGCGGATCTTGGTTTTCGGCAAAGTCATTTCGACGTGGCTATTACCAGCGTGGAGCAACCCACTGCTTCCGGCTTTGACAGTGTCGAGTTTCAGTTCGCGCCCAACGTCGGCGAGCCGGCGCTTCCGTTGCGGGCCATTGCTTCCTCCGGCGAAATGGCTCGCGTGATGTTGGCGCTCAAAACCGTGCTCGCCGCCGAAGACGAAATTCCGCTGCTGGTGTTTGATGAAGTGGACGCCAACATCGGTGGCGAGACCGCGAACGCCGTCGGCGAGAAAATGCTGCAGATTGCCCGGCGACACCAGGTCATCTGCATTACTCATCTGGCGCCGGTGGCGGCCAACGCTTCGGCGCATTATGTCGTGAATAAAGAAATCAAAGCCGGGCGCACGATTTCTGAAATCGCTTTGCTCGACAAAAAAGAGCGTGTGATCGAACTCGCCCGTATGCTGGGTGGCCACACCGACGCCGCCCGCAAACACGCCGAAGCGATGCTCAAATAGAAATGCACGCTCCGGATATACCCAATGTCCGCTCAAATGTATTGCCCATGAAAATAAATAAGCACCTTACTGCCTGCATTTGTATTTCAGCATTGTTGTCCAGCGTCATCTTCTCACGGGCCGAAGAAATCAAACCACGCGTCGAATCCAGGGGGTCCACCAACGTCATCCGCCAGGCAGTCGATGGTTCGGTCATACTGCGTGCCAAAGACGCCACGACTCACGGCACGACCATCCGCTACGAGCCGCAGCCGCACAAAAACACCATCGGCTATTGGACCAAGGCGGACGACTGGGTAAGTTGGGATTTCAAACTGCGCACGCCCGGCAGCTTTACGGTTGAACTCACCCAGGCCTGCGGCAAAGGCAGCGGCGGCAGCGATTACACCGTCACCATTGGCGAGCAGACCCTCATCGACAAAGTTCCCGACACCGGTGCGTTCACCAATTTCGTCAACCGTAAGATCGGCACCGTGAAGTTGGACAAACCCGGCGACTACACCGTTTCGGTGAAGCCCATTACCAAGCCCGGCCCCGCCGTGATGGACCTGCGCGCGATCACGCTGATTCCGCGCACAACGGAGTAGTCGCCGGACCGCCTTGAAACTTCACCTGGCGACCGGAAATGTCGAAGTCGATGACCGCCCCTGATTCCGTCTTTCCGAAACCGCAAGTTCCAAATATGGAAGCCACACCACCTTGAATTGCGCGTGTCGTTTTCTGCGAATATTCTCGCTTTGTAAATGCGCCTTGGTAAGCTCACAATGGAGCGAGCGTGAAAGCCAAATCCCAGTGTAAGCGTTCGCACGACCGTCGAACGTTTCTCGCCGCCGGGCTGCTCGGACTTGCGGGTGGACTTCCGACCCTCGCCAACGCAGCCGACGACCCGAAGCCGACGACTCAACAGTCTCGCGCCGTGAAGATCAAAGGCCTGAATCCGCCCGACGCTCCCGCCGCAGATGTCGGTTACACCCCGGGCATCCTCGCCGAAGGCCAGCGCCTCGTTTTTGTCTCCGGCCAGGGCCCGCGCGATTACAGCGCCGACCTGGAAACGCAGTTCCGCCAAACGTTTGAGCGCATTAAAGTGATCCTCGAACAAGCCGGCGGCTCGATGGCGAACCTCGTGATCCTGCGCGCTTACTTCACGCACTTCAGCCGCGACCTCCCGGTCTATCGCAAAGTGCGCAAGGAATATCTCGTGAGGCCTTATCCCGCTTCGACCGCCGTGGGCGTGACTGAGCTCGCGCCGCCCGGAAATCAAATCGAAATCGAAGCGGTGGCGGTGCTCTAGCCGACGAACAATGTATCTTATAGCATTTTGCGTGGATCCTCCCAATTCCAATAAAATTATGACGGCCACTATTTCAAAGGCGGTGTGCCTGTGCATCTTAACGCTTCTGGTTTTGACAGGACTCGAAACTGAACAGTCTTTTTGATTTTGCGCACGGCTGGAGTTCAGGTGTTGTCAGGAACGACCAACCCCGCATCACGAATAAAACCGGCGGAAATGGTTTCACTTTGATAGAACTGTTGGTGGTCATTGCCATCAAGGTGACGGGCTGGTAAAATTTCGATCATGACTCAGATCACAGTGATGAGGCCGCCGTCATTTCGTACATCGTCAGTCCTCCTGGTTCTGTTGTCGTTGTCCATCGGCTGGGGCATCCGGGGCAATTACGGTCACGAAGCCGGCGCCATGATGCCCGGCGCATTGGCCGCGATCGCCGCGGCGCTCATGT